>NZ_JBIRVJ010000009.1:0-464213 GCF_044386705.1 Streptomyces sp. NPDC020422 | reverse complement strand
AACCTCGACCATCCGAAGATGGACGGGGTATCAACTAATCTGGCGTTGATTTTTGGCACGCTGTTGAGTTCTCAAGGTGCGGACGCTTCCTTTGTTCCTGTTTCCAGGCCCTCCGGGCGCTTCCTTCGTTTCCGACTCTATCAGATCTTTCCGACCCGATTTCCTCGGCGCTTTCCGGTCCGAATTCGCTTTCGCTTTTCGGCCCTTCCGGCGGGGGTCAAACACTACCAGGCTTTTTCACTCCCCCTGACCACCCCCCTGCGAGCACGCAGAGGTGTAGACCACTGGGGTTAGGATCTGGCTTGATAGGTGCTGCCGACCCACGACTCAAAGCCGCGTTGGGGTCAGGCAGGAGTACGACAGTACATCCCACCGTCTCTAGAGGCAAATCGTTGCCGGTAGTCCCTAGGTCCGCCAAGTGGTACGTCTCGTGCGGAACCGGGACTTCTTATGACTTACGCTTCTGAACAGTACGCCGTCCAGGACAGGTAGTGACGGCGCCACACAATCTCCGCCCCTGGGAGGCTTCCCATGACAACCGTGTCGTCGCCACTCGCTGGACGCGCCATCGGTCTCGCCGCAGTACCCGACCCCGTCTTCTCCGGTGCGATGGTCGGTCCCGGCACCGCCATCGACCCCGTGCGTGAGCCCTCCGTGGCCGTCTCGCCCGTCGACGGCGTCGTCGTCTCTCTCCACCCGCACGCGTTCGTCGTCGTCGACGGCGAGGGCCACGGGGTGCTGACGCACCTCGGGATCGACACCGTCCAGCTGAACGGCGAGGGCTTCGAGCTCCTCGTGAACAAGGGCGACACGGTCGTCCGCGGGCAGGACATCGTCCGCTGGAACCCCGCCGAGGTCGAGGCCCACGGCAAGTCCCCCATCTGTCCCATCGTGGCGCTGGAAGCCACCGCCGACTCCCTCTCCGGCCTCCGTGAGGACGGCGACGTGAAGGCCGGCGACGAGCTCTTCAGCTGGCAGTGATCGCCGGCTCGTCCCACGACGAGCGCTAGCGACATTCAACGACGCGGCGGCCCGGCCGCCGCTTTATCGGAGACGGGTGAGATGGAGACAACGCTGCGAGGCGTCGGTGTCAGCCACGGAGTGGCGATCGGCGAGGTCCGGCACATGGGTACGGCGGTCCTGGAGCCGCCGGCCAAGCAGATTCCCGCCGACGAGGCGGAGCGCGAACAGGGGCGCGCCCGCCAGGCTGTGGAGGCTGTGGCTGCCGACCTGATTGCACGCGGCAATCTGGCGGGTGGCGAGGCTCAGGCCGTGCTGGAGGCCCAGGCGATGATCGCCCAGGACCCGGAGCTCATCGCCGACGTCGACCGCCGGATCGTGGTGGGCAGCACGGCCGAGCGCGCAATCTATGACGCGTTCTCGCACTACCGGGAGCTGCTCGCGGGCGCCGGTGAGTACATGGCCGGCCGCGTGGCCGACCTGGACGACGTGCGGAACCGGATCGTGGCGCGCCTGCTGGGTGTGCCGATGCCGGGCGTGCCGGACAGTGACGAGCCCTATGTGCTGATCGCGCGGGATCTTGCCCCCGCCGACACGGCGCTGCTCGACCCGGCGCTCGTCCTGGGTTTCGTGACCGAGGAGGGCGGGCCGACCAGCCACAGCGCGATCCTCGCGCGGGCGCTGGGCGTGCCGGCCGTGGTCGCGCTGCCGGGTGCGGGTGAGCTGGCCGAGGGCACGGTCATCGCGGTGGACGGTTCCACCGGCGAGATCTTCGTGGACCCGAGCGAGGAGAAGAAGGCGGCTCTGACGAAGGCCGCCGAGGAGCGCAAGGCCGCTCTCTCCGCCTCCAGTGGTCCTGGTGCGACGTCGGACGGGCACAAGGTGCCGCTGCTCGCGAACGTGGGCGGTCCGGCGGACGTGCCGGCGGCGGTCGAGGCGGGTGCCGAGGGCGTCGGTCTGTTCCGTACGGAGTTCCTCTTCCTGGACGACAGCAAGCAGGCGCCGTCGGAGGAGAAGCAGATCGAGGCGTACCGCAAGGTGCTCGAGGCCTTCCCCGAGGGCCGTGTGGTCGTGCGCGTGCTGGACGCGGGTGCGGACAAGCCGCTGGACTTCCTGACGCCGGCGGACGAGCCCAACCCCGCTCTGGGTGTGCGGGGTCTGCGGACGCTGCTGGACCACCCGGAGGTGCTCAGGACCCAGCTGACGGCGCTGGCGAAGGCCGCCGAGGGTCTGCCGGTGTACCTGGAGGTCATGGCGCCGATGGTGGCCGACCGTACGGATGCGAAGGCGTTCGCCGACGCGTGCCGTGAGGCGGGGCTGCGGGCGAAGTTCGGTGCGATGGTGGAGATCCCCTCCGCCGCGCTGCGGGCGCGCTCGATCCTGCAGGAGGTCGAGTTCCTGTCGCTGGGTACGAACGACCTGGCGCAGTACACCTTCGCGGCCGACCGTCAGGTCGGTGCGGTGTCCCGGCTGCAGGACCCGTGGCAGCCCGCGCTGCTCGACCTGGTGGCGCTGTCCGCCGAGGCGGCCAAGGCCGAGGGCAAGAGCTGTGGTGTCTGTGGCGAGGCCGCTTCGGATCCGCTGCTGGCCTGTGTGCTGACGGGTCTGGGGGTGACCTCCCTGTCCATGGGTGCGGCGTCGATTCCGTATGTGCGGGCGACGCTGGCGAAGTACACGCTGGCGCAGTGCGAGCGTGCCGCTGCCGCGGCGCGTGCCGCGGACACCGCGCACGACGCGCGGATGGCGGCGCAGGCGGTGCTGTCCGGGGAGTGATCCCCGGCGTACGGCTGTGGGTGTTTGTCGGAGGGGCTTCCCGTCACTGAGGTGGCGGGGAGTCCCTTCGGCGTCAGTGGGGGTGGGTGTCGTCGTCGTGGGCGAGGGGGAATCCGGCTCGGTATTCGACGTCGGGTTCGGGAGAGATGGGTTCGCCGGTGCGGGCGTCGGTGCAGTAGGCGTCGAAGACCTCGGCCTCGGTGAGGGGGTGGAGGCGGCCGTGGTGGAGGCGCCAGCCGTGGAGGCGGGCGGGGGCGTCGGGGGTCTGGGTGCGGAGCACGACTCCGCCGGGGGTGCCGAGGGCGATGCCGGTGGCGAGGACGGTGACGAACTCGGCGCCTTCGGAGCTGTCGAGGCGGGTGGGGCCGGTGGTGTCCCGGGTGGTGTGGAGGACGGCCAGGAGTTGTTCGGCTCCGGCGGGGACGCTGCAGACGAGGTGGTGGGTGCCGGGTCCTGCCGTGTCGAGGAGGCGTAGGAGGAGGTGGGAGGCGCGCTCGAAGGAGGCGTGGCCGATGTCCTTGCCGCAGTCGGCGCAGGTGCCGGCGTCGGTGAGGAGCATCGTCGCGTACTCCCAGGTGGCCCGGCGGACGGCGGTGTCGACGAGGACGGGGAGGAGGGTGGCGAGGGGTTGTCCGGTGTAGGTGAGGCGGGCGCCGGTCGCGGCGCGTTCGGCGGTGTAGCGGCTGCGGCTGTTGGCGTGGTCGGGGTCGAGGCCGGTGTCGGCGCAGTACTCCGCGTACTCCTCGGGGTCGAAGAGGGCGAGGGTGGTGTGGCCGCCCTCGGCGGCGAGGGTGCGCAGGAGGTCCTCGACGTGGGCGAGGTAGCGGGCGTGGTCGTCGAAGGCGAAGGTCTCGTAGCGCCGCATGGCGGTGAAGTCCTCCTCGTCGGCGAGGAGGGCGACGGTGCTGGGTACTTCGCGGCGCAGTGCGCGGCGCATGGCGGCCGCGGTGTGGCGGGTGGTCATGTCTCCCCCTGGGCTCTGACGATCAGTGCTCACTCACCGTAACCGTGGGCACTGACAGTGACGGCTGGGTCGGTGGGCTGACGCGGTCGCGGATCACGCGGTACTGGGCCGCGCCGGCGGCGACGAGGGCGGCTCCGAGGAGGGGCCAGGCGAGGGGGCCGACGGACATGACGCCGGTGACGAGCAGGGGGCCGGCGAAGCGCTGGGTGGAGTGGGCGAGTCCGTGGACGCCGAGGTAGGCGCCCTGGGCCTCGGCGGGTGCGAGGGCGACGGAGAGTTCCCAGGACGCGGTCGCGTGGATGATCTCGGCGAAGGTGAGGCCGATGACCGCGACGGACAGGGCCGTGATGGCGAGGGTGCGTCCGCCTGCCGCGGAGGCCGCGAGGGCGAGGGTGCCGACGACGAACAGGCCGGAGAGCGGGAGGATCAGGCGCCGGGCCGCCTGGGTGGTCGCGCCGAAGCGGGCGAGGGGGACCTGGAAGAGGACGACGAGCACGGTGTTGAGGACCAGGAGCAGCGGGGCGAGGCCGACGGGGGCCTGGGTGGCGTGGACGATCCAGAGCGGGACGGCGACCTGGAGGATCGTGTCGTCGAGGAAGAGGGCCGCTTCGGTCGCCGTGTAGGCGAGGAAGGTCCGGTCGCGCCAGGGACTGGCGGGCCTGTGCTTCGGCGTGTCGGCGGAGGTGGCGGCGACGCGGGAGGGCGCCGGGGGCTCGTCGCAGCGCAGGGTGAGGAGCGCGATCACGAGGTAGCTGAGGACGTTGCCGACGAGGAGGACTCCGTAGGCGCGGGTGCTGCCGGTGGCGAGGGCCGCGGCGGCGCCGAGTCCGCCGATGGACCAGCCGATGTTGACGGTGGTGCGCTGGATCGCCTGGTAGCGGACGCGGTCGGGGCCGGCGAGGCGGGCGGCGTAGAGCTTGATGAGGACGCTGCCGGCGCGGTCGGGGAGGGCGCCGAGGGCGGAGTAGAGGGTGAGGAGGAGGAAGTTGTCGGTGGTGAGGAGGGCGAGGAGGGCGGCGCCGCGCATGAGCTGGGAGCCGACGATGACGCGGACGAGGGGGAAGCGGTCGGCGAGTCGGCCGGCGAGCGGGGCGCCGGCGATGCCGACGCCGCCGGAGACGGTCATCAGGAGGCCGACCTGGCCGAGGCCGAGTCCGGAGACGTAGGTGAAGTAGAGGGCGGTGCAGCCTGCCCAGAGGCCGGTGCCGGTCTTGTCGATGATGCTGACGAGGAGCATCAGGCGGCCGTCGCGGCCTCCGGGTATGCGGTCGAGCGCGGTGCGGTGCCACGAGGTCGGGCGGTTCACTCGGTTCCCCCTTGACGCGAGTTATGTATTGATACATAGTTCAGTACGTGGCAACACAATATTCGATCAGTGGGACGACGGCCAAGGGGATTGCCGCGTCCGTCGAGCGCGGTGTCACCGAGGGCGAGCTCGCGCCGGGCGACGCGCTGCCTCCCGTACGGCGTCTCGCCGACGAGCTGGGGGTCAGTCCGGGCACGGTCGCGACGGCGTACAAGGAGCTGAGACAGCGCGGCCTCGTGGTCACCCGGGGCCGGGGCGGCACGGTCGTCGCGGAAGCGCCCTCCGTTGCCTCGCGGCGTCCGCCGCGGGTGCCGCCCGGCGTGACCGACCTGGCCTCGGGTCTTCCGGACCCCGCCTTCCTGCCGGTGCTCCGGCCCCCCGCGGAGGTGCGCCCCGTGTACGGCTCGCACCGCGCGGCGCCCCGGCTCGCGGCGCTAGAGGAGCTGACGCGTGCCTGGTTCGCGCGGGACGGCGTGCCGGCGGAGCGGGTCACGTTCGCACACGGGGCGCTCGACTGCGTCGCACGACTGCTCTCCGTGGAACTGCGCCCCGGGGACGCCGTCGCCGTCGAGGACCCCGGCTTCCACCATCTCCTCGACCTCGTACCGGCCTTGGGCCTGCGCATGGTGCCGGTGTCCGTGGACCGCGAGGGGATCGTCCCCGAAGGGCTGCGGGCGGCACTGCGCGCCGGGGTGCGGGCCGTGGTCTGCACCCCGCACGCCCAGTGCCCCACCGGGGCGTCCTTCTCCTCGGCCCGGCGGGACGAACTGGTGGCCCTGCTGCGGGAGTTTCCCGAGGTTCTGGTCGTGGAGGACGACTACAACGCCGGCTTCACGGGCGCCCTGAGGCCGACCCTGGGCGCCGCGGGGCTCGACCGTTGGGCCCAGGTGCGCACCGTCTCCAAGCGGCTGGGGGTCGACCTGCGGTGGGCGGCGGTCGCCGGTGATCCGGTGACCCTGGCGCGGCACGACGGGCGCATGGTGATGACGTCCGGGTGGGTCAGCCACGTCCTGCAGGAGACCGTCGTCGATCTGCTCTCCGACCCGGCGGTCACCCGGCTCGTGGCCGCCGGCGAGCTCGCGTACGCGGAACGGCGGCAGGCCCTGATCGCCGCGCTCGGCTCGTACGGCATCCCCTCCGTCGGCGGGAGCGGGCTGAACGTGTGGGTGCCGGTGCGCGACGAGTCGGCGGTGGTGAACGGGCTGCGGACGCTCGGCTGGTGGGTGGCGGCGGGCGCGCGGTTCCGGATCGGCGCGCCCACCGCCGTGCGGATCACGACGTCGACGCTCGTCCCTGCGGAGGCGGCGCGGCTCGCCGCGGACTTCGCGGCGGTACTCGGTGACGCGCAGGCGACGTACGGCGGTTAGTCGGTGCGTGGCCGGTCGCGGGGCGGCCGTGCAGGACTCGCTCGACGTCTCCGGGACGCGCCCGTCCCCCGCCGACGGGCCGGCGGGGGACGGTGAGCGGCGGTTCGCGCCGCAGCCGGGCCGGCGCTCCGCGCACGCGCCGGCGTCGGGAAGCGGCCCTAGGCCGAGCGCCGTTCCGCCGCGAGCCGCTCGTAGAAGCGGAGCAGGTCGAGGTTGTCGACCGAGCCGGCGTTGACGGCCTTCTCCATCGGAGTGCCCTGGAGGAGGCGCTTGACCGGGACCTCGATCCGCTTGCCGGTGAGGGTGTGCGGGACGCCGGGGACCTCGATGATCTCGTCGGGGACGTGGCGCGGGGAGAGCTCGGTGCGGATCGTGCTCTTGATGCGGGCGATCAGGTCCTCGTCGAGGCCGGCGCCCTCCACCAGGTGGACGAAGAGCGGCATCCAGTAGCCGCCGTCCGGCTCTTCGAGGCCGATGACGAGGGACTCGCGGATCTCCGGGAGGCGTTCGACGGCCTCGTAGATATCGGCGCTGCCCATACGGACGCCCTGGCGGTTCAGGGTGGAGTCGGACCGGCCGTGGATGACGACCGAGCCGTGGTCGGTGATCGTGATCCAGTCGCCGTGGCGCCACACACCGGGGAACATCTCGAAGTAGCTGTCGCGGTAGCGGCTGCCGTCGGGGTCGTTCCAGAAGCGGATCGGCATGGACGGCATCGGATTGGCGACGACGAGCTCGCCGACCTCGCCGACGAGCGGCTTGCCCGACGGGTCCCAGGACTGCAGGTCGGTGCCGAGACCGGCGGCCTGGAGCTCGCCGATGTGGACGGGCAGGGTCGGCACGGCGCCGGCGAAACAGGAGCAGACGTCGGTGCCGCCGCTGACGGAGGCGATCCACAGGTCCTCGCGGACCTCGTCGTGGAGCCAGCGGAAGCCGTCGGGGGGCAGCGGGGAGCCCGTGGTGGCGACGCACTTCACCCGCGAGAGGTCGAAGTCGCGGCCGGGGTGGACGTCGGCCTTCGCGCAGGCCATCACGTACGCGGCGGAGGTGCCGTACAGGGTGGCGCCGGTGCGCTCGGCGACGCGCCACTGGGCCGCGGTGTCCGGGTAGCCGGGGCTCCCGTCGTACAGGACCACGGTGGTACCGGTGAGCAGGCCGGAGACGAGGAAGTTCCACATCATCCAGCCGGTGGAGGTGTACCAGAAGAACACGTCCTCGGGGCCGAGGTCGCAGTGCAGGCCCAGCTGCTTGACGTGCTCGACGAGGATGCCGCCCTGGGACTGGACGATCGCCTTGGGCAGGCCGGTGGTGCCCGAGGAGTACAGCACCCACAGCGGGTGGGAGAACGGGACCTGCTCGAACTCGGGCTCCGTGTCGGCGGCCGTGAGCTCGGCCCACGTCAGGGTGCCGTCCGGGGCGGGGGTGCCCAGCAGCGGGATGTGGACGACCGCGCGGAGCGAGGGCAGTTCGGCGCGCAGCTCGGCGACGGTGTCGCGGCGGTCGTGCTCCTTGCCGCCGTAGCGGTAGCCGTCGACCGTGAACAGGACCACGGGCTCGACCTGCTGGAAGCGGTCCAAGACGCTGCGGGCGCCGAAGTCGGGGGCGCACGAGGTCCAGACGGCGCCGACGGCGGCGGTCGCGAGCAGGGCGACGACGGCCTCGGGGATGTTCGGCAGATAGCCGCTGACCCGGTCGCCGGGGCGGACGCCGAGACCGCGCAGCTCGGCGGCGAGGGAGCCGACCTGGCGGCGCAGCTCGGCCCAGCTCACCGGCTTCGGTTCGTGCGTCTCGTCGACATGGAGGAGCGCGGTGTCGTGGGGGCGTTCCTCGGCGGCCCGCAGGGCGTGCTCGGCGTAGTTGAGGGTGGCCCCGGGGAACCAGTCGGCGCCGGGCATGTCACGGCTGCCGAGGACACGCTCGTACGGGGTGGAGAAGCGGAGGTCGAACCACTCGGCGACGGCGGCCCAGAAGGTCTCCAGCTCGTCGACGGACCAGCGGTGCAGGGCCGGGTAGCCGCCCTCGGCGGGCGCGCCGTGGCGCTCCGCCGCCCAGGCTTGGAAGCGGGTGACGGCGGCCGCGGCGACGCGGTCCTCGTCAGGCTGCCAAAGCGGCTCGGTCTGCGCTGATGTCATGCTGTGGCTCCCTGGCTGTACGCGGGGTCTGCGTGTGTCGCGCGCACGCGCGGGGGTGTGCGCGAGACACGGCTGACAGGGACGATGCCATGTGAGGGGCGATCGCACCAGGGTTCCCCGCCCATGGTCCGGAAGCTGAATATGTGCTCCCACCACGGGTGAACGGCAGTTGAACGCCGCTCGTGCACGGCTGTCCGGGTGGCAGGGTGAGCGGCATGGACGGTCGTGAGCTGGTGCGCTCGGTGAAGGCGCTGGGTTCGGTGCAGGGGCTGCGGGCGGCGCGGTCGGCGTGGCGGCAGCGCCGTGCCGACGCGCGGGCCCTGCCGCCGAGGGGTGCGGAGCGGGCCCGGGTGCCGGGCCCGATGGGTGAGGTGGAGCCGCTTCCGGGTGGGGGGATCATCCGCTTCGCCCGCTCCGAGCTGCGGATCTCCGTGTCGGCGGGCGGCACCGTGTTCTGGGGCTGGGACGGGGCGGGGCCGCTGCCCTCGTACGCGCTGGCCGGTGAGCCGCCCGAGCCGGACCCGCGGGCCGTCCTGGAGCCGGACACGGAGGGCGGCTGGCGGGTGGTGTCGGAGCGGGTGACCGTCGCGGTGTCCCGGCACGGGGCTGTGGAGGTGCGCACCCCGGGCGGGGTCGTGCTGCGCCGGGATCTGCCGCCGCGCTGGTGGGAGCCGGTGCGGGGCGGGACGGCGCGGTGGGTGCAGCGCAGCGAGGTGGCGGCGGACGCCCGGTTCTTCGGCCTCGGCGGGCGTGCGGCGGGGCCCCGGCTGCGGGACGGCGCGTACCGGCTGTGGAACACCGACCCCTCGGCGAGCTTCTCCCCCGGTGACGATCCGCTCTACATCACCATGCCGGTGCAGCTGGTGGTCGCGGACGCGGGGACCCATCTGGCCTTCCACGACAACACGTGGGACGGGCGGGTGCTGCTCGCGGAGGGCGAGGAGGGCGCCGGGTCGGGGCACGACCGCGCGGGGACCAGCGAGGTGCGGATGGAGGGCGGTCCGCTGCGCTGCTGGGTGGTCGTCGGCACTCCCGCGCGGGTGCTGCACGGCTGGACGGCGCTGACCGGGGCGCCGGCGCTGCCGCCGTCCTGGGCGCTGGGGCCGCAGCACGCCCGCTGGGGCTTCGGCAGCGAGCGGGAGGTGCGGCGGGTGGTGGACGGCTACCGGGACCGGGGGCTTCCGCTGTCGGTGTTGCACCTGGACATCGACCACTACGACGGGCACCGGGTGTTCACGGTGGACCGGGAGCGGTTTCCCGATCTGCCCGGGCTCGCGGAGGAGCTGCGGGAGCGCGGGGTGCGGCTGGTGTCGATCGTGGATCCGGCGGTGAAGGCGGAGCCGGGCAGCACGGTGTACGAGGGCGGGCGGGCGGCCGGGGCGTTCGTGCGGGACGACCGGGGCGAGGAGGTGCGGGGCGTGGTCTGGCCTGGAGAGTGCGCCTATCCGGACTTCACCGACCCGCAGACGCGGAAGTGGTGGGGCGGGCTGTACGAGGAGCGGCTGAAGCAGGGCTTCTCCGGGGTGTGGCACGACATGAACGAGCCGGTGTCGTTCGCCCCGTTCGGCGACCCGACGCTGCCCCGCTCGGCCCGGCACTGTCTGGAGGGGCGGGGCGGCGACCACCGCGAGGCGCACAACGTGTACGGGCTCACGATGGCCCGGGCGGGGTACGAGGGGCTGCGGCAGCTGCGGCCGGAGGAGCGGCCCTTCCTGTTCTCGCGCTCGGGGTGGGCGGGGATGCAGCGGTACGGCGGGACGTGGTCGGGCGACGTCGCGACGGGGTGGCCCGGGCTGCGGGCCTCGCTGGCGCTGGTGCTCGGCCTGGGACTGTGCGGGGTGCCGTACTCGGGGCCCGACGTGGGCGGTTTCGACGGGAGCCCGTCGCCCGAGCTGTTCCTGCGCTGGTACCAGCTGGGGGCGTGGCTGCCGCTGTTCCGCACCCACGCGGCGATCGACGCGGGGCGGCGCGAACCGTGGGAGTTCGGCGCCGAGGTCCTGGAGCACGCGCGGACGGCACTCGCCGAACGGGAGCGGCTGCGCCCGTACTTCGTGACCCTGTCGCGGCTCGCGCGGCTGACGGGGGCGCCCTATGTGCGACCCGTGTGGTGGGGCACGCCGCAGGACCGTGCGCTACGGGACTGCGAGGACGCCTTCCTGCTGGGCGACTCGCTGCTGGTCGCCCCGGTGCTGTCCGGCGGCACCGACCGGCGGGCCGTGCGGCTGCCGCGGGGGCGCTGGTACGACACGGCGACGGAGCGGGCGTACGACGGACCGGGACAGGTCCTTCTCGACGCGCCCCTCTCCCGGATCCCCGTACTGGCCCGCGCGGGCGCGGTGATTCCCGTCCGTGACGAGCGGGACGAACTGATGCTGGAGGCCTGGGCGCCCGCCCCCGGGCGTACGGGCGGCGGTCTGGTCGTCCGGGACACCGGCGACGGCTGGGAGCCCGCGGAGATCGAGCGGTACCAGTCGCGTCTGGTGGACGGGCGGGTCGTCGTGGAGCGGGTTCGGGACGAGGGGGTGGAGGAGGCGGGGCTGCCGGTGCGGGTGCGGGGGCTCTGAACGAGGGGGGCGGCGGTTGGATCCAGGATGTTGGACGTTGGATATCGGATCCAACCCCGGCCCTGTAATCCCACCCCCGGCCCGCATTCCCACCCCCGCCCTGCATTCCCACCCCCGCCCTGCATTCCCACCCCGACCCGCAAGTGGATCCAGGATGTCGGCTACTGGATATCGGAGATCGGATCCACGTCACGCCCTACCCGTACGCCCCCGCGAAGAACCGCCGCACCGCCTCCGTATGCAGCGGAAACGCCAGCTCCTCCGCCCCGCGCAGCACATGGTGTCCGCTGGTCTCGTCGGTCGGGGTCGAGGGCGGGAGGGCTTCGGTCGGGCGGGGTGGGAGGAGGCCGAAGAGGAGGAGGTGGCCGGCCGGGGAGCTGAGGGCGTCGGCGAGGCGCACGTCCGTGGGTGCGGCCGGGATGCCGGTCTCCTCGCGCAGTTCGCGGACGACGGCGTGCTGCCAGTCCTCGCCGAAGTCGATGAAGCCGCCCGGCAGGGCGACGCGGCCGGCCTGCGGGGCGATGGTGCGGGTGATGACGACGAGGCCGGTGCCATGGGCGTCGGTCACGGGCAGGAGGGCGACGGCGACGGGCAGCGGGTTGCGGTAGGCGGTGGTGGCGCAGGCTGGGCAGGTGCGGGGCCAGGCGGCTCCGGCCGGGTAGCGGGTGCCGCAGGTGGAGCAGTGGGAGTGCGCGGTCGAGTCGGTCACGGGGCGACCGTATGCGATCTCCCTTTCCCGGCGCTGGCGTTACTGGTAGACGGTTGCCATGACACGACTGACAGGACTTGCCTCCGCTTTCCGTGCCCTCGGTGTGCTGGCCGCCGCCGGTCTGCTCGCCGCCACCGCGGCCGTGCCCTCGGCCGGCGCGGCGCCGGAGCCGAAGGCGCCGAAGGAGTTCGTGGCGCTCGACCGGGTGGACCCGACGATCGTGCAGGAGATGCGCTACACCACGGAGCACAACTTCGTGGGCGAGCGGGTGGACGGCTACCGGCAGCCGGTGTGCATCCTGACCCGGCCGGCGGCCGAGGCCCTGCACCGGGCGCAGGCGCGGCTGCTCGCGCGCGGCTACACGCTGAAGGTGTACGACTGCTACCGGCCGCAGCGGGCCGTGGACCACTTCGTGCGCTGGGCGAAGGACCTGGACGACGAGCGGATGAAGAAGGAGTTCTATCCGCTGGTCGACAAGTCGCGGCTGTTCGCGGACGGTTACATCGCCGAGAAGTCCGGGCACAGCCGCGGCTCGACGGTGGATCTGACGATCGTGCGGCTGCCCGCCGTGCCGACCCGGCCGTATGTGCCGGGCGAGCCGCAGGTGGAGTGCTTCCGGCCGCAGGCGGAGCGGTTCCCGGACAACTCCGTGGACATGGGGACGGGCTTCGACTGCTTCGACACGCTGTCGCACACGGACGATCCCCGGATCACGGGGGCGCAGCGCACCCACCGGGACCTTCTCAGGGACGCGCTGGCCGAGCAGGGCTTCGTGAACCTGCCGGAGGAGTGGTGGCACTTCACGTTCAAGCCGGAGCCGTTCCCGTCGACCTTCTTCGACTTCCCCGTGGCGCGCAGGTCGGTGGCCGGGCACTGACGTCTTCCCCTTCCCCCTCCCGCCGGCCCGTGCCACACTTCTGACGCATCGTCAGATAGCGGGAGGGGTCGTACATGGCACGGACGCGCAGGCCGGTGGTGGCCGGCTGGTTCACCGACGACACCGCGGGCGACCAGGACGCCCGGGACACCGGCTCCGGCGAAGGCTTCCGGCTCCTCGGGACCCGCTGCACGGCCTGCGCGTCGGTCTTCTTCCCCCGGGAGGACGCCTACTGCCGCAACCCCGGCTGCCCCGGCGGGGGCGAACTGACCGAGACGCCGCTCTCCCGGCGGGGCCGGGTCTGGTCGTTCACCGACGGCCGCTACCGCCCGCCCGCCCCGTACGTCTCCGATCCGGACGCGCCCTGGGAGCCGTACACGCTCGTCGCGGTGGAGCTGGCGGCCGAGGCCATGGTGGTGCTCGGTCAGGCCGCGCCCGGCGTACGCACGGCCGATCTCGCGATCGGCCAGGAGATGGAGCTCGTACCGGGCGTCCTCAACGAGGACGACGAGCACGTCTGGACCACCTGGCACTGGCGGCCGGTCGCCGGTCGGGACGGGGAGGAGAAGGCGTGAACGACGTCGCCGTGCTCGGGGCCGGCATGCACCCGTGGGGCAAGTGGGGACGCGGCTTCGTCACCTACGGGACCGCCGCCGCCCGGGCCGCGCTCGCCGACGCCGGGCTCGACTGGCGGGACGTCGGCTCGATCGTCGGAGCCGACACCGTGCGCAACGGCTACCCCGGTTACGTGGCCGGGGCCACCTTCGCGCAGGCGCTCGGCTGGCAGGGAGCGCGGGTGACCAGCGTCTACGCGGCCTGCGCGTCGGGGGCGCAGGCCGTCAACACCGCCCGCTCGCAGATCCTCGCCGGACTCTCGGACGTCGTCCTGGTGGTGGGCGCGGACGCGGCCCCGAAGGGCTTCTTCGCCCCGGCGGGCGGCGAGCGGCCCGACGACCCCGACTGGCTGCGCTTCCGGGTGCTCGGCGCGACCAATCCGGCGTACTTCGCGCTCTACGCCCGGCGCAGGATGGCCCTGTACGGGGACACGCCGGAGGATTTCGCCCAGGTCAAGGTGAAGAACGCGGCGGCGGGGGCGCTCAATCCGCTGGCCCGCTACCGCAAGGCGGTGAGCGCGGCGGAGGTGGCGGCCTCCGCGGTGGTCGCCGATCCGCTGCGGCTGCTCGACATCTGCGCGACCTCGGACGGGGGCGCGGCGCTCGTGCTGTCCAGCATGGAGTTCGCCCGGCGGCACGGGCACCCGGATCCGGTGCGCATCCGCGCGGTCTCCACCGTCACGCCGACGTATCCGAAGGCGGTCCTCGACCTCCCCGACATCGCGACCGACTCGGCCGCGGTGGTCTCCCCCGCCGCGCACTCCTTCCGGGCGTCGATCGCCCGGGCCGCGTACGAGGAGGCGGGGCTCGGCCCCGAGGACCTGTCGCTCGCGGAGGTGTACGACCTCTCCACCGCCCTGGAGCTGGAGTGGTACGAGGACATCGGCCTGTGCGGGGCGGGCGAGGGCGCCAAACTGCTGCGGGACGGGGTGACCGCGCTCGGCGGCCGCCTCCCGGTCAACACCAGCGGCGGTCTCGCCTCCTTCGGGGAGGCCGTGCCGGCGCAGGCCATCGCCCAGGTCTGCGAGCTGACCTGGCAGCTGCGGGGCACGGCCGGCGCCCGGCAGGTGCCGGGCGCGCGGGTCGGGATCACCGCCAACCAGGGTCTGTTCGGCCATGGTTCGGCGGTGGTGGCGGTCCGCTGACCCCCTCGGCGGCCGCTACGTGGTGACGGCGGCCGGCCCGCGGTCGGCCAGGACCAGGGCGTGCTCGACGACCGCGACCAGGACGTTCTTGACGGACTCCCGGTCACGGGCGTCGCACATCAGCAGCTCGACCTCGGGGTCGAGGTCGAGTGCGCCCCGGACGCTCTCGGCCGGGAATCGGCGGGCGCCCTCGAAGCAGTTGACGGCGACCGTGAACGGGATGCCGCGCCGCTCGAAGTAGTCGATCGCGGCGAAGCTGTCCTCCAGGCGGCGGGTGTCGGCGAGGACGACCGCGCCGAGGGCGCCCTGGGCGAGCTCGTCCCACAGGAACCAGAAGCGGTCCTGTCCGGGCGTGCCGAAGAGGTACAGGACGAGGTCGTCGCGCAGGGTGATCCGGCCGAAGTCCATGGCGACGGTGGTGGTCGCCTTGGACTCGACGCCGTGCAGGTCGTCGACGGGCCGGCCGGCCTCGCTGAGGATCTCCTCCGTCCGCAGCGGCCGGATCTCGCTGACCGCGCCGACCAGGGTGGTCTTGCCGACCCCGAAGCCGCCCGCGACGAGAATCTTCAGCGTGACCGGTTCGACCGGCGGCTGGGTGCGGCTAGAGCGCCCGAAGGCCATTGATCACCTCGCGAAGGATGCTCACGTCCGGCAGCTCGGCCGGCGGAACGGGGCGGGTCACATGGACGAGCTCGTCGTCGACGAGATCGCCGACGAGGACCCGTACCACCCCGACGGGGAGGTCGAGTCCCGCGGCGAGTTCGGCGATCGACTGCGGCTGCTCGGAGCAGCGTTCGACGATCTCCACATGCTCGGGGGACAGCGTCTGGTCGCGGCCGGGGTCGTCGGCGGCCGGTTCGGGCACCACCAGCGCGATCAGGTCGAGGCGGTGGCGGGTGGCGGTGCTGGTCCGGCCACGGGTCATGGCGTACGGGCGGACCACGGGGCCCGCGTCGGCGTCGAACCAGCGGGCGACCGCGTCCTCGTGGGACTGCTCCGTGTCACTCATGCCGTCCCCCTCCCCCGTCATCCGTTGGGCAGCCCGGAACGGGGCGCCGTGGCGAGGTGGGCTCCGACGCGCTTGACCATCAGGGTCATCTCGTACGCGACCTGGCCCACGTCCGAGTCGGCGTCGGCGAGGACGGCGAGGCAGCTGCCGTCGCCGGCGGCGGTGACGAAGAGGAAGGCGTCCTCGAGCTCGACGACGGTCTGCCGGACCCTGCCCGCCTCGAAGTGGCGGCCCACGCCCTTGGCGAGGCTGTGGAAGCCGGAGGCGACGGCGGCCAGGTGCTCGCCGTCCTCGCGGGAGAGGTCCTGGGACGCGCCGGTGGGCAGGCCGTCGCTGGAGAGCACCAGGGCCTTGCGGATGGAGCCGACGCGCTGGACCAGTTCGTCGAGGAGCCAGTTCAGCTCCCCGTTGCCGTGGGCGGAGCTGTGGGTTGCTGCGGCGTTCGGTGCGGTCATCGACCGTCCCCCTCGGGTGTCGTTCCTGGTGCTGTCGTTTCGGCGTTGTGCCGTCGTCCGCGCTGCCAGCCGCGCTGCATCGAGGCCATGCGGCTGCGCACCTCCTCGGCGTCGCGCTCGAAGGAGTCGGCCTCGGCGGCGGAGGCCGTGGTGCCGGTGCCGGCCGCAGCGTCCTCGGCGCGGGTGCCGTCCTCGCGCAGCTGGGGCGCGAGGCTGGCCTGGCGGACCCGGCGGGGCAGTCCGCCGAACGGGGCCGGCCCGTCCTGCGGGACGGGGACGAGCGTGGGTCCGGTGCCCTGCGGAGGCACGGGCGCGATGCCCTGGGGCGGCACGGGGGCGTCGCGCGGCACCCGGGCCAGCTCCATCGTGTCGCCGTCGCCGGGGGCGCTCGGGTTCGGGTGGGCGCGGCCCGGCTCGTCCAGGCGCCGGCCGTGGTCGACGACGAGGGTCGGCGGGCGGCGGCGGGGCAGGCGTACGGGCTCGGCGGACGTGTGGTCGTCGGCGCGGGAGCCGCCGCCGCGGGCCTGGTCGGCCTGGTCGCGGGCCTGCTGGTGCTGTTCGCCGCGGCGGCGGTGTTCGCGGGCCCGGAACAGGCCGCCGCGCTCGCTCTCGGTGTCGAGCAGGTCGGCGGCGCCGCCGAGCAGCTCGTCGAAGCCGTCGGAGTCGAGCGGGGCCTCGAGTTCGACGGGGCCGTCGAGCAGCGGGCCGGCGGGTTCCAGGGCCGGGTCGGGCACCTTGGTGAGCAGCGGGCGGCGGACGGGCAGCCCCTCCGTGCGCTCGGCGCCGTCGCGGTCGGGGCCCTTGCGGTCGAGGCGGAAGCCGGCGCCCTGGGTCTCGGGGGCGTCGGTGAGCAGCGCGGCCGGGATGAAGACGACCGCGGTGGTCCCGCCGTACGGGGAGGGCTGGAGCGAGACGCGTACGTTCTGGCGCTGGGCGAGCCGGCTGACCACGAAGAGGCCGAGCCGGTCGGTGTCGGAGAGCTCGAAGTCGGGGGTCTCGGCCAGGCGCAGGTTGGCGTCGAGGAGGGCGTCGGGGTTCATGCCGAGGCCGCGGTCGTGGATCTCCAGGGTGAAGCCGTTGGCGACCCGCTCGCCGAGCACCTGCACCGCGGTGTGCGGGGGCGAGAACACCGTGGCGTTCTCCAGGAGTTCGGCGATGAGGTGGGTGAGGTCGGCGACGGCCGGGCCGCCCACGCCGAGCCGGGGCAGCCGGCGGACCTCGATGCGCTCGTAGTCCTCGACCTCGGCGACGGCGGCGCGCACGACGTCCATGAGCTGGACGGGCTTGCGCCACTGGCGGGAGGGGGCGGCGCCGGAGAGGATCACCAGGCCCTCGGCGTGGCGGCGCATGCGGGTGGTCATGTGGTCGAGCCGGAAGAGGTCGGCGAGCTCGTCGGTGTCCTCGGTGCGCCGTTCCATGGTGTCGAGGAGGGTGAGCTGGCGGTGCAGCAGGACCTGGTTGCGGCGGGCGAGGTTGACGAAGACCTCGGAGACCCCGCGGCGCATGTCGGCCTGCTTGACGGCGGCCTCGACGGCGGCCCGCTGCAGGGTGTTGAGGGCCTGGCCGACCTGGCCGACCTCGTCGTCCTCGTACCGCAGGTGGGGCACCTCGGTCTCGACGTCGACGTGTTCGCCGGCGGCGAGGCGGCGCATGACGCTGGGCAGGCGGACGCCGGAGACCTCCTGGGCCTCCTTGCGGAGCCGGCGCAGGTCGCGGACGAGTTCCCGGCCGATGCGGACGGAGACCACGACGGAGACGAGCAGGGCGACGAAGCCGAGGACGCCGGCGACGCCCGCCTTGAGGAGCACGCTGTAGGCGGCGGGCTGGACGCGGTCCTGGTAGCGGTCGCCCGCCGCGGTGTTGTCGCGGGCGAGGTCGTCGAGGACGGGGGTGGCCTGCTCCTGCCAGGCCTCGGCGGTGACGGCGCGGGGGCGCTCGGTGGCGCCGCCGGCGATGACCGCTTCCTCGGACTTGCGCAGCGGGGCGGTCTCGGGGCTGCTCCAGTATCTCTCGAAGCGCTCGCGCTCGGCCCTGGGCAGGAGTTCGAGGTTGGCCTCGTAGTAGAGCCTGCGGGCGGCGACCAGGTCGGAGATCGCCCGGATCTCCTCGGCGGTGACGCGTTCGGCGATGAGCGCGGAGACGACCAGCGCGTCCTCGCGGGACAGGGCCTCGCGGGCGCGGACGACGCCGACGAGGGCACGGCCCTGCTTGTCCATCTCCACGTTCTCCAGGGCGTGGAGGGTGAGGAGGAAGCTGTAGCAGGGGTCGACGAGCCGGTTGTAGAACTCGAGGGCCTGGATGCGCCCGATGTCGCGGTTCTCCACGGAGCGGCGCAGGGAGGAGAGGCCGTCGAGGGCGTCCAGGAGGGAGGTGAGCCGCTGGGCGGTGACGGGGTTCATCTCGGCGCGGACGCCGGAGTCGGCGGCGTTGCGGCGGATGAGGGTGATCTGCCGGTCGGTGGCCTCGCGTTGCTCGCGGAGGCTGGTCAGCGCGTCGGAGGCGCGGGGGTCGGCGAGGTAGACGAGGGACTGGCGGCGTTCCTTCTGGATGACACGGACGGTGTCCTCCAGGGGGTAGCCGACCTTGTCGACGATATAGCCGACGTCGAGGAGCTGACGGGCCTCGCGTCCGGTGAGGACCGTGGCGAATCCCCACAGGCCGGTGAGGGAGACGAGCGGCACCAGGAGCAACGCCACGATCTTCCTGCGGATGGACTTCCCGCGAAAGCGCATGGCCTCCCCCACCTCGGCCTCCGCGGCCACGGAGGTCCCTCACGTTGTCACGCCCGGCGTCAACACGCGGCGTCAACCTTCAGTTTCAACAAACGGCGGCGCGAGCCTACTACTGCATCACAGCCATCTCGAAGACGCGTCCGGGCGATTTTCAGCCTGTCGAGTGAGTGTTGATCATGAGATGTCCTGGTATTCGGGGAGTTGGGTTCCGGGACTGTGGCACAGGACACCTGACAGGACACCACTTTCCGTACCCGAACAGATGGCTGGAACTGTTCGTTCCGCTCTTGAGGTCGCCGGCCGGAGGGGGACCCCGGCGAAACCTTTTCCCTCCCACGTGCGTCATTCTGTACCGGGGGGTGTGTGTCCGCGTAAAGCGGCTCAAGACGGGCAGCAGCCACCCAGGAGACATCGGTGGTGGGGAGTGACAGGACGATGGACAACGAGGCGCGGCCGGCGCGGCAGTTGTGGGTGGAGGACGAGAAGGGGCGCGGGCGCATGCCCGACCCGGTGCGGACGGCCGCCGTCCGTGCCGTCCTGCTGACCTCGGTGACGCTGATCCAGGCAATGGTCGCCTTCTTCTGCACGGTCACGGGGTCCTGGCTGGCCTTTCCGGTGACGATCACCGCGGTGGTCAGCACGGTGGCGGCCACCTGGAGCGTGCTCGACGTGTGGATCACGCGGCAGGTCTGGCGGCAGCGCAACGGGGTCGTGTCGGAGCCGAGCAGCACGGCACGGCCGCGGCGCGGCGAGCAGACGGCGGAGCCCCTGTCCGAGGCCGCCTGAGAGATCCCGGACGCGGAACGGCCCGGCCCCCCGTGGGGGCCGGGCCGTTCCGCGTCTTCTCGGGTCCGGCTACTCCGCCGCGACGGCCGCGGGCGCGTCCGGGGTACGGCGGAACATCCGGGTCGCGGTGATCTCGCCGTGGATCGTCTCGCCCTCCGCGCTCGGCTGCGGCAGACCGGGGCGGAGGTGCTCCTCCACGCTGATGTACTTCAGGCCCGCGCGCAGGTCCGCGTCATTGCGCAGCCGGATGACCAGCGGGAACTCGGCGAGCGCCGTCGTGTCGAACAGACCCGTCGTGTACAGCAGCTGCACGCCCAGGGCGTCCGACACGGCCCGCTGGAGCTCCAGGAGGTACGTGGCGTTGGCGCGGCCGATCGGGTTGTCGAGGAACAGCGTGCCCGCGTGGCGGTGCTTGTCGCGGCCCCGGTCGTTGGACCGGAGCGCGGCCATCGTGCAGTAGAGGGCGATGGCCGCGGTGAGCAGCTGGCCGCCGGAGAAGACGTCTCCCATCTGCCCGACGGGGACGCGCTCGGCGCGCAGCACCGCGTCCGGCTTGAGGATCTCGACGGCGACGCCCTTGGGTTCGAGGGCGGCCTGGACACCGCGCAGCAGCAGGGACATGCCGTCCCTGCGCAGGTCGGAGTTCTTCTTCACGGCGGCGCGGGTCGCCTCGTCGACGACCTCGCCGAGGCGCTCGGTGAGCGTGGCCTGGTCGGGCTCCTCGAAGCGGATCCGCAGGAACTCCTGGCCGGACCACTCCCCCAGGCCCTCGGGCAGCCGGGAGAGCCGCTGGGCCGAGCGAAGGGTGGCCAGCGAGGACTCCACCAGGCCGCGCAGCCGGTCCACGATCGAGTCGCGGTTGCGCTCCAGCTGCGCCAGCTCGTCGGTGAGCACCCGCAGACGGGGCGCGAACGCCTCGGCCCACTTCGCGGCGTGCTCCGGCAGCGCGGCGGCGGGCAGTTCACGGATCTGCTGCCGGGCCGGGGTGCGGACCTGCTCGAAGCGGTTCGCGTTGGCGTGGCGTACGAGGATGTCGCCGGCCTCGCGGACGGCGGCGTCGGCGGCGGACAGCTCGGCGGCGCAGCCGCGCAGCGAACGGCGGGCCTCCGCGGCCGAGTCGCGGGCCTCGGCCAGCGGACCCGGGTACGGCTCGGGCTCCTCCTGCTCCTCCTCGGCGTGGTCGCGCAGCAGGTCGCGCAGGAGCGCGGCGGTCTCGTCGAAGCCCCCGGCGGCGTCCTCGGCGGCCCGGTGGGCCTGGAGCAGACCCGTGTGGGCGGCGCGCGCCGCCTCCAGGGCGTCGGTGCGCGCGGCCAGTTCGGTGGTGGCGGTGCGGAGCAGGCTCTGGGCGTGCTCGGCGTCGGCCGGGATCAGCTCGTCGGGCAGCTCGGTGTGCGCCTCGCCGTCCTCGGGGGCGAGCCGCTCGGCCTCGCCGCGGAGCCGGCCCAGCTTCTCGCTGGCCTCGGAGGCGCGCGACTCCAGTTTCTGCACCAGGGCCTCGGCGCGGGCGGCGGCGGCCTGGCGGGACGGGCCGTCGGCGCCGTCGGTGGACTCCAGGAGCTGCTCGGCGCGGGTGCGGACCTTGTTGGTGAGGCGGTCGAGCTCGGCGAGGGCGGCGGACTCGTCGCTCTCGGCGCGGGCCTGTTCGGCGCGCAGGTCCGCGCCGACGCCGACCTTCTCGTACACCTGGGAGGCGGCCCGGTAGGCCTCGCGGAGGGTGGGGAGCGCGGCGCGGGGCGCGTCGGCGTCCTCCTCCGGGAGGTTCTCGGGGGCGCCGGCGATCTCGGCGCGCTCGGCGCGCAGGGCGCGGGCGGTGCGGTGGGCGTCGTCGGCGGCGCGCTGGGCGGCGCGGCGGTCCTCGTCGGCGGCGCGGGCGCGCTCCAGGCAGGTCTGGGCGCGGGCCTCGGACTCGGCGGCGTCGTCGGCGAGTTCGCGGAGCTTGGCCTGCCAGGCGGAGCGCTCGCGCAGCCGGAAGGCGAGGCCGGCGAGGGCGTCGGCGGCGCGGCGGGCGCGCTGGGCGGCCTCGCTGCGCTCGTCGCGGACCCGGGCGGCGTCGGCGGCGGCCTCGTCGGCCTCGGCCCGGACCGTACGGGCCTCGGCGAGGGCGGCGGCCGCGGTCTCGGCGGCGGTGCGCGCGGAGGCGGCGACGGCGGCCAGCTCGGCGAGCATGCCGGGCGGGCAGTCGGCACGCCAGGAGCCGATCCGGGCGGCGAGCGAGCGGTCACCGGTGAGCCGGGCGGCCAGGGCGCGGATCTCCTCGTCGCGGGCGGCGGCGCGGCTGCGCAGCGCCTGTCGCTCCTCGTCGGCGGCGTGCTCGTCGTGCATGGCCGGGTTCGGCGGCACGAGGAACACGTCGGTGTCCTGACCGGAGTCCGGCGCCGGTACGGGGGCCAGCAGGGCGGCGGCGGTGCCGACGGCGACGGTGGAGCGGGGCAGCAGCGCGGCGCCGCTCAGCACCTCGCGGGCGCGGGTGTACGAGACGGGGTCGGTGATCACGACGCCGTCGACCAGCTCGGGGCGGGCGGCGAGGACGGCGGCGTGGTCGGCGGGGGCGACGGCCTGGGCCAGATAGCGCCAGCCGGGCAGGGCGGGGATGCCGTGCTCGCCCAGGTACTCCACGGTGGCGAGCACGTCGGGGCCCGGCGGCAGCAGGCCGCCGTCGCCGAGGGCGCCGAGGATGCGGTTGTCGTCGGCGGCGGCCGTGCGCAGGTCGAAGAGCTGCCGCTCGGCGGAGGCGATGGACCGGTCGAGCAGCGCGCGCAGTTCGTCGGCGTAGCGGTCGAAGTCGGTGACGGTCAGCGGGCCGCCGTCGGCGACCTCGGCGAGGCCGGCGGCGGGCGGGGCGTCGGGGCCCGGGCCGTCGCCCGCGCGCTGGCCGGGCAGCGGGGAGCCGGTGCCCTGGACCGCCCCCTGGCCGGCGTCCGGCAGGGAGAGCAGTTCGGCCAGGCGCGGGTCGGCGGCGAGGGACTCGGCGGCGCGGCGCTCGGCGTCGTAGGCGTTCTCGGCGGCCTCGGCCGCGTCGGAGGCGCGGGCGGCGGCGAGTTCGGCGCGGGACTCGGCGGCGGCGGCCTCGCGGGCGCGCTCGGCGGCGGTGCGGGCGGCCTCCCGGGCCGCGTCCCAGGCGGCGACCGTGGTCTTCTCGGCGTCGCTCGCGGCGAGGGCGGCGCGGGCCGGGTCGGCGTCGGGCGCGGAGTCGTCGAGCCAGCCGGCCCGGACCGCCTCGGCGGTCTCCTGCTCGACCTCGGCGAGGCGCTGGCGCAGGTGCCCGGCCTCGCTGCGGGCGCGCTGGGCCTCGGTCGCGGCGGCGGTGGCGTCGCGGTGGGCGGTCTCGGAAGCCTCCTGGAGGGCGGCCGACCGCTCCTCCTCCTCGGCGGCCTGGCGCTCTCCCTCCCCGGCGGCCGCGGCGAGCGCCCGTACGAGATCGGCGGCGGCCTTGGCGCGGGCGGCGAGCGCCGGGGCGGCGTCCCGCTCGGCCTCGCGGATGGCGGCGGCGACGCGGGTCGAGCGGTCGCTCGCGGCGCGGTGCCGGAGCACGGACTCGGCGGCCTGCCAGGCGGAGTGCAGGGTGCGGGCGTCGGTGAGCTCGCGGCGCTGGGACGCGGCGCCCTTCTCGGCGGCGGTCAGGGCGAGCGAGGCGTGCCGGTAGGCGAGCTCGGCGGCGATGAGGGCGCTGCGACCGCGGGCCTCCTCGGCCTCCGAGACGGCGTGGGCGGCGGAGGTGACCTGCTGGGCCAACTCGGCGACGCGGGCGCGCTCCTGGGCGGCGCGGGCGGACAGGGCGCGGGCGAGGGTGCGGGTGCGGCGCTCGGCCCCGGCGTGCACGTCGCGCGCGCGGCTGCGGGTCTCGGCGGCCTCGACGATGCGGGTGAGCAGGTCGACGGAGCCGGCGGTGAAGTCGCGCTCGGCGGTGAGCTCGGCGCGGCGGCCGAGCTTGTTGCCGAAGCCGCCGACGAGGTCGGCGAGGCCGTCGGTGTCCCGGGTGTCGGTGACGGCACGCAGCAGCAGGTCGGTGAAGTCGGAGTCCTTCTTGACCGCGAAGAGACCGGCGGCCTCGCCCTCGTCGGCGTTCATCTCCCGCTGGTAGCGGAAGAGTTCGGGGTCGAGTCCGAGGTCGCCGAGGTGCTCGTTCCAGCGGTCGTGGATCTCCTCCCAGTAGACCTCCAGGTGCGGATAGGCCTTGCCGGCCTCGGTGATCGCGTCGCGGAAGCCCTTCATCGTGCGGCGGCGGCCGGCGGCGCCGGAGGCGCCCTCGACGGGCGGGCGCACGGAGGTGGCCTCGGCGACGGGGAGGTTGTCCAGGCTGAGGCCCGGGCCGGGGCGGAAGGAGTACCAGGCCTCGGCGAACTTGCGCGGGTCGTTGGAGACCTGGCGGCCCCGCCACTCGCTGGCCTTGCCGACGACGACGAGCTCGCCGGTGAGGGTGTGCTGCCACTCCAGGGCGACGTGGCCGCAGTCGTCGGCGAGCAGGAACTTGCGCAGCACGCCCGAGCTGGCGCCGCCGAGGGTGTTGCGGTGGCCGGGGAGCATGACCGAGAAGATCAGCTTGAGGAGGACGGACTTGCCGCCGCCGTTCTCCAGGAAGAGCACGCCCGCGGGGGCGGGGCGGCGCGGCGGGCCGACCGGCTCCTCCTCGAAGAACTCCGCCTGGGTGGGGGCGGGGTGCGGCACGGGCGCGCCGACTCCACGCAGGTCCAGGACGGTGTCGGCGTAGCGGGCACCGGCCGGTCCGATGGAGTAGAGGCGGACCCGGGACAGCTCGTACATGCGGCGGACTCTCGTCGTGTCGTTCGTGGATCAGGCGTGGAAGGGCAGGCCGGCGTCGGCGGCGATCTCCAGGTCGTCGCCCTCGGGCGGCGGCAGGAGGGTCGCGGACCCGTCGCTGACGGGGACGACGCCGAGGTCGAGGAGCTCGGCCATGGCGGCGCTGCCGGCCATGTCACGGACCTGGAGCTGGTAGCGGGCGGTGGTGCGGTAGGAGCCGCCGGACTCGTCTCCGGTCCGCTGGAGGAAGCCGGAGTCGGTGAGGAAGGCGACGGCCTTGCCGACGATGCCGGTGGTGGAGCCGGCGAGGCGGCGGGCGTCCTTGGTGGCGCCGGTGGCGCTGCGGCGGGCGTAGATCCGCCAGGCGGCCTCCAGGCCGGGGGCGTCGGAGGCCGGGTCGGTGTTCTCGCCGCTCTGTTCGGCGCGCTCTTCGAGGCGGCGGCAGGCCTGGCGGACGAAGGCGTCGACGCCGTTGACGGTGAGGCGGCCGATGTAGCCGTCGTCGGCGAGGTCCTCGGGGCGCGGGAACGCCATGGTGGCGACGGCGAGGTGCGCGAGGCCGTGCAGGAACCGGTCGGCGGAGTCGGTGGAGGCGCGGCGGGCGTAGTCGCCCATGCGGACGGCGAAGACGGAGTCCTCGCCGGCGGTGACGGCCATGCCGGCGCGCGGGGAGACCTCGAGGACGACCAGGCCGAGGCCGGTGGCGACGGCGTCGGCGAGGCGCGCGAAGGCGGGGTCCTCGCGGTAGCGGCGCAGCAGCTCGGCGTACTCGGCGTCGCGGGCGGGCAGCAGCTTGGGCTGGAGCCCGAAGGAGACGAGCCGGGCGGCGTCGGCGGCGTCCGCGGGGGTGACGGCGGTGGGTGCGGCGGGGGTGCCCGGGGCCTCCGGCTCGCTCCACGCGTCGGTGTGCTCGACGTGGTGTTCGCTCACGGCTGGGGCTCCTCGGTACGGCGGGGGTGCGGGTGCGGAGACACCTCGACGGCAGGGACGGCTGGGACGGCTGGGGTATCGGGGGTGGACAGCACGGCGGGGACGGCTGCGGTGTCCGGGGCGGCCGGCGCGTCTGGGACGGTCGGGGTCACCGGAACGGCAGGCGCGTCTGCGCCGGTTGCGGCTGCTGCTGCGGCTGCCGGTGCTTCCGGGGTACCCGGCTCGGGCGCCTGAGCCGGTCCGGGCAGGGGCAGGGGCAGGGGCAGGCGTACGGGTGTGACGGACACGGGTGCGGCCGTCGGCTCGGCCTCGGTCCCGCCCGCGGTCTCGTCGCCGGCCCGGCGCGTGCGCGGCAGCGGTACGGCCCGCACGAAGGGGCGGCGCGCGGGCTCGGCCGCCGTCGCGGCGGGCACCGTGCGCACCCGGGGGCCGTCCGTCGGCAGGTCGCCGAGGGGCCGGTCGGCGCCGGGCCGGGCCAGGGGCACGGCGACGACGCGTGGCCCGGGGGCGCGGTCGGCGGCGGGCGGGGTGACGGCAGCGTCGTCGGCGGGCGGGGCGGGGTCGACGGACGGGTCCGCGGCCTCCGGGGTGTGGGGCGCGGTCACGTGGCCTCCGTGCGGTCCGCGGCCATGCCGACGGCGTCCAGGAGGGCCGTGCCCACGATGAGGTCGGCGCCGCCGAACTCGGGGTCGTCGAGCTGCGTGCCGTCGTCGACGGCGAACAGCAGGCGCTCCTCGCCCTGGCGGTAGGCGGTGCCGACCGGGGGGCTAGCGGCGTGGACGGCGAGGAGGGCGACCAGGTAGGGCAGGTCGGGGTCGCGGCGGCGGGCGTCGGCGAGGAGGCCGGAGAGACGGCGCGGGGCGTCGTGCTCCAGGTCGAGCAGCTCCATGGCGCTCGCCAGCTGCTCCTCGCTGAAGCGGCTGTCGTCGGGGGTGGCGATCAGGTCGGGCTCGGGCATCTCCGCGCCCAGGTGCTGGCGCTCCACGGGCGGGGTGAGGAGGAGCTCGACCAGGTCGGCGACGCGGACGGAGGCGGGGGTGCGCAGTCCGGTGCCGTGGGCGAAGAAGGCGTCGGTGACCCGGGTGGCCTGCTCGACGGGGAGCGGCAGGAGGGGGGCGATCAGCTGCCCGTACAGGTCGAGGCCCGTGTAGGCGGTGGGGGCGGCGAAGGCCTGGCGGTCCTGCTCGGCGCGGAAGAGCGGTCCGGCCTCCAGGAGGCGGGACTGGAGCTGGGTGTGGCGGCGGATGCAGTCCTTGACGATGTCGACGAGCTCGGCGGCGCGGCGCTTGTGCTCGTGGTCCTCGGCCTCGTCCCGGGCCTTGCGGATGTTGGTGAGGATCGCGTTCTCGTGGCGGTAGCGGTCGGCCACGTGGTCGAGGGCCTCGGCGATCATGTCGGGCACGGCGTGGAGCCAGTCGACCGCGCGGACGTTGCGCCGGGTGGCCTCCAGGGTCCTGCGGAGGGTCTCGGCGTACTGCACGGTGCGGTAGCGGGCCTGCTCGGCGGCGAGCTGGGCGTCGGCGAGGCGCCCCCGGCTGATGAGGACCTCCAGCTTCACCTCGGCGGCGATCTGGGCGCTGGTGACATCGGTGTCGAGGGCGCCGACGAGGACGTTGACGGCCTCGTCGGTGGTGCGGAGATAGACCCCGCCCCCGTAGCCCGGGACCTCTTCGATGAGCTTGAAGTCGTAGTCGCGGCGGGTGTAGGCGCCGTCGGCGCCGAAGGTGCCGTAGACGGCGCGGAAGCCGCGGTCGACGCTGCCGACGTTGATCAGGTTCTCCAGGACCCAGCGGGCCACCCGCTCGTGTTCGGCGGCGGGGCGGTCGGGGGCCTGGGCGGCGACGCGGGGCAGCAGACGGGCGATTATCTGCTCGCTGTCCGCGCCGGTGTCGAAGTCCATGTTGAGCGTGACGAGGTCGATCGCGGCGAGGGCGACCTCGGCCATCGCGTAGACCGAGTACTCGCCGGCCAGGTTCGCCTTGCGCACGTCGAGGTCGTGCAGCGGGGCCGTGCACGCGAGCGCGCGGAGCCGCCGCGCGAGCCCTTCGTCGGCGGCCGGGCCCTGCGCGGGGCGCGGCCCCGCGCTGAGCTGGGGCGGAGCGAGGTCCGTCGAGGCAGGCGAAGTCACGGTGCACAGAGTAGGTCCTCGCACTGACAACGGTCGAAACGACGCTTATACGACCCCTGCCCGCGGCCCGTCCGCTCAGGCCTCCGGGTCGTCGACCGCCTTCGCGTACACATCGGTGATGCGGGTGCGGGAGTCGTCGAGATAGCGGGCCAGGAGCTGTTCGGCCCGATCCCGCTCACCCGCCCGCAGCGCGTCCAGAATCTCCCGGTTTCTTATGAGATAAGGCTCATGGAGGCCACGCGGGTCGTCCACGATGTGGAAGGCCAGGCGGAGTTCGGCGAGGACGCCGCGCATCAGCTCGTCGGTGCGGGCGCTGCCGGCCAGGGCGACGAGTTCGCGGTGGAAGTGGATGTTGGCGGTGGAGACGCCCTTCCAGTCCCCGGCCCGGGCGGCCCGCTCGCCCTCGCCGACCGCGGCGGCCAGGCCGTCGAGGATGAACGGCGGCTCCCCCAGGGCGTGGACGACGGCGCACTCGACGAGCCTGCGGGTGCGGTAGATGTCGGCGACGTCGTCGACGGCGAGGACGCGGACGAAGACGCCGCGGTTGAGCCGGTGGACGAGCAGCCGCTCGTGGGTCAGGAGGCGGAAGGCCTCGCGCAGGGTGTTGCGGGACACACCGAGGGCGCCGCCGATGCCGTCCTCGGAGAGCCGGGTCCCGGGCGGGAAGAAGCCCTCGGCGATCCGGGTCCGCAGGATGTCGGCCACCCGTTCCGCCGTGCTCGTGCGCCCCAGGAGGGCGCGGTCGTCCACCAGCTCGCCGATCGTGCCCCTCGGGTCCATGCGCGTTCCGTTCCCTCCGTCGTCCGCCGCCGAGTCAATCGCAGGTCCGGCATCGGAAACAAGGACGTGACGACACCACTCTTGTCGGATCGTTGAACGATCCCTACATTGAACGACATCGCACGGCACGTCGGCACAGCACGTCAGCACGGTTCGTCCGCACGTCTCTCCCGCACTCTCCTCCCCTTACCGCGAGGTGCAGATGAGCACGACCCAGACCCGGCAGCCCTCCCGAGGCGAACGTCCCGACGACACGGGTGCGTTCGCGTGGCTGCGCGCCCTCGGACCGCGCGGCAGACGCGCGTTCGCCGGCGCCTTCGGCGGATACGCCCTCGACTCGTACGACTTCTTCACGCTGCCGCTGTCCATGGTGGCCATCGCCGCCTACTTCCAGCTGGACAAGGGCCAGACCGGTCTCCTCACCACCGTCACCCTGGTGGTCTCCGCCGTCGGCGGCGCGCTGGCCGGCGTCCTCGCCGACCGCGTCGGCCGGGTGAAGGCGCTCCTGGTCACCGTGATCACCTACGCGCTCTTCACCGTCCTGTGCGGCTTCGCGCCCGACTACGAGACGCTGATGGTCTTCCGCGCGCTCCAGGGCCTCGGGTTCGGCGGCGAGTGGGCGGTCGGCGCCATCCTGGTCGCCGAGTACGCCTCCGCGCGGCACCGGGGCCGCACCCTGGGCGGCGTCCAGAGCGCGTGGGCGGCCGGCTGGGCGCTCGCCGTGATCGTCTACACACTGGTCTTCCGGTTCGTCGACGCCGACACCGCCTGGCGGGTCATGTTCTGGACCGGCGCCCTGCCCGCCCTCCTCGTGGTCTACGTACGGCGCCACGTCGAGGACGCCCCGCAGGCGGCCGAGGCGCGCCGCGCCGGTGCCGGCCGGGGGTCCTTCACCGCCGTCTTCAAGCGCCCCCTGCTCGGCACCACCCTCTTCGCGGTGCTCCTGTCGACGGGCGTCCAGGGCGGCTACTACACGCTCGCCACCTGGGTGCCGACCTTCCTGAAGACCGAGCGCGGACTCACCGTCGTGGGCACCGGCGGCTATCTGGCCTTCCTCATCTCCGGGGCCTTCACCGGCTATCTGACCGGCGGCTACCTCACCGACCGGCTCGGCCGGAAGAGGAACATCGCGCTCTTCGCGGTGCTGTCCGCGCTCGCCGTGCTCGCCTACACGCACATCGCGGCCGGGGCGAACACCCTCCTTCTGGTGCTCGGTTTCCCGCTCGGCTTCTGCATGTCGGCCATCTTCAGCGGCTTCGGCTCCTTCCTCGCCGAGCTCTACCCGACCCCGGTCCGCGGCACCGGCCAGGGCCTCACGTACAACACCGGCCGGGCGGTCGGCGCGCTCTTCCCCGCCCTGGTCGGCTTCCTCGCCGAGAGCTGGGGCGTGGGCGGGGCGCTCGTCTTCGGCGCGGTGGGCTACGGGCTGGCCGTCCTCGCCCTGCTCGGCCTGCCCGAGACCCGGGGGAGGGAACTCGTATGACCCGCACCGACGTTCCCGATCCGCGTACCGCCCGCGCGCGGGCCCGGGCCGGGGCCACCGGGCCCACGGCCGGCTGGGCACCGGGCCACGCGCAGGCCAACCTCATCGCGGTGCCCGCGGACTGGGCGTACGACGTGCTGCTCTTCTGCACCCGCAATCCGCGCCCCTGCCCCGTCCTCGACGTCACCGACGCCGGCTCCTGGCGGACCAGGCTCGCGCCGGACGCCGACCTGCGCACCGACATCCCTCGCTACCGGGTGTGGGAGCACGGGCGGCTCGTCGACGAGCCCTCCGAGGTGACCTCGTACTGGCGCGAGGACCTGGTGTCGTTCCTGATCGGCTGCAGCTTCACCTTCGAGGGGGCGCTGGCCGAGGCGGGGGTGCCGCTGCGCCATGTCGAGCAGGGCCGGAACGTGTCGATGTACGTGACCGACCGCGCCTGCCGGCCCGCCGGGCGGCTGCACGGGCCGATGGTCGTGTCGATGCGCCCGGTCCCGGCCGCCCTGGTCCCCGCCGCGCGGCGGATCAGCGGGCTGCTGCCCGCGGTGCACGGCGCGCCGGTGCACGAGGGCGATCCGGCCGGACTCGGGATCCGGGACCTGTCCCGGCCCGACTTCGGGGACCCGGTGGTCGCCGAGCCCGGGGACGTGCCGGTCTTCTGGGCCTGCGGGGTCACCCCGCAGGCGGCGGTGACGGCCTCGCGGCCGCCGTTCGCCCTCACCCACGCCCCCGGCCGGATGCTCGTGACCGACGTACCGGACGCGGAGTACCGCGTCGGGGCCTGAACGGGGGCGCGCGCGTTCCCGAGCTCTTCTGCGCACGGAAGGAAGGAAACCCTCCATGACCCGGGTCTCGATCGACCTCAACGCCGATCTCGGCGAGGGCTTCGGCCGCTGGACGCTGACCGACGACGAGCAGCTGCTCTCGGTGGTCACCAGCGCCAACGTGGCCTGCGGCTTCCATGCCGGGGACGCGGCGACCATGCGGCGCGTCTGCGAGCTGGCGGCGGCCCGCGGGGTGCGGATCGGGGCGCAGGTCTCCTACCGGGACCTCGCGGGCTTCGGCCGGCGCGCCATGGACGTGCCGGCGGCGGAGCTGGCGGCCGAGGTCGCCTACCAGATCGGTGCCCTCGAGGTGTTCGCGCGGGCGGCCGGCGCGCGCGTGGCGTACGTCAAGCCGCACGGCGCGCTCTACAACCGGGTGGTCCACGACGAGGAGCAGGCCGCCGCGGTCGTCGAGGGGGTGCGGCTCGCCTCGGCGGAGCTGCCGGTGCTCGGGCTGCCGGGCTCGCGGCTGCACGAGGCCGCCAGGAAGGCCGGACTGCCCGTGGTCGGCGAGGCGTTCGGCGACCGGGCCTACCGCCGGGACGGCACCCTGCTGCCCCGCGGGCAGGAGGGTGCCGTGGTGAGCGACCCGGGCGAGGTCGTCGAACGGTCCCTGTCCCTGGCCCGGTTCGGCGTGGTCACCGCGCACTGCGGACGCACGGTCGCGGTCCGGGCGCGCTCGCTGTGCCTGCACGGGGACACCCCCGGCGCGGTGGGGCTCGCCCGGCGGGTGCGGGAGCGGCTGGAGTCCTCCGGGGTGCGGGTGGAGGCGTTCGCATGAGGGCGCGCAAGGTCTACCGGGTCGGCGACCGGGGGCTGCTGGTCGAGCTGGTGAGCGGGGAGGCGACGGAGGCCTTCCACGCCGAGCTGCTGCGGCGGCGGGAGGCGGGCGCGCTGCCCGCCGTGCGGGAGATCGTGCCGGCGGCACGGACCGTGCTCCTCGAAGGGGTGGCGGCGCCGGACCGGCTCGCGGCCGAGCTGCGCGATTGGGACGTGCCCGCGCGGTGCGCGCCCGAGGGGGCGGCGGTGACGGTGCCGGTGCGGTACGACGGGCCGGACCTGGCCGATGTGGCCGCCCTGTGGGGGGTGTCCGTGGAGGCGGCGGTGCGGATCCACGCGGAGACCGTGTTCCGGGTCGCGTTCTGCGGGTTCGCTCCGGGCTTCGGCTATCTGACGGGGCTGGGTCCGCGCTACGAGGTGCCGCGCAGGGACACTCCGCGGACGGTGGTGCCGGCCGGTTCGGTGGCGCTCGCGGGGCCGTACACGGGGGTGTATCCGCGCTCCTCGCCGGGCGGCTGGCAGCTGATCGGCACCACCGACGCGGTGCTCTGGGACACCGCGCGGGAGCCGGCCGCCCTGCTCTCCCCCGGTGCCCGGGTGCGCTTCACGGTGGCGGGCCGATGACCGATCGGGCCGTGGCCGTCGTACGGGCCGGGGCGCTGACCACCGTGCAGGACCTGGGCCGGGCGGGGTACGCCCACCTGGGCGTGCCGCGTTCGGGGGCGTTGGATCCGGGCGCGGTCCGGCTCGTCAACCGGCTGCTCGGCAACGCGGAGGGCGCGGCCGTCCTGGAGACCACGGTCACCGGGTGCGCGCTGCGGCCGCGGTGCGCGGTGACCGTGGCGGTGGGCGGGGCGCCGTGCCCGGTGACCGTGGACGGCCGGCCCGCCGCCTGGGGCACGCCCGTACGGGTCGGTGCGGGGCAGCTCCTCCAGGTGGGGGCGGCCGTGCGCGGGCTGCGCTCGTACGTGGGGTTCGGCGGCGGAGTCGACGTCGACCCGGTGCTCGGCAGCCGCTCCACCGACCTGCTGTCCGGACTCGGCCCGGCGCCGCTGGCGGACGGGGAGGTGCTGCCGCTGGGAGCGGAGGCGGCCGTACGGGGGTCGGTCGACGCTCCCCCCTGGCCGGGCCCGCCGGACGAACTCGTCCTGCGGGTCCGGCTCGGTCCGCGCGAGGACTGGTTCACGCCCGGCGCGCTGCGGGCGCTCGCCACCCGCGCGTGGCGGGTGTCCGCGTCGAGCAACCGGATCGGACTGCGCACGGAGGGGCCCGCCCTGGAGCGGGCGGTCACGGGGGAGCTGGCCAGTGAGGGCATGTCCCTGGGGGCGGTGCAGGTCCCGCCGGACGGGCGGCCGGTGGTGTTCCTCGCGGACCATCCGACGACGGGCGGCTATCCGGTGGTGGCCGTGGTCCGGGAGGCGGATCTGGCGGCGGCGGCGCAGGCGGTGCCGGGGACGGCGGTCCGCTTCGTGCCGTACCGGTGACGACGGCCGAAACCGCTGTGCCGGCCGTAGAGGCGGGAAATGTTGTGCCGGCCGTAGAGGCGGGAATCGCTGTGAACTCCGTTCACAGGGGCGGCGGTCCGTAGCCTCCGCCTCCCGGTGTACGGACGACGAGGACGTCGTCGGGGCCGACCTCGGTGGTGTCGACGCCGTCGAGGCGGTCCACGGTGCCGTCGGCGCGCTCGACCGAGTTGACGCCGAGGGCGCCGGGCTCGCCACCCGCCATGCCGTACGGCGGGACGCGGCGGTGGCCGGTCAGCAGGGTGACCGTCATGGGCTCCAGGAAGCGGATGCGGCGCTCCACGCCGTCGCCGCCGCGGGTGCGGCCGCGGCCGCCGCTGCCCTCGCGGACGGCGAAGGCGTCGACCCTGACCGGGTGGCGCCACTCCAGGATCTCGGGGTCGGTGAGCCGGGAGTTGGTCATGTGGGTCTGGACGGCGTCGGCTCCGTCGAAGTCCTCCCCGGCGCCGGAGCCGCTGGCGACCGTCTCGTAGTACTGCACGCGGTCGTTGCCGAAGGTGACGTTGTTCATGGTGCCGGAGCCCTCCGCCTGCACGCGGAGGGCCGCGTAGAGGGCGCCCGTGACGGCCTGGGAGGTCTCCACGTTCCCGGCGACGGTGGCGGCGGGGTGGGTGGGGGCGAGCATCGAGCCGGCCGGCACGCGCACGTCGAGCGGCTCCAGGCAGCCGCTGTTGAGCGGGATGTCGTCGTCGACGAGCGTGCGGAAGACGTAGAGGACGGCGGCCATGACCACGGAGGTGGGGGCGTTGGCGTTGCCGGGCTGCTGGGGCGAGGTGCCCGTGAAGTCGACGACGGCGCCGCGGTGTTCGCGGTCGACGCGGACGGCGACCTGGACGACGGCGCCGGCATCGGTCTCGTAGCGGAAGCTTCCGTCGTTCAGCCGGGCGACGATCCGGCGGACCGACTCCTCGGCGTTGGCGCGGACGTGCCGCATGTACGCGTGGACGACGTCGAGGCCGTACGTGTCGACCGTCTTGCGGAGTTCCTCGATGCCCTTCTCGTTGGCGGCGATCTGGGCGCGCAGGTCGGCGAGGTTGGTGTCCGGGTCGCGCGAGGGATGGCGGGCGCCCGTGAGCAGGGCGCGGGTCTCGGCCTCGCGCAGTCTCCCGTCGCGGACGAGCAGCCAGTTGTCGAAGAGGACGCCCTCCTCGTCGACGGTGCGGCTGAACGCCGGCATGGAACCGGGGGTGATGCCGCCGATCTCGGCGTGGTGGCCCCGGGAGGCGACGAGGAAACGCAGAACGGTCCCGGCGGCGTCGAAGACGGGCGTGACGACGGTGACGTCGGGCAGATGGGTGCCGCCGTGGTACGGGTCGTTGATCGCGTAGACGTCGCCGGGGCGCAGGGAGTCGCGGTTGCGGCGCAGCACCTCCTTGATGGACTCGCCCATCGAGCCGAGGTGGACCGGGATGTGGGGCGCGTTGGCGATGAGGTTGCCCTCGGGATCGAAGAGGGCGCAGGAGAAGTCGAGCCGCTCCTTGATGTTGACGGAGTGGGCGGTGTTCTCCAGGCGGACGCCCATCTGCTCGGCGATCGCCATGAAGTGGTTGTTGAAGACCTCCAGGAGGACGGGGTCGACGTCGGTTCCGACGGCCGTGCGCGCGGGGCGCGGGGTGACGCGGCGCAGCAGGAGGTGGCCGCCGTCGGCGGCGGTGGCGCACCAGCCGGCGTCGACGACCGTGGTGGCGTCGGCCTCGGCGAGGATCGCGGGGCCGGTGACGCCGTCACCGGGGCGCAGATCCGCGCGGCGGTACAGCGGAGTGGGGGTGAGCTGTCCCCCGCTGTAGGTGCGGACCGTGACGCGCGGGGCGGGCCGCCCTGCCGCGGAGGCCTCCGCGGAGGCCCGTTCCGAAGGTCGTTCCGATGCCCCTCCGGAGGGCCGTTCCGCTGGTCGTTCCGATGCCCCTCCGGAGGCCCGTTCCGCAGGTCGTTCCGATGCCCCTCCGGAGGCCCGTTCCGCAGGTCGTTCCGATGCCCCTCCGGGGCCCCGTTCCGAGGCAGCTCGTCCGGGGGCCCCTCCGGGGGGTGCCTGTCTGCCTTCCTCGGGGACGACGACGGGCCCGTGGGGGCCCGCGGTGCCGATGGCCTCCACGGAGACGGCCTCGACGACGACCGGCTTGTCCATCGTGAAGGCGTAGCGCAGCCGGTGGGCCGCTGTGAACGCGGTTTTCATCGTTTCCGCGGGAGCGAGGGGCACTTGGAGGCTCGCGTCGGTGCCGGCGTACCGCAGCAGGACACGCGCGCGGGTGGTGATCGCGCTGTCCGGCACTCCGTCGTCCCGCAGTTCGGCGCGAGTGCGTTCGGCGAGCGCGGCGCAGAGCGCGCTGACGCGGTCGGGCGTCCCGGGGGCGTCGAGTTCGGCCTCGACGGACTGCTCGCGCATGGCGGTGGCGTCGGCCAGGCCGATGCCGTACGCGGAGAGGACACCGGCCAGCGGCGGCACGAGGACGGTGTCGATGCCGAGTGCGTCGGCGACGGCACAGGCGTGCTGGCCGCCGGCGCCGCCGAAGCTCGTGAGGGCGTAGCGGGTCACGTCGTGCCCGCGCTGGACGGAGATCTTCCTGACGGCGTTGGCCATGTTCAGCACGGCGATCTCCAGGAAGCCGGCGGCCACCTCCTCGGCGGTGCGGCCACCCCCCACCTCGGCGGCGAGGGCGGTGAACCGCTCGCGCACGACGTCGGCGTCGAGCGGCTGGTCCCCGTCCGCGCCGAACACGGCCGGGAAGTGGTCCGGCTGGATCCGGCCGAGCATCACGTTGGCGTCGGTCACCGTCAGCGGGCCGCCGCGGCGGTAGCAGGCGGGGCCGGGCACGGCGCCCGCTGAGTCCGGGCCCACGCGGTAGCGCCGCCCGTCGTAGTGGAGGACGGAGCCGCCGCCGGCCGCGACGGTGTGGATGCTCATCATCGGGGCGCGCATCCGGACGCCCGCCACCTGGGTGCCGAGTTCCCGCTCGAACTCGCCCGCGTAGTGCGAGACGTCGGTGGAGGTACCGCCCATGTCGAAGCCGATGACCCGGTCGAGTCCGACCTGCGCCGAGGTGCGGGCCATGCCGACGACGCCGCCGGCCGGCCCCGACAGGACGGCGTCCTTGCCGCGGAAGTGGGCGGCCTCGCGCAGGCCCCCGTTGGACTGCATGAACATCAGGCGGATCCCGGCGAGTTCGCGGGCGACCTCGTCGACGTACCGGCGCAGGATCGGCGAGAGGTAGGCGTCGACCACGGTGGTGTCCCCGCGCGGGACGAGCTTGATGAGCGGGCTGACCTCGTGGGAGCAGCTGACCTGGGTGAACCCGGCCTCGCGGGCGAGGTCGGCGACGCGGGTCTCGTGCTCGGTGTACCTGTAGCCGTGCAGGAGGACGACGGCGGCGGAGCGCAGTCCCGCGCGGTGGGCGGCGGCGAGCTCCGCGCGGACGGTGTCCTCGTCGAGCGGGCTGACGAGCCCGCCGCGGGCGTCGACCCGCTCGGGCACCTCGATCACCCGCGCGTACACCGCCTCGGGCAGCACGATGTGGCGGTCGAAGAGGCGGGGGCGGTTCTGGTAGGCGATGCGCAGGGCGTCGCGGAAGCCGGCCGTGACCAGCAGGACGGTGGGCTCGCCGCGCCGCTCCAGGAGGGCGTTGGTGGCGACCGTGGTGCCCATCTTGACGACGTCGATCCGGTCGGCGGGCACGGGCTCGTCCGGGCCGAGGCCGAGGAGCAGCCGGATGCCTGCGACGGCGGCGTCGTGGTTGCGGGCCGGGTCGTGCGAGAGCAGCTTGCGGGTGACGATCCGGCCGTCCGGTCGCCGGCCCACGACATCGGTGAAGGTGCCGCCCCGGTCGATCCAGAACTCCCAGCGTCCGGTCATGTCCTCATTGTGGCGGGCGGGGGCCGTCCGGGGCGCTCAGCAGCAGGCCGAGCGAGGCGGTCAGGTCCCGCTCCGCGCGGGCGTCGAGCACGGCGCGGGTCCCGGTGGCCGCGTGGCGCAGTTCGGCGGCGGCCAGCAGGAGCAGCTGGGGCAGCAGGTCGTGGCAGCGGCGCAGCACCCAGGCGGTCCCGGCGGTGGCGAGCCAGAGCGCCGCGTCCCCGCGGCCGGGCGGCGCCTGTTCGGGCTCGGGCGAGGGCGCCGGTCCGTCGGCGAGGCCGCGGGCGTGCAGGAGCCGGTGGAAGGCGGCGGCGATGGCGCGGTGGCCGCGTTCGCCCGGGTGCAGCCGGTCGGCGCTCCACAGGGAACGGTCCGCGGTCCACGCGGGGGCGTCCAGGTGCAGGTGGACGGCGTCGTAGCGGGCGGAGAGGGCGTGGACGACGCCGTTCACGGAACGCTGGCGCCGGGCCAGCGGGCGGGCGAGCGGAGCGGGCAGCCCCAGCATCAGGCCGGGATCGGGCAGGCAGGCGGTGAGCAGGACGGCTCCGGCGGCGGTCAGCTCGGCGCAGACCCGGTCCAGGCGGCGGGCGAGGTGCCCGATGTCGAAGGTGCGGCGCAGGGTGTCGTTGACGCCGACGACGACGGACGCGAGCTGCGGCCGCAGGGTGAGCGCGGCGGGCAGCTGCCGCTCGGCGACCTCGCGGCTCTGCGCTCCGCTCTCGGCGAGGTTCGTGAACGCGGTGGCGCCGGCATCGGCCCCGAGCCCTTCGGCGAGCAGCGCGGCCCAGCCCCGCCACCGGCCGTCGACCCGGTCGCCGACGCCCTCGCTGAGGGAGTCCCCGAGGACGACGAATCGGACGGGCCCCCGCGCGGGGGCGCCTCCGGGCGCGGGCGCCGGCCCGGGGTCCGTGCCCGAGCGGGGCACCGGTCCGGGGTCCGTGCCCGCGAGCGCGGTCATCTCGGCGCCCCCTGCCGCGCGGCGACGTCGTGTGCGGCCAGGAAGGCGGCGGTGGCGCGCTCCCAGGAGAACAGCTCCGCGCGGGCGCGGGCCGCCGCGCGCCGCGACGCCTCGGGCTGGGCGAGCACCGTGCGCACCGCGCGGGCGAAGGCGGCGGGGTCGTCGGCGGCACAGGCGCCGGCGTCGGCGACGACCTCCGGCAGCGCGGAGGAGGCGCTGCAGACGACGGGGGTGCCGCAGGCGAGGGCTTCGAGGGCCGCGAGCCCGAAGGTCTCGGCGGGGCCGGGGGCCAGACAGAGGTCCGCCGAGGCCTGCAGGTCGGCAAGGGCCTCGGGGTCGGCGACATGGCCGAGGAAGCGCACGGGGAGGCGCGCTTGACCGGCACGGCGCTCCAGGGCGGGGCGCAGGGGACCGTCGCCCGCGACGACGAGGGCGGCGCGGACCCCCCGGGCGCGCAGGACGGCGAGGGTGTCGAGGGCCGCGCCGGGACGCTTCTCGACGGAGAGCCGGGAGCACAGGGCGAGCAGCACCCGTTCGCCGTCGGCGTGCCGGGCCCGCAGCACGGTGCTGCGGCGGCCGGGCCGGCAGCGGTCCAGGTCCACGCCGAGCGGGGCACGGACGACGTTGCGTGCCCCGATCCGTACGAACTCCCGCTCGGCCCACTCCGTGGTGCACACGATCCGGGAGTAGGCCCACGCGGTGCGGCGGTTGAGCCGGTCGGCCGCGCGGGCGGCGGCCGCCTCGGGGACGCCCCAGGTGCGGAGCACCCCGTCGGCCGTCTCGTGGGAGACCATGACGGACGGCACCCTGGCCCGGCGTGCCCACTCCCCGGTCCAGCGCAGGGTGGTCCGGTCGGATACCTCCAGACGGTCGGGGGCGAGCGCGTCCAGGAGCCGGCGCAGTCGGCGCCGGTCGACGAGCACCCGGTAGCCGCCGGTGCCGGGGACGACGGGCCCGGGCAGGGTGATCACCCGGCCCTGCGCGGTCTCGTGGTCGCTCGCCACGTCGCCCGGGACGACGAGGACGGGTGAGTGCCCGGCGGCGCGGTAGCCGCGTCCCAGCTGGTCCAGGGCGGTGCGCAGGCCGCCCGATGTGGGGGTGACGAAGTTGGCGAGCCGGACGATCCGCAGCGGCCGCCCCGGGTCGAGGGGACGGCCGCCCTCCGCGCGGGCGCCCCGTACCGTCCCGCTCACGCCGCCACCGCCGTGCGCTCCCGCAGCACCTCGCGGTAGTGGCCGATCAGCTCGTCGCCGACGGCCGCCCAGGTGCGCCCCTCGACGGCGGCCCGACCGGCTCTGCCGTACACGGCGCGCAGGGCGGGTGCGGCGGCGAACGCGGCGACGGCCTCGCGCAGCGCCCCGGGGTCCTCGGGCGGGACGAGCAGTCCGGTGCGGCGGTGGTCGACGAGGTCGAGGGGGCCGCCGGCGGCGGGTGCGACCACGGGGACACCGGCGGCCATGGCCTCCTGGACGGTCTGGCAGAAGGTCTCGTACGGGCCGGTGTGGGCGAACACGTCGAGCGAGGCGAAGATCCGGGCCAGGTCGGCGCCGGTGCGGCGGCCGAGGAAGACGGCGCCGGGCAGCGCGGCCCGCAGGCCCGGCTCGCTGGGCCCGTCGCCGACGATCACGACCCGGACGCCGGGCAGCCCGCAGACCCCGGCGAGGAGGTCGACGCGCTTCTCGGGGGCGAGGCGTCCGACGTAGCCGACGAGCGTCTCGCCGGCGGGCGCGAGGGAACGCCGCAGGTCCTCGTCGCGCAGCCCGGGCCGGAAGCGCCCGGTGTCGACCCCGCGCCGCCACAGGCGTATCCGGCCGATCCCGTGCGCCTCCAGGTCCCGTACGGCGGCGGTGGACGGCGCGAGGGTGCGGTCGGCGGCGCCGTGCACCGCGCGGAGCCGGCGCCAGGCGGCGGCCTCGCCCGTGCCCACGTAGGTGCGGGCGTATCCGGCGAGGTCGGTCTGGTAGACGGCGACGGCGGGCAGTCCGAGCCGGGCCGCGGCCGTCATGCCCCGCGCGCCGAGGACGAAGGGGCCGGCCAGGTGGACGATCTCGGCTCGGTGCGCGGCGAGCGCGGCGGCGACCCGGCGGCTGGGGAGGGCGACCCGTACCTGCGGATAGCCGGGCAGCGGCAGCGAGGGTACGCGGACGACGGGGCAGGGCGCGTCGGCGTCCGGGCCCGTGGCCGCGAGGGCGCCGGTGAGGGCGGGGGCGACGACGAGGGGGTCGTGGCCGCGGCGGACGAGGTGGAGCGCGGTCTGCTGGGCGCAGTGCGCCACACCGTTGACGTCGGGCGGGAAGGACTCGGTGACGATGACGACACGCATACGGGAGTTGTCGTCCCGCTCGGCGTGTCCCCGTCAAAGTGGATCTGGACGGGCGGGGAACGTCCCATGAGCGTTTGCCCCGGGCGCCGCCAAGAGCGACGGGGGTGGCCGTTTCGGCCACCCCCGTGCGGAGGGCGCTCAGACCAGCCCCGCGCGTACGGAGGGCGCTCAGGCCCGCCCGGCGGGTATGGCGGCGGCGCTCAGACCCGCCCCGCGCGTACCGCGGCGCTCAAACCCGCCCCGCGCGTATGGCGGCGGCGCTCAGACCTGCAGGTCGAGATCGGGACCTATCCGGTTGCGCACCGCCGTCTGGACCTCGGCCTCCTCGGCGGGGTCGGCGGCGAGCCTGCGCAGGCGCTCGGCGACCCGGGCATCGGCCGTCTCCGCGTGGAGGGCGGCGAGCTCGCGGGTGGTCTCCTCGCAGTCCCACAGGCACTCGACGGCGAAGCCGTTCGCGAAGGTGGGGTCGGTGGCGGCGAGGGCACGGGCGGTGCGGCCGCGCAGCTGGGAGGAGGCCGTCTCGCGGTAGACGTGGCGCAGCACGGGGGCCGCGCAGCCGATGCCGAGCCGGCCGGCGCCGTCGACCAGGGGGTAGAGGGCGGCCGCGTCGGGGCCCTGGGAGCGCACGGTCTCGCGGAGGGCGCCGAGGACGAGGGGGGAGTCCTGGGTGCCACCGCGGAAGGCGAGCATGCCGGCCGCGGCCGCGCCGAGCGCGTCGGGGCGGTGGATCCAGCCGCGGGCGCGGTCGACGGCGGCTTCGCCGCACATCCGCTCGAAGGCGGCGACGGCCGCGTCGGCGACGGTGCGGGAGGCCCCGCCGGCGGCGAGCTCGACGAGGTCGAGGACGGCGGGGTCCCGGGCCTCGGCGAGATAGTGCAGTGCGGCGCAGCGGGCGCCGTCGGGGCCGCTGCGGGCAGTGGCGAGGATCAGCTCGCGGTCCTCGGGACCGGCGACGGCGACGAGGCAGCGGGCGGCGGGCCCGTGCAGTTCGGCGCCGCGCTCCAGGCCCTCCTGGGCCCAGTCGAGGACAGCCTGGACGCTCCAGCCGGGGCGCGGCCCGGTGGGGCGGAGCTGGCGCTGCCAGCGGTCGAAGGAGCCCTGTTCGCCCGCGGCCTTGATCCGGGCGCCGACGGAGGGCCGCGGATCCTCGGCCCACAGGCGCCAGGGCCGCGGTTCGAAGGCGTCGCGGACGGTGGCCGCGAGCGCGGCCTCGCCCTCGGCGTCGGCCGGGAAGCGGGCGAGCACGGGCAGGGCGAGGGAGCGCAGGCCGGCGTCGTCGTCGCGCAGCGCGAGCTCGTCCAGGGCCCAGGCCCAGTTGGTCCCGGCGGCGGCGTAGCGCCGCAGGAGCAGCAGGGCGTCCCGGCGCCCGTAGGAGGCGAGGTGCCCCAGGACGGCGAGCGCGAGCCCGGTCCTGCCCTCTTCCGTGTCGAGGTGGTCCTCGGCACCGAAGAGGTGCGCCTCGATCTCCTCCAGACCTCCGTGGAGGTCGAGATAGAGACGTGCGTAGTAGAGGGAGCGGTTCTCGACCTGCCAGTCATGGCGGGGGTCCTCGAGAACACAGCTGTTGAGGGCCGCGAGGGCCTCGGCACGTGGCGCGGCGAGCGCGTGCAGGGTGCCGTCGCCGCGGCCCCTCTGCAACAGGCCGAGCAGGGTGCCGCTCGGCGCTATGACTGGATCGAACATGGAAGACGCCTCACATCAAGCTGTCGACACGACCGGGGGGAATCCCGGGATGACCCGGGGCAGGCTGATCGCCTAGGCCGTGCGGCAACATGTCGGGCCGCCCGTCGTCCTGCGCTTGCCAGTGACCATCTTCCTCTGCCTCTCGTCGGTGGCCCCCTGCGGGCCCGTCGTCATGATGACCCACCCATTTCGCCACCGCGACCACATTTACGACGCTGCTCTCACCTGGGGTTCAGCCCGTGTTCACCGGATGCCGAAGAGTTCCAGGAGCTCGGTCTTCTGGAACATCCGAGCGGTGTCCACGGCGGACGGAGTCCCGGCTTCCGGATTCGCCCCGCCGGCCAGGAGGGCGCGGACGACCGCGTCCTCGCCCTTGAAGACGGCGCCGGCGAGCGGGGTCTGGCCACGGTCGTTGGCGCGGTCGGCGTCGGCGCCGCGGGCGAGGAGGGCGGCGACCGCGTCGGCGTGCCCGTGGTAGGCGGCGAGCATGACGAGGGTGTCGCCCTTGTCGTTGGTGAGGTTCGCCGGGACCCCGGCGTCGAGATAGGCCGCCAGCGCCGCCGCGTCGCCGGCGCGGGCCAGGTCGAAGACCTTGGAAGCCAGCTCGACGACCTCGGGGTCCGGGGTCTCGTTCTCGCTCATCGTGGTGCCTGCCTCTCCTGCTTGACCTGCGCACGGCAAGCGCGGCCGTACGAGTGAATCGACAGGGTACTGCCCGGTCGGCGACATGACCGCGCCTCACCGAGGCAAAGATCACTCGCAGCGCGCTCCCTTTTAGCGCGCTCCGGACTTTTCGCCACCCGAAAGGGAGCCGCCCCTACGCCGGTCAAGTGAAAACGCCAGCAATTCACCCATATGCACCTTTAGTCATATAGATACTTGCCGTGAACTTGGAAGGACTCATCGTGACTGTCCCCTCAACCAGGAGAACACCTCATGATCCTGTCCATTTCAGGCGTCGTCCTGCTCGGCATCATCTGCTTCCTGTTCTTCAAGAAGGACGGCATGAAGGCGTCGCACGCCCTCGTCAGCGCGCTCTTCGGCTTCTATCTGGCAGGCACCGCCATCGCCCCGAGCATCACCGCGGGCGGCCAGAGCCTCGCCAGCCTTCTGGGCGGGATCAAGTTCTGACGTCCCCCAGCCAATCCCACCACTCCAGGAGTACGACGTGGCCCGGCGACCACTCCCCCGCATTCTGAGCAGCGGCAGCGCCCAGATCGCTCGCAGTCGAGAGATCGCGCGCACGGCCGCCGACAGCGCCACCGACGTGCTCCATCCGCTGATCACGATCTCCCGTGGTCTGCGGAAGCTGGCCGCGACCGCGCGCGCCAAGTGGGCCGCGACCCCCAAGGAGCGGCGCGGTCCCCTGCTGTTCCTGGTCGCGGCCTGCGTCCTGGTCGTCGCCTTCCTGCCGTACGGCCCGCTGCTCGCGCTCGTCGCGCTCATGGGCGCGGCCGCCTGGCAGGGACGAGAGCGCCCGGTCGTCAAGACCGGGCCCGACGACAACGAGGTCGCCCGGCTCAAGGGCCTCTACGAGGCCCTGGTGCCGTATCTCTCGCTCCCCGAGGACCCGGAGCCGCTCTTCGCCCACGGCGGGGACTGGAGCGCCGCCTTCTCGGACTACGCCTTCGACGACGACGGCCGGCTGAGCCGGCTGAGCATCTCCTACCCCCCGTACTTCACCGACGGCGAGCCCGCCGCCCGCGCGCGCATCGAGCAGCTGCTGCACGCCAAGTCGGGCCGGGGCCGCGAGTACCTCTTCGAGTGGGACGAGGAGGGCAACCGGCTGACGATGCACGTGCTGTCCGCACTCCCCACCACCATCGCCGCCCAGCACTTCGTCACCGTGCCCGGCGAGACCGTGCTCGGCTTCACCGACGCCGACGCCGTACAGCGGACCGTGCCGGTCCGGGCGGCCGACGGCACCGAGGACGCGCCCGCCGTGGTCTGGCGCACCGGCCCCCGCTCCACCGAACCGCACCTGCTGGCCGTCGGACAGCCCGGCAGCGGCACCACCTCGCTGCTGCGCTCGATCGCCCTCCAGGCCCTCCCCCACGGCGATGTGCTGGTCATCGAGGGCGGCGGCACCGGAGAGTTCGCCTGCCTGGTCGGCCGGGCCGGGGTGCTCGCCGTCGAGTGCGGGCTCTCGGGCGCCCTGACGAGCCTGGAATGGGCCGCGCACGAGACCGAGCGCCGGCTGATCGCCGCCAACCGGGCCCGTCAGGCGGGCCACCCGGTGCCCGAGGACACCCGGCGCCCGCTGTGGATCCTGCTCGACCGGCCGAGCGTCCTCGGCCACCTGGCAGCCGCCGACGGCCGCCCCGACCCGCAGGAACTGCTCCAGGTGCCGCTGCGGCACGGCCGCGCAGCCCAGGTCACGGTCGTGGTGGCCGAGCAGTTCGACAGCGTGGAGGCGCTCGCCGAGACGGTACGGACGCACACCAGGGCCCGGATCGTGCTGGGCCCGGCCTCCGCCGAGCAGATCGCCTCGGTCCTGGGCAGCCTGCCGCACACCACGCCGGTCCCCGACATGCCGCCGGGCCGCGGCTACGCCCGCCTCGGTACGGGCCCGGTGCTGCGGCTCCAGGTGCCCGCGACGCCCGACCCGTTCGACGACGCGACCAGCGAGGCACACCGCCAGGCGGTCCTGGAGCTGCTCCCGGAGCGCCAGACGGCCACCACGGCGGCGGTCCAGCCGGCTCCGGGTTCGGCCCCGGACCCCGACGTGGACGCCGACACGGCGCCGACGCTCCGCAAGGGCCCCGGCACCACCGCCCTGCCGTCGCCCGTCCCGGCGGAGGGCTGAGCACCCGGGATCCCTGGCGAAGGGCGCGCCTCGACACGAAGGCCCCCCGCCCGGCCGAGGCCTCCGTTGCGCCGAAGAGGGCGGCCGCACCCGTGCAGGTGCGGCCGCCCTCTCGCGTGTCCCGGCGCCCCGGAGAGCCGGAGAGGTCCTACGCCACGAAGGAGCGCGGCGCCTCGACCCCGGCCCCCGCGCCCGACTCCACCAGGCGGGCGGCGGCGGCCAGGCGGGCGGCGGCCTCCTCGGCCACCGGGCCGCCGACGGTGAACGGGAGCCGGACGTACCCCTCGAAGGCGCCGTCCACCCCGAAGCGCGGTCCCGACGGGACCCGGACGCCGACGCGCTCGCCGACCTCCGCGAGGCGCGAGCCCGACAGGCCGCCGGTGCGCACCCACAGGGTCAAGCCGCCGCGGGGCACCTCGAACTCCCAGTCCGGCAGCTCCCTGCGCACGGCCGTCACCAGGGCGTCGCGGTTCTCGCGGGCCTGGGCCCTGCGCAGACCGACGGCCTCCTCCCAGCCGCCGGTGCGCATCAGCCAGTTCACGCCGAGCTGCTCCAGGACCGGGGTGCCGAGGTCCGCGTAGGCGCGGGCGGCGACGAGGGAGCGGATCACGTCCGGCGAGGCCCGCACCCAGCCGATCCGCATGCCCGCCCAGAACGCCTTGCTCGCCGAGCCGACGGTCAGGACGGTGGCCCCGGCCGGGTCGAAGGCGCAGACCCGCCGCGGCATCGTCAGGTCCTCGTCGAGGAAGAGCTCGGTCATCGTCTCGTCGACCACGAGGACCGTGCCGGCCGAACGCGCCGCCTCGACCAGCTGCCGCCGCTGGTCCTCGTCGGCGAGGGCGCCGGTGGGGTTGTGGAAGTCGGCGACGACATAGGCGAGACGGGGCGCCGCGTCCCGCAGCACCTGGCGCCAGCGGCCCAGGTCCCAGCCGCCGAGCCCCTCGGCCATCGCGACGGGCACGAGCCGGGCCCCCGCCTCCCGCATCAGCTGGAGGATGTTGGCGTACGAGGGGGACTCGACGGCGATCCGCTCGCCGCGGCCGGCGAAGAGGTGGCAGATCGCGTCGATGGCTCCCATGGCGCCGGTGGTGACCATGATCTGCTCGGGCATGGTCGGGATGCCCCGCTCCGTGTACCGGTCGGCGAGCATCTGGCGCAGGGCGGGCAGACCGGCCGGGTAGTCCCCGTGGGTGTGCGCGTACGGCGGCAGCTCCTCCAGGGCGCCCTGGATGGACCGGGTGAGCCAGGGCTCGGGGGCGGGCAGTGCCGCGCAGCCCAGGTCGATCATGGAGCCGAGCGACTCCGGGGGCAGCGGTTCGAGTCCGCGCGCGGGCAGCGGGTTGCCGGCCGGGACCGCCGTCCAGCTTCCGGCGCCGCGCCGGGACTCCAGGAAGCCCTCGGTGCGCAGCGCCTCGTAGGCGGCGGCGACGGTGGTGCGGCTCACGGTCAGGGCGACGGCGAGTTCGCGCTCGGCGGGCAGCCGGGCGGCGACCGGGACGCGGCCCTCCAGGACGAGGAGGCGGATGCCGTCGGCGAGGGCGCGGTAGGCGGGCGGCTTGCGGACGCCGGGCACGGCGGGCCGCGCCTGCTGGGCCTGGAGCTGCCGGGCGAGCTGGGCAGGCCCCACCGCCGAAGTCCACTGGGCCATGGAAATCAGTCCACCTTCCGCGAATTGGCCATGGTTGGCGTATGTACCCCCGCCACAGAGTGTCATGAGCCAGTCCACCACGACCACCCAGGTCACCACTGAGGGGGCAGTCCTGTGTCCATCGCCTCCGGCCTCCGCGGCCGGCATCTGACCCGCCGGCTCGTGCAGCTCTACGCCGGTCTCGCGCTGTACGGGATCAGCTCGGCGCTGCTCGTGCGCGGCGGGCTCGGTCTGGAGCCCTGGGGCGTCCTCCACCAGGGTCTCGCCGAGCGGACCGGTCTGACCATCGGGGTCGTGTCCATCATCGTCGGGGCGATCGTGCTCCTGCTGTGGATCCCGATCCGGCAGCGGCCCGGGCTCGGCACGGTCTCCAACGTCTTCGCCGTCGGCCTCGCGATGGACGGCACCCTCGCCCTGGTCCCGGACATGGACGGCCTGCCCGCCGGGATCGCCCTGATGGTGCTCGGCATCGTGCTCAACGGCGTGGCCACCGGCCTCTACATCGCGGCGCGCCTGGGCCCCGGCCCGCGCGACGGGCTGATGACGGGCCTGCACCGGCTGACCGGGCGCTCGATCCGGCTGGTCCGCACCGCGATCGAGATCGCCGTGGTCGCCAGCGGTTTCGCCCTCGGCGGCTCGGTCGGCGTCGGCACGATCCTGTACGCCCTGTGCATCGGCCCGCTCGCGCAGTTCTTCCTGCGGCGCTTCGCGATTCCGGAGGAGGCGGCCGGATCCGATATCCAGGAGCTCGGATCCAATATCCAGGAGCTCGGATCCAATATCCAGGAGATCGGATCCCGTGGCCAGGAGATCGGATCCCATGGCCAGGGGACGGGATCCCCTACCCGGAAGGTGGGATCCCCCGTCCAGGATTCCGAATCCGATCCGCGGCCCGCCCGATCCGGCCCCGTCACCTCCCCGACGCACTGACACGCCATACTGCGGCGGTGACTCGCGTACGCCACCCCTACCTCGACCACCCGGCTCCCCTCCCCTTCGCCCACCGCGGCGGCACGGCGGACGGTCTGGAGAACACCGCGGCCGCGTTCCGGCGCGCCACGGCGGCCGGCTACCGCTACTTCGAGACCGACGTGCACACGACCGCGGACGGTGTCCTGGTCGCCTTCCACGACTCGACCCTGGACCGGGTGACGGACACCGGTGGCCGGATCGCCGATCTGCCGTGGGCGGCGGTCCGGGAGGCGCGGGTGGCGGGCAAGGAGCCGCTGCCGCTCTTCGAGGAGCTGCTCGAGGAGTTCCCCGAGGCGCGCTGGAACGTGGACCTGAAGGCCGAGTCCGCCCTCGAACCGCTGGTGGACCTGATCTCCCGGACCGACGCCTGGGACCGGATCTGCGTGGGCTCGTTCACGGAGGGCCGGATCGCGCGGGCGCAGCGGCTCGCCGGTCCGCGGCTGGCCACCTCGTACGGGGTGAAGGGGGTCCTCGGCCTGCGGCTGCGGTCGCTGGGCATCCCGGCGGCGCTGCGCGCGGGCGCCGTGGCGGCCCAGGTGCCCGAGCGGCAGGCCGGCCTTCCGGTGGTGGACCGGCGCTTCGTGCGCGAGGCGCACGCCCGCGGGCTCCAGGTCCACGTGTGGACGGTGAACGAGCCGGAGCGGATGCACTCCCTGCTGGACCTTGGCGTGGACGGAATCATGACCGATCATCTGGAGACGCTGCGCGGAGTCCTGACGGACCGCGGACTGTGGGTCTGAGCGCGCGTACCACCACGCGGAACACGGGGAAGAACGAGGGGGCGCGGCCTTGACCGACGTCGACACCACCGGGCAGCCGGACGGCCAGGGCGCCGATCCCGCCGGCCCGGCAGATCCGGCAGATCCGGCCGGCCGGGCCGAGCGCAAGCGGGAGCAGCGAGGCTGGTACTTCTACGACTTCGCCTGCTCGGTGTACTCGACGAGCGTCCTGACGGTGTTCCTGGGGCCGTACCTCACCTCGGTCGCCAAGGCGGCGGCGGACCCGGAGGGGTTCGTGCATCCTCTGGGCGTGCCGGTGCGGGCCGGCTCCCTCTTCGCGTACGCCGTGTCCGCCTCGATCGTCGTCGCGGTGCTCGCGATGCCGCTGGTGGGAGCGGTGGCGGACCGTTCGGGGCGGAAGAAGCCGCTGCTCGCGGCCTCGGCGTACCTGGGCGCGACGGCCACGACCGGGATGTTCTTCCTGGACGGCGAGCGCTATCTGCTGGGGGCCTTCCTGCTGATCGTGGCGAACGCCTCGCTGTCGGTCTCGATGGTGCTCTACAACGCGTATCTGCCGCAGATCGCCGAGCCCGAGGAGCGTGACACGGTCTCCTCGCGGGGCTGGGCCTTCGGCTACACCTCGGGGGCGCTGGTCCTCGTCCTGAACCTGGTCGTGTACTCGGGCCACGACTCCTTCGGCCTCTCGGAGGGGACCGCGGTGCGCATCTGCCTCGCCTCGGCGGGGCTCTGGTGGGGCGCCTTCACCCTGGTGCCGCTGCGGCGGCTGCGCGACCGGGCGATCGAGCGGACCGGCCACGGCGGCGCCGAGGAGGGGGCGGTCGGCAGTGGCTGGAAGCAGCTGAAGGCGACCCTGCGGGACATGCGCCGCCACCCGCTGACGCTCTCGTTCCTGCTCGCGTACCTGATCTACAACGACGGCGTGCAGACGGTCATCTCGCAGGCGTCCGTGTACGGCTCGGAGGAGCTGGGACTCGACCAGACGACGCTGATCACGGCGGTGCTGCTGGTCCAGGTGCTGGCCGTCGCGGGAGCGCTCGGCATGGGCCGGATGGCGCGTTCGTACGGGGCGAAGCGGACGATCCTGGGCTCGCTCGCCGTGTGGACGGCGATCCTGGCGGCGGGATACTTCCTGCCGGCCGACGCGCCCGCGTTCTTCTACTGCCTCGCGGCGGCGATCGGTCTGGTGCTGGGCGGCAGCCAGGCGCTGTCGCGCTCGCTGTTCTCCCATCTGGTGCCGCGCGGCAAGGAGGCGGAGTACTTCTCGGCGTACGAGATGAGCGACCGGGGGCTGAGCTGGTTGGGGCCGTTGGTGTTCGGTCTCGCGTATCAGCTGACCGGAAGCTATCGGGATGCCATCATCTCTCTGGTGATCTTCTTCGGCGTCGGCTTCGTGCTGCTCGCGAGGGTCCCGGTGCGGCGCGCCGTGGCCGCCGCGGGCAACCCCGTACCGGACCGGATTTAGACGCGGAAGTGAAAGGCCGGTAGTGTACGCCTTTGGCCTGCCAGGCGGACCGTTACTGCGTGCTGACTTGGTGAAGACGTTGAGTGACATCTCCTGCCAGATGTGACAAAACGGGCACTGGTGGGTAGAACAAGGGGCGGCACGACGGGCGACGCATGACCCGGAACGGGAATCTTTACCGCCGACCGGACGTTGACCGGATGACGACGACAGCGACACCTGTCCTGTGGGCGACAAGCCCGGGAGGCACGATTCATGAGTGAGCGAGCTCTTCGCGGCACGCGCCTCGTGGTGACCAGCTACGAGACCGACCGCGGCATCGATCTGGCCCCGCGCCAGGCGGTGGAGTACGCATGCGAGAAGGGCCATCGTTTCGAGATGCCCTTCTCGGTCGAGGCGGAGATTCCGCCGGAGTGGGAGTGCAAGGTCTGCGGAAGCCAGGCTCTTCTGGTGGACGGGGACGGCCCCGAGGAGAAGAAGGGCAAGCCGGCGCGTACGCACTGGGACATGCTCATGGAGCGGCGTACCCGCGAGGAGCTGGAGGAGGTGCTGGCCGAGCGGCTGGCCGTCCTTCGGTCCGGCGCCATGAACATCGCCGTGCATCCGCGCGACAGCCGGAAGTCCGCCTGACGGACGGCCGCACGGCCTGAGAGAAACGCCGAGGGGCCCGGTACACGATTCGTGTACCGGGCCCCTCGGCGTTTCGGTGTCTCCGCGCCGCTCGCCACCGCTCGCACGTGACGGTCCAGGCGGTGCGGCGCCCGCACGAGACGGTCCAGGCGGTGCGGCCCTCGCACGTGACGCCTCAGGCGCCGGCGTCAGGCGCTCACGGCATCAGCGGCGGCCGGGGACCCTGAGGCTCCCGAGGCCCCTGGGGCGCGTCCTCGCGGATGACCTCGCCCTGGACGACCTTCCCGTCCGGGCGGCGGATACGGGCCTGCTGGAAGGCGTCCTGGAGGCTTCCCTGCGGGGCGGCGCCCATCCGGCGCTCCACGGCCTTCTCCGTGTACCGCCCGAGCGCCGAGCGCACCGGCGGGATCAGCAGGAGCAGTCCGGCCACGTCCGAGATCAGGCCGGGGATCATCAGGAGCAGCCCGCCGAGCATCAGGAAGCCGTTGCGGTCCTCCGCGCCGGCCCGGTCGGCCGCCGTGGGCACCGCGCCGGTGCGGGCGGCCTCCTGGGCCTGCTGGAAGGTCCCGGTGAGGTTGGCGAAGGCACGCCGCCCCGCCCGCTTGATCACGGTGGCACCGAGCACGGCGCCGCCGATGAGCAGCAGCAGGACGGTGAGGCCGCCGAACGCGTTCGCGACCACCGTGAGCAGCCAGATCTCCAGGACCAGCCAGACCGCGATGGCCGGCGGCAGGAACGTACGCGCACGGGAGCGCTTGGGGGCGAGAGAAGGCGATGCGCCGGTCGTCATGCCCCCAGTGTGCCTGGCGGCCCGCAGGAACGTCGTAAAGGCGAGATCAGCTCGCGGACCTGCGGCCGAGCAGCTTGCCGACCTTCTGCGCGCGGGCGCTGATGCCCCAGCCGGTGACCCGCCACAGCGCCTCGACGACGATGTTCCGGCTCATCTTTGAGTCGCCGATCTCGCGCTCGACGAAGGTGATCGGCACCTCGACGACATGGAAGCCGGCGGCGACCGCGCGGCGCGCCAGGTCGACCTGGAAGCAGTAGCCCGCCGAGGCGACGTTCTCCAGGCCCAGGCCCTCCAGGGTCTCCTTGCGGAAGGCCCGGTAGCCGCCGGTGACGTCGCGGATCGGCACGTCGAGCATGACGCGGGAGTAGAGGCTGCCGCCGCGGGAGATGAACTCGCGGGACTTGGGCCAGTTCACGATCCGGCCGCCGGGCACCCAGCGGGAGCCGAGCACCAGGTCGGCGCCCTTGAGGGCGGTGAGCAGCCGGGGCAGCTCCTCGGGCTGGTGGGAGCCGTCGGCGTCCATCTCGACGAGGACGTCGTAGCCGTGCTCGATGCCCCAGCGGAAGCCCGCCAGGTAGGCGGCGCCGAGCCCCTCCTTGCCCTTGCGGTGCATCACGTGCACGTGCTCGTCCTCGGCGGCGATCTCGTCGGCGAACTTGCCCGTGCCGTCGGGGCTGTTGTCGTCGGCGACGAGGATGTGCGCCTCGGGTACGGCCTCCCGCACCCGCGCGACGATCGGCTTGATGTTCTCCGCCTCGTTGTAGGTCGGAATGATCACCAAGGCCTTGCCGAGCGGGCCGTAACGCCTCTGGCCACCGTCGTTCACTACTGCCCCTTCGGATACATGCGCGAGGCCACCACCATAGCGAGCCTGGCGCACGGGGTGCGGGATCGGGGCCCGGCGTCCTTCGGGCCGACCTGGGACCCGCTGGCTGCGGGTCGACCGAGGCCGTTGTCTACTGAACGCCGGAACCCCCACCCGGGTCACACCGTCCGCCGGAAAAACCTTCCCTCGCCCCCGAGGCGGGCGGCGTTCGGTGCCTGCGTGGAGGGTTTGAAACCGGTCGGACGTCCTTGGTGGACGTGGTGAACCTACCGGCCACCGCCCGTCAGCTGTCAACACCCGTTTGACCTGCGGTGATGAACCGTTCAAGCAGGTGGGGCACGAAGATCCGCAGGTCGAGGGCGAAGCCGGCGATCGTCGAGCGGCGGCTCGAAATGTCCCTACGTCACTCGTTCGGCCGTACGAACACCGTCTGTCCGAAGACGACGGTCCGCAGACAGACGGGAAGATCGCGGCCAGGGGACAGATCGGGCAGACCGGGCGTTCCGGAGCGCGGATCGGTCGACCAGCGGGCCACCCGGTCGTCGGGCGCCTGGACCACCAGCTCACCGGTGCGCCAGATCGCGTAGTCGGCGGGCGCGCCCGGCACCAGCGTGCCGGCGTCGTCGCGGCCCACCGCGCGCCAGCCGCCCCGGGTGTGGGCGGTGAAGGCGGCGCGGACCGAGATCCGGTGCTCGGGCGTGCGGTGGAAGGCGGCCGCCCGGACGGTCCCCCACGGGTCGAGCGGCGTGACCGGGCTGTCCGAGCCGAAGGCGAGCGGCACGCCCGCGCGCAGCAGGGCGGCGTACGGGTTGAGGGTGCGGGCCCGCTCGACCCCGAGCCGGTCGGCGTACATGCCCTCGTCGCCGCCCCAGTACGCGTCGAAGGCCGGCTGCACGGAGGCGGTCAGGCCCAGCTCGGCGAAGGCCGCGATCGACCCGGGGGTGAGCATCTCCGCGTGCTCGACGCGGTGCCGGGCGGCACGGATGCGGGCGAGGCCCAGCTTCTCGGCGGCGGCCCGGACGCCCTCCACCACGGCGTCGACGGCGGCGTCGCCGATGGCGTGGAAGCCGGCCTGGAGCCCGGCCTCGGTGCAGGCCACCACGTGCGCGGCGACGGCGGCCGCGTCCAGGTGGGACACGCCGGCGCCGGTCCGGTCGGCGTAGGGCTCGTGGAGGCAGGCGGTGTGGGAGCCGAGGGAGCCGTCGGCGAAGAGGTCGCCGGCCGCGCCCAGGGCACCCAGGGCACGGGCCCGCTCGATGTCGAGGTCGGCCCAGTAGCCGACGACCCGGGGGCCCGGCTCGCTGCGGGCGAGGTCCAGCAGGCCGGTGAAGTCGTCCTCGGAGGAGATCTCGGGGCCGCCGCACTCGTGCAGGGTGCCGATGCCGAGGGAGGCCGCGTGGTGGCGGGCGGCGCGCTGGGCCTCGGTGCGCTGCTGCGGGGAGAGCGCCGCGTAGGCGGCGGCGCGGACGGCGTGGTGGGCGTCACCGGTGAGCGGCTGCCCGTCGTGGAAGCCGGTCAGCTCGCGGACGCCGGGCACGAGGTCGAGCAGGGCGGTGGTGACGACGGCCGAGTGGACGTCGATCCGGGTGAGGTACAGCGGCCGGCCGCCGGTCAGCTCGTCGAGCTCGGCGCGGGTGAGCGGACGGCGCTCCGGCCAGCGGGCCGCGTCCCAGCCGTGACCGATGAGGATGCGGTCGGCGGGGCGGGCCTCGGCGTAGGCGCGGATCCGCTGCGCCGCCTCGGCGAGCGAGGTGGCGGCGGACAGGTCGAGGCCGGTGAGGGCGAGACCGGTGGCGGTCGTGTGGACGTGCGCGTCGACGAACGCGGGGGTGACGAGCGCCCCTTCGAGGTCGACCACCTCGTCCACGCCGGAGGCGAAGGCGTCGGCGGCGCCCTCCGACCCCACCCAGGCGATGTGCCCGCGCTCCACCACCATGGCGGTGGCGAAGGGATCGGCGGGGCTGTGGACTTCTCCACCGCGCAGCAGCACGGTGCGGTGTTCGTACGCACTCATGCGAACAGGCTAGGGCGTTACGGACGCCCCCGTTACCAGCGGGTTCGGGGGCGGCCGGGGCCGGTGCGGCTAGACGCGGGGCGGCCTGGCCTCGTACGGGGTGGACAGGACGACGGTGGTGCGGCTGGAGACGTGCGCCTGGGAGCGGATGCGGCTGAGCAGGTGCTCCAGCTCCAACGGGGTGGCGACGCGCACCTTGAGGATGTAGTTCTCCTCCCCCGCGACGCTGTGGCAGGCCTCGATCTCGGGGATGTCGGCGAGCCGGTCGGGGGTGTCGTCGGGTGCGCTGGGGTCGAAGGGTTTCACCGAGATGAAGGCGGTCAGCGGCAGGCCGACGGCCTCCGGGTCGACGACGGCGGCATAGCCGCGGATGACTCCGCGCTGCTCGAGGCGGCGGACGCGCTGATGTACGGCCGAGGTGGACAGGCCCGTGGCCTTGCCCAGGTCGGTGTAGCTCATGCGCCCGTCCTTGACGAGCAACTCGACGATCTGACGATCCAGCTCCTCCATGCGGTGACCCTATTGCCCCGAAGGGGCCGGGGCACAGCCCGGGGCTTCCCTTATGCCTGGCTATGGGCATCCACGGGGCACCTGCGACGGGCATGTGACGAACGCCACAGGTTTTGCGGGGGCTCAGGCGTGACCTCACGGTTATGCACCCGGCCGTATGGGAATTGCTTGCTGTGGTCGAGGCCACTCAGATCCGGCCGACCCGTCCGAGGGGGAGATCTCCATGCAGGAGCCTGTTGATTCCGTCGACACGTCCGACGAGCTCGACGCGTACGACACCTTTGAGATGTACCGGGTGGTCTGCCCGGACTGCGTCCAGCCCATCGCGCTGCTCGCCGACGAGGACGCGCTGCCGGAGCACGCGCTGTGCCCGACGCCGTGGAACCCCTTCGTGCTGACGGTCTGCACGGGTACGGGGCGCCCCGCCGCCGACGCCCGCCCCGCGGACGAGACGCTGGAGGTACAGGAGCAGGACACCGCCCTGCTCCTGACGCTCCCCCAGGGCCTGGACTGGCGGACGCAGCCCTTCTCGCACGTCGGCGGTCCGGGCTCGCGTCCGATCAAGCCGTCGCAGCTGCGCCGCGCCGCCTGAGCCTCACCAGTAGCGTCCCTGCACCATCGCCGCGAGGGTGGCGTGGTGCAGGATCAGGCCGTCCGGGTTCTCCGGCACCTCGACCTCTCCGAAGTACGCCTGCCGGTACGCGATCCTCAGCATCACGATCGCGTGCCGCAGCGCCGCGTAGAGAGTGTGGAACTCCATGTCGCGAGGGGTGTGCCCGGTGAGCCGGGCATAGCGCCGCTCGACGTCCTCGCGGCGCAGGAAGCCGGGGAGTCCGGGCTGCCCGAAGCTGACGGTGAGGTCCTGGAAGAAGCGGTGCAGATAGACGGTCCAGCCGAGGTCCACCTCGCGCGGGGCGAGGGCCGCCATCTCCCAGTCGAGGACGGCCGCGGGCGTGAACCCGTCGTAGACGATGTTGCCGATGCGGGCGTCGCCCCAGTTGAGGACGGCAGGTCCCTCGTCGGCGGGCCAGTGCGCCTCCAGCCAGTCGAAGGCCGACTCGATGAGCGGCGAGGGGGCGAGCCCTTCCACCACCCACGCGTAGTAGTCCCGTTGGGCGTCGACGTGGCGGCGCAGCGGACTGCCCGTGCCGTCCGGCAGCAGGAACTCGGCCTCCTTGGCGGGGAACTGGTCGTGCAGCCGGGCGAGGACCGCGACCGAGGCGGCCTCCAGGGCCTCCCGCTCGCCGTCCTCGGCCGCGTGCAGCCAGTTGCCCTCGTACGTGTAGGGCATGACGTCCGGCGGGACGCGGCCCTCGGCGCGGGCCATCACGAAGAAGGGGGCGCCCAGCGGCGTCGGGTCCTCCTCCAGCCACAGCACGCGCGGCACCGGCACGTCCGTGTGCTCGCCGACCAGGCGCATCACGCGGTGCTGGCGGGCCATGTCGTAGACGGGGAAGACCGAGTACGCGGCGGGGTCGGCGGCGAGCCTGAGGGCGCAGCCGCGTACGGGGGCGTCGGGGTGGTCGAGGTCGAAGAGCAGGGTCTCGCTGGACATGCCGTTGGAGCCGGGCACGGCCAGGTCGTGGAGACGCGCACCGGGGAGCCGCCCGTCGAGCCAGTCGGCCAGCCGCCGACCGAGCTCCTCGGGGTCCCGGGTGGTGGTGCGGGGGCGGGGCGCGGTGGCCATGGGGCTCCTTCGGGTCGTGGGGCCTGCCGGGGGATCGGGGCCGGTTCGGCGGACCAGGGGCGTCGGCGGGGGCCGGGTCGGACGGCGGGCCGGGGGCGGGGACCCGCGGGTCAGGGAGCGGTGGCGGAGTAGTCGGCGAAGCCGCTCGGGTCGTGGCGGCCGAAGGAGCCGTGCTCGAAGATGCCGTAGCCGGTGCGGCCGTCGAGGGTGAAGCGGGCGGCGTGGTCGGTGACGCCGTAGGCGGCCATGGGGTGGGCGCCCGGTTCGGAGAGGTCGTAGACGCGCCGGTCGGTCCAGTCGCGGCCCTGCCAGCTGCCGTGCTGCCAGTCGGTGGCCGGCGGGTAGCCGGCGCCGACGGCGAGCGGCGAGGAGGCGAGGATCTCGACGCCGATCTCCAGCGGCTTGCCCGCCGGGTCGGTGAGGTGGATGACGGCCCGCTCGGGGTCGCGGGTGCCGGGCCGGTAGGTGATCTCGGTGCGGGGCCAGCCGAGCTGGGTGTCGCGCCGCCCGTTCCGTACGAGCAGGGCCTCGTTCAGGGTGCGGTAGCCGTCGGCGTCCTCCTGGGCGATGACCATGAGGAAGCGGTCGTCGAAGCGCATGGGTATCCAGAGCCAGTGGAAGCCCTCGGGGCGGAACTCCTCGGCCCGGCCCGCCTCTTCGCCGGGCAGCGGGCGCACGCCCCAGCTGCGGTCGCGGGTGCCGGTCCACTCCCCCGCGGTGACGGTGAACTCCTCGCCGCCGGCCCGGACGGTGCCGGTGACGTGGCCCGCCTGGACGAAGCGGCGGCCTTCCAGGATGAGGCGCTCGCCGCGGCGCTGGGTGTGGTGGGGCTCCCAGACTGCGGGGAAGTCGCCGGTCCAGGCCAGGTCGAAGGAGAGGCCCTCGGGGTCGCCGGGGTCGGGCGCGCAGTGCAGGGTCAGCCGCCGGAGCGGTTCGTCGACGGTGATGCGCAGGGGGCCGACGGAGAGGTCCATGCGGTCGTCGCCGAGGGCGTCGGAGGCCCGGACCGCGTGCAGCCGGTCGCCGGTGCGCAGGGTCGCGTAGGCGTCGACGACCCCGGTGTTGGGGTAGACGCCGAGACCGGCGATGAGCAGGGCGCGGCCCTGGTGGTCGAAGACGTGGAAGATGCACCGGTCGTAGGCGTTCCGGTCGCCGCTGACGTGGTGCTTCATGGAGAGCGGCGCCTGGTGCACGGGGTATTCGTCGAGGGCGACGGGCCGGTCGTCTGACACGTGTGACCTCCTGGGCGGCGAACGGAAGTTGACGGTACGTCAGAAACCGCGTCAGGGGCCAGAGCCGTGCACCCGCCCCGTACGCCGGGGACGTGTCGAACTCCCGCTCGGCACTCCCCGGCGGTGACCGGCGGTACGGCCGGGGCGTTGGTCCCGGCATGACCACGCTGTATACGACACCCAGCGGATACGGCCGGCACCGCCAGTCCGAGCCGCACTTTGAAGAATCGGTTCCGCACAAGGTTTCCGCCCCGCAGCCGGCGCCCCTGCCGATGCCCGCGCCGCACCCCGCGGACCCGCCCATCTACCAGGCGGTGCTCAGCCTCTGGGCCAGCCACGGCAGGACCCTGCCCGGCCACCGGCTGGCCGCGGCACCGGTCTGGGCGGACCGCACCGTACGCGTCAGCGGGACTCTGGTCCGGCAAGGTGACGTGCGATGACCATGCGCTGGATCTGATTGGTGCCCTCGACGATCTGGAGCACCTTCGCCTCCCGCATGAACCGCTCGACGGGGAAGTCCGCGGTGTAGCCGTAACCGCCGAGCACCTGCACCGCATCCGTCGTGACCTGCATCGCCGTGTCCGAGCAGAACAGCTTCGCCATGGCCGCCCGCTGGGAGAAGGGCCGGCCCTCGTCGCGCAGCCGCGCCGCCTCCAGGTACAGGGCGCGGCCCGCCTCGATCCGGGTCGCCATGTCAGCGAGGAGGAAGCGCAGCCCCTGGAAGTCGGCGATCGGGTGCCCGAACTGGCGTCGTTCGCGCGCGTACGCGACGGCCGCGTCGAGCGCGGCCTGCGCCACGCCCACCGCACAGGCCGCGATGCCGAGCCGCCCCGAGTCCAGGGCGGCGAGCGCGATCGTGAAGCCCTGCCCCTCCGCGCCGATGCGCCGGGAGTCGGGGACGCGGACGCCGTCGAGGTGGACCTGGGCGGTCGGCGAGCCCTTCATCCCCATCTTCCGCTCGGGCGCGGCCGCGCCGAGCCCCTCCGCGTCCCCCGGCACCAGGAACGCGGTGATCCCCTTCGGGCCGTCCGCGCCGGTACGGGCGAGGACGGTGTAGAAGTCGGCGATCCCGCCGTGGGTGATCCACGCCTTGGTGCCGTCGAGCACCCACTCCTCGCCGTCCCTGACCGCCCGGGTGCGCAGGGAGGCCGCGTCGGAGCCCGAGGCCGGTTCGGAGAGGCAGTAGGCGCCCAGCAGCCCGCCGCCGAGCATCGCCGGCAGATGGGCGGCGCGCTGCTCCTCGGTGCCGAAGGCGGCGAGGGCGTGGCAGGACAGGCTGTGCACGCTGACCCCGAGGGCCACGGTGAGGCGGGCGGCGGCGAGCTCTTCGAGGACCTGGAGGTAGACGGTGTACGGCTGGTCCCCGCCGCCGTACGCGGAGTCGTACGGGAGGCCGAGCAGACCGGAGGAGGACAGCAGCGAGAAGAGCTCGCGCGGGAAGCGGCCCGCGGCCTCCTCCTCGGCCGCGCGGGGCGCGATCTCCCGCTCGGCGATCTCCCGGACCAGGGCGAGCAGCTCCTGGGCCTCCTCGGTGGGCAGCCGGCGTTCCACGTGCTGCGGGGCGCGGTCGGGCATGGGCGGCGCACTCCTCCCTCTCGGGCGTTCGTCACTGCCGATGCTGCCCCGGCGCGGGGCGGGGCGCGCGGGGAGCGCCCGTGGCGGAGGGAGTATGCCCGCGCGGCGGGCCCGGCTCACCCGGGGCGCGGCGCGCCTGCCACGGCCGGTCCGGGGATCCCGTACGCCCGCGCACGCCTCCCCCACCGCGGTCGAGCCGGTACGGATGCGTTGACTCCTGCACGCCCCCTCCCTACGCTCCCCAGCCGACACGCGCCGGCGAGGGGGGAAGGACCGTGCCGAGGAACGCCGCACCGCTCCGGGTGGTGCTGCCGCTCGTGGCCGGCGGCGCCGTCCTGCTCCTGGCCCAGCTCGCGCCCCCGGCCGCCCTCGCGGCGCTCGGGGTCACGGGGATCGCGGGGCTCGGCGTCGGCCTCGTCCTGCTCGCGGCCGGCGTGCTGCTCTGGCTGCGGCCGCCCACGCCCGCCCGGGCGACGCCGCTCACCGCGGCGCTGGCGGTGCTGTCGGTCACCGCGACCCGGCTCGGCGGCTACCCGGTGGGCGTGGCGCTCGGCGCGCTGGCCGTGGCGGTCGGCCTCGGCCGCTTCACATCAGGCCGGCCTGGGTGACGAACATGGCGAGGACGACCACCAGGGTCCAGCCGAGAACGTGCTCCAGGATCTTCGGTCCGTTGTCCTTGGGGCCGCCGGTGCGCGCGCGGAGACGGGCGGCGGCGTGGGAGGTGGCGTGGGAGGTGGCGCTCATGCCCACCACCCTGCCAGCGGCCGGCGCCCCGGGGTAGAGACGTACGTCACCGTGCCCCGGGGCCGCCCGGCCCGCGGGAGCCGGTCAGGAGATCCCGACGACGGCAAGGGCCTTGCGCTGTGCGGGAGTCGGGCGGTCGGGGAAGTAGAGGTAACACACCCCGCCTGTGCCGGAGACCACTTTGCCGGTGGCGTTGTAGCGCTTGGTGCGGAGCCAGATGTTCTCCCACTCGCGCCGCTTGTAGACCCGGCGGACGGCCTCGTTGCTGGGTGAGGCCGGGTCGTTGGCGATCACGTCGCCGTCGGCGGTGAAGCCGATCACGGTCATCAGGTGGCCCGAGGTGCCGTAGCCGGCGCCGGTGAGCTCGTCCTTGCGGAAGGACTGCGACGTTATGGCCGGGATGCCCGCGCGGATCAGGGTCTCCAGGTCGGTGAGCGAGCGCAGCCGGGTGACGACCGCGTTCATGTCCGGGTAGCTCGCGGCGTAGGCGGCGTTGAAGGGCCAGTTGCCGCAGCCCTCGTACTGGTAGTCGTAGGTGAAGCGGGCCGCGTGGCAGACCTGGGGGTCGGCGAAGGCCGGGTTCACCCAGGCGAGGTCCTCGGGCGAGGGACCGCGGCCCCAGTACTCGACGATCATCTGCGAGGAGGTGGGGCTGCACCAGGCCTCGCCGCCGTTGTCGTACTCGGGGTACTGGCCGACGTGGACGTTCTGCGAGTAGCGCGGCACGGTCAGCTCGTGGTCGAGGCCGGGCACGGAGGCGGGGACCGTGAAGCGGTCGGGGACGTCCGAGGCCATCGCGCCGAGCCGCCGGACGGTGGGCGTGAGGCTCGTGCCGGGCGCCCGGTAGAGGGTGAGGCGCAGTCGGTACGAGACGAGGCGGAGGCCGCTCGCCGCGTCGTCCACGGAGAAGGTGTCGGTCCAGATGGAGGCCCTGCCGTCGGTCTGGCCGTCGACGGAGGTGCGGCGGATGTCGCCGTCCCCGGCCGCCCAGCGGCCCATCACGAACCAGGGCGTCTCGCCGCCGTCGCTGTAGGTGCCGGAGAGCTCGACCTGGAGCCAGGTGCCGGGCGGGGTGTCGGCGTTCCAGGAGGCGATGACCTCGGTGGCGGGCACGGCGGAGGTGTGGGTGGGCGAGGTCCAGGTCGCGTACTCCCAGCCGCTCACCCGGCCCGTGTGCGGGTCGGTGTAGTCGGTGCGGCCGGCCGGAATGCCGATGACCAGGCCGGGGCGGTGCCCCGCGACGGCCCGGGTGCCGGCGGACGTGCCGCAGCGCCAGTCGGTGTAGGTGCTCCAGAAGCGGTTGTCGACGAGTCCGGGCGCCGGGGCGTGGCCCTCGGTCTCCGCGCAGTCGTCGAGGCATTCCGCGGCCGGGGCGACCCCGGCTGCGGAGGCGGGCGCGGCGGTGGCCGCGGCGGTGCCGGCGGCCGCCGCGAGGGCGGCGGCGAGGACGGTCCTGCGCGGGGTGGAGCTGGGCATGGACGGGGACCCCCAGTCGAGAACGGGCGATGCGAACGGACGGGGCGTGAGGTGTCCCGCCGGTCAGGCCCGGACACCTCGACGCGCCCACTATCGCGGCTCCCCGACGCCTTCGGCCAGCGATTCGACGCGTGCCGCCCGAGCAATATTGGTCTTGTCCACTGGCACCGCTCCCCTCGCTGACCTGCGACGGCGGGCTCGCCTACGCTGGGTCCATGACCGACCTCGACCTCGTGGCCGCCGCGCTGCGCCGGCTGCCGCCCTCCTGTGGACCGGTGCGGATCGTCGCGGTCGACGGGCACGCCGGCTCCGGCAAGTCCACGCTGGCCGCCCGCCTCTCCGGGGCGCTGGGCTCCGCGCCCGTGCTCCACCTCGACGACCTCGCCACCCACGAGGAGCTCTTCGAGTGGACCGGGCGGATGCTCGCCGAGGTGATCGGGCCGCTCTCCCGGGGCGAGACGGCGCTCTACCGCCCGTACGACTGGAATCTGCGCGCCTTCGGCCCGCCCCGGCCGCTCCCGCCGGAACCGGTGGTGCTGGTGGAGGGCGTGGGCGCCGGGCGGCGGGCGCTCCGGCCGTTCCTCGCGCGGCTGCTGTGGATGGAGCGCGGCCCCGAGGAGTCCTGGGTGCGCGGCCGGCACCGCGACGGGCCGGAGCTCGCCTCGTTCTGGGACGGCTGGACCGTGGCGGAGACTCGCCACTTCGCCGAGGACCCCTCGCGGCCCTTCGCGGACACGCTGGTTCGGGAGCGCGAGGAGGGTTACGAGTGGCTCGCCGGGCCCTCTGTGACAGCGAGCCCGAACCAGATCATCACACACCGTGACGACCCTCTGGCTGCGAACTGAGCAGACGGAATTCCACTTCCGCAAGTGCCTCAACTCCGCTTGACCCAAGGGGCGTACAGGTCTTACGTTCTCAATGTGCGGCTCTCCGAAGTCGCCGCAGACGCGAAGCCCCCGGTTGTTCCCCCGTGATCGGGGGCTTCGTTCTGCCCCTCCCCTCACCCAGGGTCACCACCCCTGGGCTGCCGACGGATCGCGCCCGATCAGCGCGGATCGGCTTCTTCTCCCTCATCACGCACCCCCTGCGCAGGTACGATGCCCCTCGGTGCGGTCAATTCCCGTCCACGTGATGACGGTTGTGGGGGACCCGATGGACATCGGCACACAGGGCGCGCACGCCCCCGCCGAGCTCGCCTGGCTGCGCGGCGTCGACGCCTACACGATGGGCGCCTACCCGCAGGCCGAGGAGGAGTTCCGCACGGCCGTGCGCATCGATCCCGGCATGGCGGACGGCTGGCTCGGGCTGCACGCCCTGCGGATCGACACCACCACCGCCCTGCTGCGGATGTACCGCAACCGCGAGCGGTTCGGCGAGCAGCGGGCCCGGCACCGCAGGACCCTCAACTCCTGGTACTGGCTCGGCTGGTGGGTGCAGCCGGTGCTGGAGAGCCCGCGCGACCTGCTGCTCGCGCACGCCTCGCACTGGCTCGACGGCCGGCATGTGCCCGAGCTCGACCGGGCGCTCGCCGGGCTCCCTCCGGTCGACACCGACCCGCAGGTCCGCTTTCTGCACGCCTGCCGCTCGTACCTGGTCAAGGACTGGGAGCAACTGGTGCGGCACACCGAGCCGCTCGTCGACGACCCGCTGCTCGGCATCGAGGCGGGGCTCTTCGGCGGGATGGCCCGTGTGCGGATGGAGATGTACGGGCAGGCCGAGCCGCTGCTCGCGACCGCCCTCATGCGCTGCCGCAGCGAGCAGCCGCAGCGCAAGGAGCTGCGCTACTGGCTGGCCCGGGCCCACGAGGGGACCGGCCGGACCGCCGCCGCGCTACCGCTGTACCGGGCGGTGCACCGGATCGACCCGGCGTTCATGGACACGGCCGCGCGGCTGGCGGCCATCGCCGAGTACGACGGCTTCGACGGCCCCGACGACCCGGCCGGGCTCGCCCCGGTCGCGCTCGGCGGCTTCGGCCAGGACGCGGTGGACGCCATGGACGCCGCCCAGACGGAGCCGGAGGGCGCGGGCGGCGACGGCCTGCTCCTGAAGCCCGGCTCCGTGCCGCCGCCCGCACCGCCGGAGCCACCGGACTTCATCCGGCAGAAGGCGGTCGTCCCGCCGCAGCCGGTGCCGCCCCGGTTCCCCGCCAGCCCCACCGACCCGGCCCTGCTCGCCGAGGCACTGGCGGAGCTGGAGCGCATGGTCGGCATGGAACCGGTCAAACGCCAGGTCAAGGCCCTGTCCGCGCAGCTGGAGATGGCCCGGCTACGGGCCGGTCAGGGCCTTCCGGTGCAGCCGCCGAAACGCCACTTCGTCTTCTCGGGGCCCTCCGGCACCGGCAAGACCACCGTCGCCCGCATCCTCGGCCGCGTCTTCTACGCGCTCGGGCTGCTCGGCGGCGACCACCTCGTGGAGGCCCAGCGGGCCGACCTGGTCGGCGAGTTCCTCGGCCAGACCGCGGTCAAGGCCAACGAGCTCATCGACTCGGCCGTCGGCGGCGTGCTCTTCGTCGACGAGGCCTACTCCCTCTCCAACTCCGGCTACAGCAAGGGCGACGCCTACGGCGACGAGGCCCTCCAGGTGCTCCTCAAGCGCGCCGAGGACAACCGGGACCACCTCGTGGTGATCCTCGCCGGCTACCCCGAGGGCATGGACCGGCTCCTCGCCGCCAACCCCGGCCTGTCCTCCCGGTTCACCACCCGCGTCGACTTTCCCTCGTACCGCCCGCTGGAGCTCACCGCCATCGGCGAGGTCCTGGCCGCCGCCAACGGCGACGGCTGGGACGAGGAGGCGCTCGACGAGCTGCGCTCCATCAGCGCGCACGTCGTCGAGCAGGGCTGGATCGACGAGCTCGGCAACGGACGCTTCCTGCGCACCCTGTACGAGAAGTCCTGCGCGTACCGGGACCTGCGGCTCTCCGGCTATCCGTCCACCCCGACCCGCGAGGACCTGGCCACGCTGCGGCTCCCGGACCTGATGCAGGCCTACGGCGAGGTCCTGTCGGGCCGCGGTCCGATCGACCGCGGCCCGCAGGAGCCGCCGGGGATCTGACCTGGATCCGATGTCCCGGAGCCCGCCCTCGGCCCCTCAGCCCGTCAGCGCCCCCGCCGCCCGTTCCGGTCGTGGCGCCGGGGCCAGGCGGTGGGCCGGGTCGCGGACCTCGCCGACCAGCATCTCCAGGACGTCCTCCAGGGCGACGAGCCCCAGCACCCGGCCGGAGGCGTCCGCCACCTGCGCCAGGTGGGTGGCGGCGCGGCGCATCACGGTGAGGGCGTCGTCCAGCGGGAGCTCGGCCCGGATCGTGCCCATCGGGCGCCACATCTGCTGGGGCACCGCGCGCTCGCGGTCCTCCAGGTCGAGGACGTCCTTCACGTGCACGAAGCCCATGAAGGTGCCCCGGCCCTCGGTGCACACCGGGAAGCGGGAGTAGCCGGTGCGGACCGTCAGCTCCTCGATCTCGCGCGGGGTCACCGACGGGGAGACCGTCACCAGCGAGGCCGAGGGGATGAGGACGTCCGTGACGGGGCGGGTGCCCAGTTCCAGGGCGTCCTCCAGACGCTCCTGCTCGGCCGGGTCGAGCAGTCCGGCCTGGCCGGCGTCCTCGACGAGACGCCCGAGCTGCGCACGGGTGAAGACGGCCTCGACCTCGTCCTTGGGCTCCACGCGGAAGGCCTTCAGGACACCCCGGGCGCAGGCGCCGAGTGCGCTGGTCACCGGGCGGCAGAGCCGGGCGAAGCCGACCAGGCCCGGGCCGAGCCAGAGCGCGGTCCGCTCCGGGTCGGCCATGGCCAGGTTCTTCGGGACCATCTCGCCGATCACGAGGTGGAGGAAGACCACCGCGGCGAGCGCGAGGACGTACCCGAGCGGGTGGATGAGGCCCTCGGGCACGCCCACGGCGTGGAAGACCGGTTCGAGGAGCCGGGCCACGGTGGGCTCGGCGACCGCGCCGAGGGTCAGCGAGCAGACGGTGATGCCGAACTGGGCGGCGGCCATCATCTGCGGCAGGTTCTCCAGGCCGTACAGGACCTGGCGGGCGCGCGAGCCGCCGAGCGGCTCGATCTGGCTGCGGCGCACGGAGACGAGGGCGAACTCGGCGCCGACGAAGAAGCCGTTGGCCAGCACGAGCAGGACGGCGAACAGCAGCGGGAGCAGGCTCATCGGGCCGCCTCCGCGCCGACGGGCACCTGGGCGGTGCGCACGATCCGCACCCGCTCGGCGCGGTAGCGGTCCACCTGGCGCACCGAGAGCCGCCAGCCGGGCAGTTCCGCCCGGTCGCCCGGGGCGGGGATCCGCCCGAGGAGGTCGGCGACGAGCCCGGCGACCGTCTCGTACGGCCCGTCGGGCACGTCGAGGCCTATCCGGTGCAGGGTGTGCACCCGGCAGGAGCCGTCGGCCTCCCAGGTCTGCTGGCCGTCCTCCGAGGGGACGGCGGCCAGTTCGGGCCGCTCGTCGGCGGCGGTGTCGTGCTCGTCGCGGACCTCGCCGACGAGCTCCTCGACGATGTCCTCCAGGGTGACGACGCCGGCGGTGCCGCCGTACTCGTCGACGACGACCGCGATCGGCTGCTCGCGGCGCAGCCGTTCGAGCAGCGCCTGGGCGGGCAGCGACTCGGGGACGAGCAGCGGCGGGACGGCGATCCGGCCCACGGGGACCCGGTGCCGCTCGTGCGGGACCACGGCGAGGGCGTCCTTGAGGTGCACCATGCCGACGATCTCGTCGATCCGCTCGCGGTAGACGGGGAAGCGGGACAGGCCGGTGGCCCGGGTGAGGTTGAGGACGTCGGCCGCGGTGGCGTCCGACTGCAGGGCGCTCATCTTCACCCGCGGGGTCATGACCTGTTCGGCGGTGAGCCCGCCCAGCGACAGGGTCCGTACGAAGAGGTCGGCGGTGTCCTGTTCGAGGGCGCCGGCGAGGGCCGAGTGCCGGGCGAGGGAGACCAGCTCCCCCGGGGTGCGCGCCGAGTCGAGCTCGTCGGTGGGCTCCACGCCGAGCAGCCGGACCAGCCGGTTGGCGACCCGGTTGAGCAGGGCGATCACCGGCCGGAAGAGGGCGGAGAAGGCGTGCTGCGGTCCGGCGACGAAGCGGGCCACCTGGAGCGGCCGGGAGACCGCCCAGTTCTTGGGCACGAGCTCGCCGACCACCATCTGGACGGCGGAGGCCAGCAGCATGCCGACGACCACCGCGATGCCGGAGACGGCCCCTTCGGGCAGGCCGGTCGCGCGGAGCGGCCCGTCGAGCAGCCGGGCGAGCGCGGGCTCGGCGAGCATGCCGGTGACGAGCGAGGTGATGGTGATGCCGAGCTGGGTGCCGGAGAGCTGGAAGGACAGCTCGCGCAGCGCCCTCACCACGGTGCGGGCCCGGCGGTCGCCTTCGGCCGCGGCGCGTTCGGCCTCGGGGCGTTCCACGGTGACGAGGCCGAACTCGGCCGCCACGAAGAAGCCGTTGGCGAGGATGAGAAGGAAGGCTGCGGCGAGCAGCAGAAGCGAGATGATCATGCCGCCGCCTCGGGTGAGCGGGCGGCGCAGGTACTACCGGACGATCCGTCCATTGCCGGAGGGAGTCACTCCTCGGGTCGTAGGGCTGCCTCGCGGGCCGCCGGCGGGCGGCCCTGCACACGCGAGGCGGTGGTGCCGCTCGGCACCACCGCCTCAAGAGTAGTCACGCCCGTGCCACCGGGGGCAGGGGGTCGGCCCCGTATGGGGGACGGGTCAGGGTGTCAGGCCGTCTCGCTGCCGGTGCCGTGGCTGTCGGCGAGGGCGCGGAGCGCGCGGGCGTCGCGGATGGCCGACTCCCTGGCGATGCCGGGCTGGATGCCCAGCGCGGGCAGGCTGGTGCCGTCGCTCAGGTCGAGGAAGACCCAGGGGTCGCCGGGGCGCAGATTGACCTTGAGGATCTCGGCCCACGCGAGTCGGCGCGTCCGGGTGATGTTGACGACCGTCACACCCTCGTCGTCGGCGACCACCTTGGGCCGGCTCAGCAGCACCAGGACCCCGAGGAAGAGCGCGGCGGTGAAGACGAAGCTGGCCCGCTCCCCCGGTCCGAGCTTCTCCAGCATCAGCCCGACGGCGGTGATGACGACGAACATCGCCAGGCCGACGGTCAGCAGCACGACCCGGGTGCGGGCCGGCCGGAAGGTGACCGGGAGGACGGAGTCGGTGGGCTCGGACATGCGGGTTCCTTGCGCGATTCCTGCGGGCGGGGGGCGTCCCGCCCGCGGGCGGGACGGGGTCAGAGGCGGCAGGCGTGGATGGCCGTGGTGAGGATGGCCCGGGCGCCCAGCTCGTACAGGTCGTCCATGACCTTCTGCGCCTCCTTGGCGGGGACCATGGCGCGGACGGCGACCCAGCCCTCGTTGTGCAGCGGCGAGACGGTGGGCGACTCGAGGCCGGGGGTGAGGGCGACGGCCTGCTCCAGGTGCTCGGCGCGGCAGTCGTAGTCCATCATCACGTACGAGCGGGCCACGAGGACGCCCTGGAGGCGGCGCAGGAACTGCTGGACCTTCGGGTCGTCGGCCGGGGCGCCGGTGCGGCGGATGACGGTGGCCTCGGAGGTGAGGATCGGCTCGCCGATGACCTCAAGGCCCGCGTTGCGCAGGCTGGTGCCGGTCTCGACGACGTCCGCGATGATCTGGGCGACGCCCAGCTGGATCGCGGTCTCGACGGCGCCGTCGAGGTGCACGACGGAGGCGTCGACGCCCTGCTCGGCGAGGTGCTTGGCGACGATGCCCTCGTAGGAGGTGGCGATCGTCATCCCCTGGAAGTCCTCGGGGCCGTTCGCGGTGCCCGGGCGGGTGGCGTAGCGGAAGGTGGACCGGCCGAAGTTCAGCGGCAGGATCTCCTCGGCGTTGGCGCCCGAGTCCAGGAGCAGGTCGCGGCCGGTGATGCCGATGTCGAGCCGGCCGGACGCCACGTAGATCGCGATGTCCTTCGGGCGGAGGTAGAAGAACTCCACCTCGTTGTCCGGGTCGACGGTGACGAGTTCCTTGGACTCCTTGCGCTGCCGGTAGCCCGCCTCATGGAGCATCTCCATCGCAGGTCCGGAGAGAGAACCCTTGTTGGGGACGGCGATGCGCAGCATGGGACGGGCTTCCTTTGCCTCAGGTGTTCTTCAGGGGTGTTCGGGGTTTCGGGTGCGCTGTGCTCAGAGATGCGAGTAGACGTCGTCGAGCGAGATCCCGCGGGCGACCATCATCACCTGGACGTGGTACAGCAGCTGCGAGATCTCCTCGGCGGCGGCTTCCTTGCCCTCGTACTCGGCGGCCATCCAGACCTCGGCGGCCTCTTCGACGACCTTCTTGCCGATGGCATGGACGCCCTTGCCGACCAGTTCCGCGGTGCGGGAGGTCGCCGGGTCGCCGGTCTCGGCCTTGAGCTTGAGCTCGGCGAAGAGCTCTTCGAAGGTTTTGTTCGCCATGATGTCCTAAGGGTACGGGGTGCGAAGGTGCCACTCAGCGCCAGGGTTCGCTGACCGTCCGCAGCGTGGTCGCGGTGGCGACGGCGGCGGTGACGGCCTCGTGGCCCTTGTCCTCGGAGGATCCCTCGAGGCCGGCCCGGTCCAGGGCCTGCTCCTCGTTGTCGACGGTCAGGACGCCGAATCCGACGGGTACGCCGGTGTCGATCGAGACCTGGGTGAGGCCGTGGGTGACGCCCTGGCACACGTACTCGAAGTGCGGCGTTCCGCCGCGGATGACGACGCCGAGCGCCACGATGGCATCGTAGCCGCGACCGGCGAGCACCTTCGCCACCACCGGGAGCTCGAAGCTGCCGGGGACGCGGAGCAGGGTGGGCTCCTCGATGCCGAGCTCGCCGAGGGCCCGCAGGGCGCCGTCGACGAGACCGTCCATGATCTTCTCGTGCCACTGGGCCGCGATGACCGCGACCCGGAGGTCGCCGCAGTTCTTCACGCTGAGGACGGGTGCGCCCTTGCCGCTCATGTTTCTCCTTGCCGGTTTACGGTCGTACGTGCGGGATTACTGGTTGTCGCAGGTGGAGGCGGCGGTGCCGTCCAGCCAGGGCAGGTCGTGGCCCATCCGGTCGCGCTTGGTGCGCAGATAGCGGAGGTTGTGCTCGCCCGCCGTGACCGGCATGGGCTCGCGGCCCTCGACGGTGAGGCCGTGCCGGGTGAGGGCGTCGATCTTGTCGGGGTTGTTGGTCATCAGCCGCAGGCTGCGGACGCCGAGGTCGACGAGGATCTGCGCGCCGGCCGCGTAGTCGCGGGCGTCGGCGGGCAGCCCGAGCTCCAGGTTGGCGTCGAGGGTGTCGCGGCCGCGCTCCTGCAGCTCGTACGCGCGCAGCTTGGACAGCAGGCCGATGCCGCGGCCCTCGTGGCCCCGCAGATAGACGACGACTCCGCGGCCGGCCTCGGTGATGCGGTCCATGGAGGCCTGCAGCTGGGGGCCGCAGTCGCAGCGCAGCGAGTGGAAGATGTCGCCGGTGAGGCACTCGGAGTGGACGCGGACCAGGACGTCCGCGCCGTCGCCGAGGTCGCCGTGGACGAGGGCGACGTGCTCGACGCCGTCGACGATGGAGCGGTAGCCGTACGCGGTGAACTCGCCGTGCGCGGTGGGCAGCTGGACCTCGGCCTCGCGGCGCACGGTCGGCTCGGCGGAGCGGCGGTAGGCGATCAGGTCCTCGATGGAGATGATCGTCAGGCCGTGCTTGCGGGCGAAGGGGATCAGCTCGGGCAGCCGCAGCATGACGCCGTCCTCGCCGGCGATCTCGACGATCGCGCCGGCCGGGCGCAGTCCGGCGAGCCGGGCGAGGTCGACGGCGGCCTCGGTGTGTCCGTTGCGGACGAGGACGCCGCCGGGCTTGGCGCGCAGCGGGAAGATGTGGCCGGGGCGGACGAAGTCGCCGGGCTCGTACGTGCCGGCGGCCAGCATGCGCAGGGTGGTGGCGCGGTCGGCGGCCGAGATGCCGGTGGTGACGCCGTGGGCGGGGGCCGCGTCGACGGAGACGGTGAAGGCGGTCTTCATCGACTCGGTGTTGTGGTCGACCATCTGCGGCAGCCGGAGGCGCTCCAGCTCCTCCCCCTCCATGGGGGCGCAGATCAGCCCGCGGCACTCGCTCATCATGAAGGCGACGACCTCGGGGGTGGCCTTCTCGGCGGCGATGACCAGGTCGCCCTCGTTCTCGCGGTCCTCGTCGTCCACGACGACGACGGGCCGGCCCGCGGCGATGTCGCGGATGGCCTGCTCGACGGGGTCGAGGGCGAGATCGGTGGCGTCCCAGAGAGGCAGCGCACTCATGCGTGGGCTCCTTCCAGAGCGGGGGCGGTGCGCGTCCGGAGCCACCAGTCGCGCATGCCCCAGATGACGAGGGCGAAGTAGATGACGTAGACGAGGCCGGAGAAGGCGAGGCCGCTGTTGAAGGCGAGCGGCACGCCGACCAGGTCGACGAGGAGCCAGGCGAACCAGAACTCGACGAGGCCGCGGGCCTGGGCGACCATCGCGACGAGGGTGCCGACGAAGATGTACGCGTCGGCCCACGGGCTCCAGGAGAGCGACGGGTAGAGGGTGAAGAGGCCGCCGACGGCGAGGGTGCCGAGGGCCGCGCCGCCGAGGAGGAGGCCGCGCTCCTTCCAGGTGGCGAAGCGGACGGCGATGGAGCCGTCCTGGGCCTGCTGCCGGCCGCGGCTCCACTGGCGCCAGCCCCAGACGGCCACGCCGATGACGAGGAGCTGCTTGCCGACGCCGCCGCTGAGGTGGGCGGAGGCGTAGGCGCCGACGAGGATGACGCCGGAGAGCAGCTGGGCGGGCCAGGTGAGGACGGAGCGGCGCCAGCCGAGGGCCAGGGCTATCAGGCCGATCGTGTTGCCGATCATGTCGGACCACATGATGTGCTGGCCGAAGGCGCTGAACGCCTCGGAGTTGAGCCAGTTCACTTGACGTTCTCCTGAGCGTTCGGGCCGAGCAGGCGCTCGACGTACTTGGCGATGACGTCGACCTCGAGGTTGACCGGGGCGCCGGGCTGCTTGATGCCGAGCGTGGTCAGGGCGAGGGTGGTGGGGATGAGGCTGATGGTGAAGTAGTCGGCCGCGGCCTCGACGACGGTGAGGCTGACGCCGTCGACCGTGATGGAGCCCTTCTCGACGACGTAGCGGGAGAGGTGGGCGGGCAGCCCGACCTTGACGATCTCCCAGTGCTCGGAGGGGGTGCGCTCCAGGACGGTGCCGGTGCCGTCGACGTGGCCCTGGACGATGTGGCCGCCGAGGCGGTCGCCGACGGCCATGGGGCGCTCCAGGTTGACCCGGGAGCCGACCTCCAGGGCGCCGAGCGAGGAGCGCTTGAGGGTCTCGGCCATCACGTCGGCGGTGAACTCGCCGTCGCCGTGCTCGACGACGGTGAGACAGACGCCGTTGACCGCGATGGAGTCGCCGTGCTTGGCGTCCTGCGTGACCAGGGGGCCGCGCAGCCGGAAGCGGGAGGCGTCCGCCAGCTGCTCGACGGCGACGACCTCGCCCAGCTCTTCGACGATTCCGGTGAACACGGTCAGGCTCCCTTGGTGGTGGGGACGGCGGTGATGCGGAGGTCGGATCCGATGCGCGCGGTGTCGGTGACGTGGAGCCGCAACGCTTCGGCGATGGTGCCGATTCCGGCGTCGGCGAGGGCCGCGGGGCCCGCGCCGAGGAGGACCGGGGCGAGATAGCCGACGACCTGGTCGACGGCGCCCGCGGCGACGAAGGCGCCCGCGAGGGTGGGGCCGCCTTCGAGGAGGACGGAGCGGACGCCCCGGGTGTGGAGGGCGTCCAGGAGGGCGTCGACGGCCAGGCCGCCTCCGGCCGCCCTGGGCAGCCGGAGGACGTCCGGGAGGCTGGTCTCGGCGTCCTCGGCGACGGCGATCAGGGTGGGCGCGGCGGCGTCCAGGACCCGGGCGCCGAGCTTGACGGCGGTGGCCTCGGTGTCGACGACGACCCGCAGCGGCTGCTCGGCGCCTTCGATGCCGCGTACGGCCAGATGGGGGTCGTCGGCGCGGGCGGTGCCGGAGCCGACGACGACGGCGTCCGCCTCGGCGCGCAGCCGGTGGACGTCGGCGCGGGACTCGGGGGAGCTGATCCAGCGGGAGGTGCCGTCGGCGGCGGCGATCCGGCCGTCGAGGGTGGCGGCGTACTTCCAGCGGACGAAGGGGCGGCCGAGGCGCACGGAGGTGAGCCAGGCGATGTTCCCGGCTTCGGCCTCGTCTTCCAGCAGGCCCTGCCGGACCTCGACGCCGGCCTGCCGGAGGGTGTCGGCACCGCCGGTGGCCTGCGGGTTCGGGTCGCCGACCGCGTACACGACCCGGCTGATCCCGGCCTCGATCAGCGCCTGGGCGCAGGGGCCGGTGCGGCCGGTGTGGTTGCAGGGTTCGAGGGTGACGTAGGCGGTGCCGCCGCGGGCGAGGGCGCCTGCCTGGCGCAGGGCGTGGACCTCGGCGTGCGGGCCGCCGGCGCGCTGGTGCCAGCCCTCGCCGACCTGGTGGCCGGAGGCGTCGGTGATGACGCAGCCGACGACGGGGTTGGGGCTGGTGGAGCCGAGACCGCGGGCGGCCAGCGCGAGGGCGCGCCGCATGGCGGTGATGTCGGCGGGCGTGGCCACCGGGTCCTCCTGCCTCTTCGGGCACGGACTCCGGGGCCTGTCGATGACGACAGAGAGCGGGTAGGACGCCTCGCGCAGGGTGCGCCGAGGCCGGATCCCCGGTACGCCGATCTGTCGATACGGCGACCAGCGGACGTACGGCCGGCACACCCCTCGTCCGAGGGGTCACCCGCCGCGCACTGCCTCCCATCCGGACTTTCACCGTCGGTCCAGGAATTTCACCTGGTCAACCGGCCGCTGGCTGCGGACGGGTCGCGGACTATACCGCCGGTTCGGAATTACACCGACCCCGGAGTGCGCTGCTGCTGATACAGGGCCAGTGTGCCACGGCCGGGATCCGGCCAGAAGACCGGGCCCTGTGGGCTGACTCACAACCTGGCATGAGCATCCCACGGAATCCTTCGTTGGTCCAGACCTATTGACGCACTGGTCTAGTCCTCTTAATCTCCGTGTCACCTCCGAGGTACGGCCCGCCGGCAGTGCGCACTCCACGGGCCCAACACGACCCACCCCCTTGTTCGTTGTGTTTCTTGAACCTCCCCAGGAGGAACCGATCGTGTTGTCCCCCACGAAGAAGAGGGCCTCGCTGCTCGCTTCCGGCGCCGCCGTCGCCGGACTGCTGATCAGCTCCCTCGCCTCCGGCGGCGTCTCGTACGCGGCCGACAACGAGTCCTGTCGCCCCGACGGCCTCTACAAGACGCCCGGCGTCGACGTCCCGTACTGCTCGGTCTACGACACCGAGGGCCGCGAGAAGATGGGCGCGGACCACCAGCGCCGGGTCATCGGCTACTTCACCGGCTGGCGCACCGGGAAGAACGGCGAGCCCGCGTACCTCGCCAAGGACATCCCGTGGGACAAGATCACCCACATCAACTACGCCTTCGGCCACATCGGCAGCGACAACAAACTGTCCGTCGGCACGGACGGGCCGAACAACGCGGCCACCGGGATGACCTGGCCCGGTGTCGCGGGCGCCGAGATGGACCCGGCGTACGCCTACAAGGGCCACTTCAACCTCCTCAACAAGTTCAAGAAGCAGCACCCGAACGTCAAGACGCTGATCTCGGTCGGCGGCTGGGCGGAGACCGGCGGCTACTTCGACGACAGCGGCGCCCGGGTGAACTCCGGCGGCTTCTACTCGATGGCCACCAACGCCGACGGGTCGGTCAACCAGGCCGGGATCGACACGTTCGCGAACTCCGCCGTCGACTTCATCCGGAAGTACGGCTTCAACGGCGTCGACATCGACTACGAGTACCCGACGACGATGAAGGACGCCGGCAACCCGCTCGACTGGCAGCTCTCCAACGGGCGCCGCGCGGGCCTCGTCCAGGGTTACGCCGCGCTGATGAAGTCCCTGCGCGAGAAGCTCGACCGGGCCGGCGCCACCGACGGCAAGCACTACATGCTGACCGTCGCCGCGCCCTCCTCGGGCTATCTGCTGCGCGGCATGGAGACGTTCCAGATGCAGAAGTACCTGGACTACGTCAACATCATGTCCTACGACCTGCACGGCGCCTGGAACGAGTACGTCGGCCCCAACGCCTCGCTCTTCGACGACGGCAAGGACGCCGAGCTGGCCGCCGCCAACGTCTACGGCTCCTCGCAGTACGGCTCCATCGGCTACCTCAACACCGACTGGGCCTACCACTACTTCCGCGGCTCGATGCCGGCCGGCCGGATCAACATCGGCCTGCCCTACTACACCCGCGGCCACAAGAACGTGCAGGGCGGCACCGACGGTCTGTGGGGCAAGGCCTCCGCGACCACCTGCCCGGCCGGCTCCGGCCTGACCAAGTGCGGTGACGGCGCCTCCGGCATCGACAACCTGTGGCACGACAAGGACACCAACGGGCAGGAGTCGCCCGCCGGTTCCAACCCCATGTGGCACGCCAAGAACCTGGAGAAGGGGATCGTCGGCGACTACGTCACCTCGTACGGCTTCCCCGCGAACACCACGCTGACCGGCACCTACGCCCGCAAGTACGACTCCACGCTGGTCGCCCCGTGGCTGTGGAACGCCCAGAAGAAGGTCTTCCTCTCGACCGAGGACGAGCAGTCCGTGGCCGCCAAGGCCGACTACGTGGTCAGCCGCGGCATCGGCGGCACCATGGTCTGGGAGATGGCGGGCGACTACGCCTGGAACGCCGGCAAGGGCCAGTACGAGATGGGCTCCACGCTCACCTCGCTGATGTACGACAAGTTCAAGGCGGCGACCCCGTACGGCGCGAAGAAGTCCAACGCCGCGCTGCCGACCAAGGCCGTCAACGTGGGCGTGGAGTTCACCGAGTTCAAACTGGGCGACTCCAACTACCCGATCACGCCGAAGGTCAAGATCACCAACAACACGCAGACGACGCTGCCGGGCGGCACGGAGTTCCAGTTCGACTACGCGACCTCGGCTCCGAACAACGCCTCCGACCAGTCCGGCTTCGGCACCAAGGTGATCAGCAGCGACCACACGGGCAGCAACGTGGGCGGCCTGAAGGGCGACTTCCACCGGGTCTCCCTGAAGCTTCCGGCCTGGCAGTCGCTGGCCCCCGGCGCGACCGTGGACGTGGCGTTCAACTACTACCTGCCGGTCTCGACCCCGTCGAACTGGACGGTGAACATCAACGGCACCGCGTACGCCCTCGCCGGCGACCTGGCGCGCGGCACGACCGTCGTGGAGCCCGGCGGCTCGACGCCGACGCCGACCCCGACGCCGACCACGCCCACGCCGACGCCGACCCCGACCGGCACCACGTCGCCGACTCCGACCCCGACCCCCACGGGCGGCACCTGCACCGCCCCGGCGTACGTGGCCGGCACGGTCTACAACGCGGGCAACCTCGTCTCCCACAAGGGACACACGTGGAAGGCCCAGTGGTGGACGCAGAACGAGGAGCCGGGCACGACCGGCGAGTGGGGCGTCTGGAAGGACCAGGGCGCCTGCTAGCCGGCACCCCCTGCCCCCCCGATAAACCCCCGGCGGCGCGCTCACGGCCCTTGCCGCCGCCGGGCCTCCCGCCCGCGCCGCGTCCCCCTGTCCGGGGCGCGGCGCCGGCGCGTTCCCAGGGGCCGCTACGGGAAGAGCACGTCCTGGGCCGCGTCGCGGGCCCGCAGGAGGGCGCCCCGCAGGACCGCCGTGTCCCCGAGCGCGGTGGCACGCACCTCGGTGCGCAGCGGCGAGAGCGTGCCGAGCGCGGCCTCGACGCGGGCGGCGAGCTCCGGGCCGCCCTGATGGCCGGTCTCGCCGGCCAGGACCACACAGCCCGGGTCGAGGACGGAGGCCACGGCCGCCGCGCCGATCGCGAGGCGGTGGGCGAGGGCGTCGAGGAAGGGGCCGTGTCCCGAGGCGAGCGCCGTCGCCGGGTCGAGGCCGTGGGCCACGGCCAGGGCCTCGACGGCGGCGACACACGCCAGCTCGTGGAAGCCGCCGTCGCAGCCGAAGGCCGACGGCAGCCCCGAGGTGCCGGGCACGGGCAGGAAGCCGATCTCCCCGGCGCCGCCGGAGGCCCCGCGGCGCAGCCTGCCGTCCAGGACGACCGCGGCGCCGACCCCCTGGCCGAGCCAGAGCAGGACGAAGTCGTCGCGGTCGCGGGCCGCGCCCTCGCGCAGTTCGGCGACGGCCGCGAGGTTGGTCTCGTTCTCGACCAGGACCTCGGCGGGGAGCCGCTCCTGGAGGGTGTCGATGAGGCGGCGGTGCCAGGCGGGCAGTCCGGTGGAGTCGCGCAGTTCGCCGGTGGCCGGGTCGATGAGGCCGGGCGCGCCGACGGCGACGGTGTGGAGCCGGTCGGCGCCGGCCTCCTTCGCGGTCCGCTCCAGGAGCGTGACGGCCTTCTCCACGGCGTGACCCGTGCCGACGTGGTCGCCCACGGGCGCGGCGGCCTCGGCCAGCGTGGCGCCGAGCAGATCGGTGACGGTGACCGCCACGGACCGGGTGCGCACGTCGAGGGCGGCGAGATGGGCGCGGTCGGCCACGATCCCGTACAGCTTGGCGTTGGGGCCGCGGCGCTCGGCGCCCGCCTCGCCGACGACCTGGACGAGTCCGGAGCCGCTGAGCCGTTCGACGAGGTCGGCGACGGTGGGGCGGGAGAGTCCGGTGAGAGTCTTGAGCTGGGTCGCCGTCAACGGGCCCTCGTCCTGGAGCAGGCGCAGGGCGAGCCGGTCGTTGATGGCCCGGGCGGTGCTCGGGGATGCGGCCATGCGGTGATCCTCTCAGATGCCTGCCGGGGGCCGATCGCCGTTCACTATTTATCAGGCAGGGTTCCTGATAGTTTACGGCGCAGACACGAACCCCGGGGAGGGAACAGGAATGGAAGCACTCGGCACGGAACGGCTGCGGCGCGCCCGCTTCGCCGTCGCCGCCGTCTTCTGCGTGCACGGCGCGGTCACCGGCAGCTTCGCCACCCGCATCCCCTGGATCCAGGAGCACAGCGGCGTCAGCGCGGGACAGCTCGGGCTCGCCCTCGCCTTCCCCGCGATCGGCGCCTCCCTGGCGATGCCGCTGGCCGGGGCGATCAGCCACCGCTTCGGCGCCCGCACCGCACTGCGCGGGCTGCTCACCCTGTGGACGCTCTCCCTGACCCTGCCCTCGCTCGCCCCGAACGTCTACGGGCTGTGCGCCGCGCTCCTCGTCTACGGGGCCACCGCGGGCATGTCCGACGTGGCCATGAACGCCCTCGGCGTCGAGGTCGAGACCCGGCTCGGCCGCTCGATCATGTCGAGCCTGCACGGCATGTGGAGCGCGGGCGCCCTGCTCGGCTCCGCGGCCGGCACCCTCGCCGCCCACCTCGGCGGCGACGCGCGGCTGCACCACCTGATCGCCGCCCTGGTCCTCACCGCCCTCGGCCTGTTCTTCTGCCAGGGCGTCCTCGACCTGCGCAGCGCCCCCGAGGAGGAGGCGCCCCCGCGCTTCGCACTGCCCCCCAGGTCCGCCCTGGTGATCGGCGCCATCGGCTTCTGCGCGGTCTTCGCCGAAGGGGCCAGCCTCGACTGGTCCGCGGTCTACCTCAAGGACGAGCTGGGCACATCGGCCGGCCTGGCCGCCGCCTCCACCACCGCCTTCGCGCTGACCATGGCCGTCGCGCGACTGGCCGGCGACCGGGTCGTGGACCGTTTCGGCGCGGTGCGCACCGTACGGGCCGGGGGTCTCGCCGCCACGCTCGGCGGGCTGCTCGTGGTCACCGCCCCGCACGCGGCCCTGGCGATGGCGGGATTCGGACTGATCGGGCTCGGCGTCGCGGTGGTCGTCCCGCTCGCCTTCGCCGCCGCCGGGCGCAGCGGCCCGAACCCCAGCCAGGCCATCGCGGGCGTCGCCACCATCACGTACACCTCGGGGCTCATCGCCCCCTCGGCGATCGGCGGCATCGCGAACGCCACCTCCCTGGTCCTCTCCTTCGGCCTCGTCACCCTGCTGGCGTTCGGTCTGGTCCTCGGCGCCGGGGTGCTGCGGACGGGGACCCGGACCAGGGCCGGGGCGGCGCAGGCCGACGCCACGGAAGGGGTCCGCTGACCTGCGGCCCACTACCATGACGGCTGATATTCGACGGCCTCGAATCGGCCACGGCCCCATGAGAACGGGAGCGACCACATGAGTCTCGGCGTGCGCTGGACCCTGCACGGCGACGGGAGGACCCCCGCTCCGGGGGCCGTCGTCCGGCCGGACGAGCGGCTGTCGTGGCCCAGGACGGTCGGGCTCGGCGCCCAGCACGTGGTCGCGATGTTCGGCGCCTCGTTCGTGGCGCCGGTGCTCATGGGGCTCGACCCGAACCTCGCGATCATGATGTCCGGCGTCGCGACCGTGATCTTCCTGCTCGCCACCCGGGGCACCGTCCCCTCGTACCTCGGCTGCTCGCTCTCCTTCGTGGGCGTCGCCGCCGCGATCCGGGCCTCCGGCGGCACCAGCGCCACCGTGACCGGCGCGGTGTTCGTGGTCGGCGCGGTGCTGTTCCTGGCGGGCCTCGCGGTGCGCAGGTTCGGCGCGCGGATCATCCACGCGGCGATGCCCCCGGTGGTCACCGGCGCCGTGGTCATGCTGATCGGCTTCAACCTGGCCCCGGTCACGGCCTCCACGTACTGGCCGCAGGACCAGTGGACGGCCCTGCTCGTGATGCTCTTCACCGGCCTCGCGGTGGTCTGTCTGCGCGGCTTCTGGTCGCGGATCGCGATCTTCCTCGGCCTGATCTTCGGCTATGCGATCTCCTGGGTCTTCGACCTGGTCTTCGGCAAGATCCACTCGGTGTCCCCGAGCGGCCAGGTGACCGACCACTGGCGGCTCGACCTCTCCGGCGTCTCCCAGGCCGACTGGATCGGCCTGCCCACCCTCCACGGCCCCAGCTTCGAGTGGTCCGCGATCCTCGTGGCCCTGCCGGTGGTCATCGCGCTGATCGCCGAGAACGCCGGACACGTCAAGGCCGTCGGCGAGATGACCGGCGACTCGCTGGACGACAAGCTCGGCACCGCGATCGCCGCGGACGGCGCCGCCTCCATGCTCTCCACCGCCGTCGGCGGCCCGCCGAACACCACGTACTCCGAGAACATCGGCGTCATGGCAGCCACCCGCGTCTACTCCACCGCCGCCTACTGGGCCGCGGCCGGCTTCGCGCTGCTCTTCGGCCTGTGCCCCAAGTTCGGCGCGGTCGTGGCCGCGATCCCCGGCGGTGTCCTCGGCGGCATCACCGTGATCCTCTACGGCATGATCGGCCTGCTCGGCGCCCAGATCTGGATCAACGCCAAGGTCGACCTGCGCAACCCGCTCAACCTGGTGCCCGCCGCGGCCGGCATCATCATCGGCGTCGGCGGGGTGAAGCTCACCTTCACCGACACCTTCGAGCTCGGCGGGATCGCCCTGGGCACGATCGTCGTCATCACCGGCTACCACGTGCTGCGCGCCTTCGCCCCGGCCCACCTCAAGCAGCAGGAGCCGCTCCTCGACTCCGGCACCAGCTCCTACGAGGGCACGTCCGGCGACGAGAAGGCCGCCAAGCAGTAGCCGATTCGCCCGTTCTGGGGAAGCCGGGCGGCGGAACGCCCCCGTCCGGTCCCCCGGCTGCCACGCTGCACCCATGGCGCAGACGCAGCAGCTCCCCGTCGGGCCCTTCACCGCCGTCGACCCCGTGGTGGACCGGATGCGGGCCTTCCGCGCGGCCTGGCACCCGGCCGACGGGGTCGCGGTGTTCAACCGGGTCTATCTGACCGTCACCGAGGAGATCGGCCACGCCATCGAGGCGGGCACCTTCGCCGACCGGCGGGCCGCCGCCACCCTGGACGTACGGTTCGCCCAGCGCTATCTCGCGGTCGTCGAGGCCGTCGCCGCCGGCGCCCGGGCCCCCGCCTGCTGGCGCCCGCTCTTCCACTACCGCCGCCACCCCGGCGTACGGCCCCTGCAGTTCGCGCTCGCCGGCATCAACGCGCACATCGGCCACGACCTGGCCCTCGCCGTGGTCGACACCTGCCGGACCCTGGAGTGCGCGCCCGCGGACCTGGAGGACGAGTTCGACCGGGTCGGCGACATCCTCGTACTGCTCGAGGAGCGCATCCGGGAGGAACTGATGCCGGGCCCGGACCTCCTGGAGGTCGCGGACCCGCTGACGCATCTGCTCGGCTGCTGGAGCCTGGACCGGGCCCGCGACGGGGCCTGGCTCGCCGCCCGCTCGCTGTGGCAGCTGCGGCGGCTGCCCGACCTGGCCGAGGAGTTCACCGAACGCCTCGACCGGTCGGTGGGCCTGGTCGGGCGGATGCTGCTCACCCCGCTCGACCGGCCCTGATCACCGGGGAGCTCAGTCCTCCGGCAGCTCGATCGGGGCGATCTCGTCGTACACGTCGCCCGGACCCGGGTTGGTGGCGTCGGTCGCGCCGCCGAAGTGGTGCATCACGCCCCAGACCGCGTTGAGCGCCGTCTGCACCGCGCCCTCGGCCCAGCCGGCCGTCCAGGAGATGTCGTCGCCTGCGAGGAAGATGCCCCGCTTGTCCTCGGGCAGCCGGTCCTGCATGAAGTGGGTGAACAGGCGCCGCTGGTAGCGGTAGTGGCCCGGCAGGTTGGCCTTGAACGCGCCCATGAAGTAGGGCTCGTTCTCCCAGGACACGGTCACCGGGTTGCCGATGATGTGCTTGCGGATGTCGACGTTCGGGTAGATCTCGCCGAGCGACTTCAGCATGACCTCCATCCGCTCGTTGGCGGAGAGCGGCAGCCACTTGAGGCTGTCGTCGCACCACGTGTACGAGAGGCAGATGACGGCCGGCTTGTCCGGGCCGTCGTCCAGGAGGTAGGTGCCGCGGGTCATCCGGTCGGTGAGCGTCATCGACATGACGTCACGGCCGGTCGTCTCGTCCTTGTCGAGCCAGAACGGGCGGTCGACGGGGACGAAGAGCTTGGACGACTCCATGTAGTGGGTGCGCTCGATCGCCGTCCAGTGGTCGATCGGGAAGAGCGTGTCGTCGCAGGAGATCTTGGAGAGCAGCATCCAGGACTGGGCGGTGAAGATCGCCGCCCGGTACGTGCGGATGTCGCCGGACGCGTCGGTGACCGTGATCCGGTTGCCGGCGGTGCGGTGCAGCCGGGTGACGGCCGGCTTGGGCTCGCCGTCGTGCAGGGACTTCAGCGAGGTGCCCGGCGCCCAGTGGACGATCTTCTCCGGCTCGCGCTCCCACAGGCGCAGCGGCAGCTGCTGCGAGCCGCCGACGATGCCGCGGTGGTGGTCGTCGGCCTCGGTGTAGACGACCCGGAGGATCTCGAGGATGGAGTTGGGGAAGTCGGTGTCCCAGCCACCGGTGCCGAAGCCGACCTGGCCGAAGATCTCGCGGTGCCGGAAGGACTTGAAGGACTCCGACTCGCACAGGAAGCCGTAGAAGGTCTGGTTGTCGAGCTTCTCGACGAGCTTCGCCCAGATCTCGCGGATCCGCGGGACGTCGCGCTCGCGCATGGCGCGGTTCATGTCGGAGAAGTCGGCGCCCTCCTCCAGACAGGCGTTCCACGCGTTCATCACGTCGCGGTAGACCTGCGGCAGGTCGTCGACGGTGGTGGCGTAGTGCGACTCGCCCTTGAGGTCGACGACGGTCGACGGGGTGTCGGGCGCCAGCGGGTTCGGGAAGGGCTTGGTCTCCAGGCCGACCAGGTCGATGTAGTGCTGGAAGGCCGTGGAGGACGGCGGGAAGCGCATCGCGCCCATCTCGGCGGTCAGCTCGTCGGTGCCGGTGCCCTCGAAACCGACGGTGCGCAGCCGCCCGCCGATCTGGTCGGCCTCGTAGACGACGGGCTTGAGGCCCATCTTCATCAGCTCGTACGCGGCGATGATGCCGGACAGACCGCCGCCGATGACGGCGACCTCGGTGCCGTGCTCGGTCGCGGGTACCTGGCCGAGCCCGGCCGGGTGGGCCAGGAAGTCGTCGTAGGCGTACGGGAAGTCCGGACCGAACATGGTGATCGGCGGCTGCGCGTCGGTGTGCTGGACGGCGTTGGGCACCGTGGACGTCATGGGGTACGGACTCCTTGCACGGAAAAGGGTGAGGCAGACGGGACGGGCGGGGGGGCTCGGGGCTCAGGTCACACGAGGGAGCCGTAGAGGCCCGGCCGCCGGTCCCGGAGGTAGGGGTTGAGCTCGCGGGAGGCCGCCAGGGCGGCGGGGTCGACGTCGCCGAAGACCAGGTCCTCGCCGTGTCCGGCGCGCACCCGGGCGGTGCCGTCGGGGGCGGCGAGCGTGGACAGGCCGACGAACTCGAAGTCTCCCTCGGGGCCGGTCCGGTTGGCGTACGCGATGTAGAGCTGGTTCTCGAAGGCGCGCACCGGGACGACGGACAGCGGGACGACCTCTGCGGGGTGCATCAGCGCGGTCGGCACGAGGAGGAGGTCCGTGCCGGCCAGGGCCTGCGCCCGTACGTTCTCGGGGAACTCGACGTCGTAGCAGATCATCAGGCCGACCGTGAGACCGCCGAGCCGGGCCTGGACGACGGCCCGGTCGCCGGGCGTGAACCACTGGAGCTCGAAGTCGCCGAAGAGGTGGGTCTTGCGGTAGTGCGCGAGCACGGCCCCGTCGGCGCCGATGAGCTGGGCGGAGTTGTACAGGACCCCGTGCTGCTCGGTGTCGCGCTCCGGGTAGCCGTAGCCGACGGCCAGGCCGTGGCGGGCGGCGATCTCGGCGACGGCCTTCGCGGAGGGGCCGTCGGCCGGCTCGGCCAGCCGGGCGATGGCGTCGCCGATGGCGTAGCCGGTGAGGAAGAGCTCGGGGGCGAGCAGCACGTCGGCGCCGGCGGCGGCCGCGCGGGCGGCGGCCTCGTCGAGGAGCTTGAGGTTGGCGGCCACGTCACCGAGCTCACCGGAGCTCTGGAGCAGGGCGGTGCGCAGCGCGGCCATCAGCGATCCTCTGGGGTCGGAATACAAGGGGAAGACGTCAAAAACGGTACGGTTTCGCGCTCGCCGCGGACAAGGCGAGACCGTTGCGGACCGACCGTCGAAGCGTTGCGCGATCGGCGGGTGCGGCGACGATTCGTTGCGCGGCCCCGCGACCGCGGGCGTACGGCTCCCCCGAGGCGCGACGCAGGGCCACCCCGGCGCGTGGCGCGGGGCAGGGGCGTGGGGGCGGCCCCGGCGTGTGGGGCGGCCCCGGCGCGTGGGGCCGGGCGGAAGGGGGGCGGCCCCGGCGCGTGGGGCGGGCCCGCGCGTGGGGCGGGGCGGAAGGGGGCGGGGCGGAAGGGCGGGGCGGAAGGGCGGCGGGCGTCCGGTCGACCTGCCGAAAGCCTTCGGCTTCATGGTCACGGACGGGAAGGTGACGGGGGTGACTCCGTCCACGGCACCGCGCGGGGCAGGGACCGGCCGGGCCCCGTCGGCCCGGCCTGATCCGGCGGACACGCCCCTGGGCCGCGTCCGGAACGTAGCGCCGTCTGCCCGGAGGGCAGGGCCGGGCCGGGCGGGACCTTCAGGACACCGCCTACGGCTGAGCGGCCTCGGACGACCCGCTGGAGGGCCAGGTGGCGAAGCGCACCGGCCGATCCGCCGGACGGGTCACGCGGGTGAGCCAGAGGAGAAGCGCCGCAGCAGCGGCGAGAGCACCAGGACGGACTTGGTGCGCTCCACGAAGGGCTCGCCCGCGATGCGCTCCAGGACGCGCTCGAAGTGGCGCATGTCGGAGGCGAAGACCTGGACGACGGCGTCCGCGTCACCGGTGACGGTCGACGCGGACACCACCTCCGGATACCGCTCCAACCCCCGCCGGATGTCCTCCGGCGAGGTGTTGTGGCGGCAGTAGATCTCGACGAACCCCTCCGTCTCCCAGCCGAGCGCCGCCGGGTCCACCCGTACGGTGAAGCCGGTGATGGCGCCCTCGGCCCGGAGCCGGTCCACCCGTCGCTTGACCGCGGGGGCCGACAGACCGACCAGCGAGCCGATGTCGGCGTAGCTGCGGCGGGCGTCTTCCGCGAGGGCGTGGACGATGCGTTCGTCGAGGTCGTTGAGTCGCACTACGGGTGGATCACTTCTCTGCTGATGCCAGTCGGGAGCGGCGCATGCCGTACAGGAAGTAGAACACGAGTCCCGCGGCCATCCAGCAACCGAAGACCACCCAGGTGATGGCGTCGAGGCTGAACATGTTGTACGCGCAGAAGACGAAGCCGAGCACCGGGAAGACCGGGCCGAGCGCCACCTTGAAGGTGCGCGGCATGTCGGGGCGGGTGTAGCGGAGCACGATGACCGCGATGTTGACGAGGCCGAAGGCGAAGAGGGTGCCGATGCTGGTCGCGTCGACGAGCTTGCCGAGCGGGATGACGGAGGCGAGGGCGGCGCAGAACAGGGAGACGATCACCGTGTTGACGCGCGGGGTGCCCGTCTTCGCGCTGACCTTGCCGAAGGCCTTCGGGACGAGGCCGTCGCGGGACATCGCGAAGAGGATGCGGGTCTGGCCGTAGAGCACGGTCAGGACGACGCTGGCGATGGAGATGACGGCGCCGAGGGCGAGCATCGTGCCCCAGAAGGTCTGGCCCGTGACGTCGTTCATGATCGCCGCGAGGGTGGCCTCGGAGCCCTCGAAGTCCTTCCAGTGCCAGGCGCCGACCGCGATCGCGGCGACGAGGACGTAGAGGACGGTGACGATGAGCAGCGAGAGCATGATCGCCCGCGGCAGGTCGCGCTTGGGGTCCTTGGCCTCCTCGCCGGCCGTGGAGGCGGCGTCGAAGCCGATGTAGGAGAAGAACAGGCTGGCGCTGGCGGCGCCGACGCCACCGATGCCGAGCGGCATGAAGTCCTTGTAGTTGCCGGACTTGAAGCCCATGAAGCCGATGGCGCAGAAGAGCACCAGCGCGGCGATCTTCACCACGACCATGATCGTGTTGACCACGGCGGACTCACGGGCGCCGCCGAGCAGGAACACCATGGCGAGCAGCACGACGATCAGGCCGGGCAGGTTGATCAGGCCGCCCTCGCCGGGGGCCGAGGACAGCACGTCGGGGATGGTGACGCCGATGGTGCCGTCGAGCAGCTCGTTGAGGTACTCGCCCCAGCCGACCGCCACGGCGGCCACGGACACGCCGTACTCCAGGACCAGGCACCAGCCGCAGACCCAGGCGACGAGTTCGCCCATGGTTGCGTACGCGTACGAGTACGAGGAACCGGCGACCGGTATGGAGCCGGCCAGCTCGGCGTACGAGAGGGCCGAGAAGAGCGCCGTGAGACCGGCGATCACGAAGGACAGCGTGACGGCGGGACCGGCCTTGGGGACCGCGGAGCCGAGCACGACGAAGATGCCGGTGCCGAGCGTCGCACCGATGCTGATCATCGTCAGCTGCCACATGCCGAGCGAGCGGCGGAGCGAGCCGCCCTCACCCTGACCACCCTCGGCGACCAGGCTTTCCACCGGCTTGCGACGGATGAGGGCGGAGAGCCCGGAGGTCTTGCGGACGGTCGATTCCTCGACCGGGGGGGCTGCGCCATGGTCCAGCACTGCGGGGGCTCCTTATCGCTGCCTGACGATGAGGCGGGGACCGCGGCGGTGCGCGGGCATGCCGAGACAGCCCACGGGGGAAGGGGGAACCGCCGAGCAGGCGGTCGCCGCCACTCCTGGTACGGGGCATGAGCCTAAGGCTTGGAGCTTCGCACTCGTAATGCAGGGTTGTTGCGCAGTGCCGGATGATCATTGCGCGCTTCCGTGGCAGACGGGGAAACATTGCGCTCCCCCGCATGAATCGACACATCGGGGGCATCCGCCGACTCCGTGCGCGTGCCTTGACTCCTCGGGCCGGATGACCCACGCTGCACCCGCCTGAACGGAGGTTCTCGTGAGCTGGCTGGAGCCCGCCCCCTTCCTTCGCGGTACGGCCTGGCTGGACGGCGACCGGCCGGTGCGCGCCGACCCCGGGGACCTGCAACGGCTCCCCTGGGACATCACCGAGCGGGCCGCGCTGCCCATCGGGGTGCGGGTCGAGTTCACGGCGGCGCCCGGCACCCGGGCGGTGGAACTGCGCTACCGGGCCGCGGTCCCGCGCCCCGGGGACGAGTTGCGGGCGCTGCGGCACGGCTTCGCGCTGTGGCAGGGGCGGCGCTGCCTCGCCGAGGTCTTCGCGGAGCCGGCCGCGGAGAGCTCCGTACGGATCGGCCTCCCGCCTCGGGGCGGCGAGTTCGCGGTCCACCTGCCGGAGGGCCAGGCCCCGGTCGTGCGCGGTCTGCGGCCGCTCGGCGGCGCGCTGGCGCCCGCGCCCCGGCGCCCCCGCTGGCTGGTCCACGGCGACTCCATCACCGAGGGCTGGTGGTCGACCCGCCCCGCGCACTCCTGGCCCGCGACGGCCGGCCGGGCCCTCGGCCTCGACCCGGTCAACCTCGGCTTCGCGGGCGGCGCGCGCGGCGAGCTCCCCCTCGCCGAGCACCTCGCCCGTCTCCCCGGCGAACTGATCACCCTCGCCTTCGGCACCAACTGCTGGGCCGCCGTGCCCTGTTCGGCCCCGCTTCTCTACGAGACCACCCGCGCCTTCGTCACCCTGGTCCGCCGCGGCCATCCCGGTACTCCGCTGCTGCTCCTCTCCCCCGTGCTGCGCCCGGCGGCCGAGCGGACGGGGAACGCCCTGGGCGCCACCCTCGCCGAGCTGCGGACGGCGATGGAGGAGGCCGTACGCGACCTCGTGGCGGCCGGCGACGCCCGGCTGGCCCTGCTGCCCGGCCGGCCGCTGCTGGGCCCCGAGGACCTCGCCGACGGCCTCCACCCCAACGACCGGGGCCACCGGAGGATCGCGGCGGCGGTGGCGCGGGCGCTGCGGGCGGCGGGTTTCGTGGGCCGGGGAACGCCGCGGGCCCCCGGGAGAGTCCTCCCGGGGGCCCGCGGCCGGCTCTGAGGAGCCGGGGAGCATCAGCTCCAGCTGGCGTGCAGCGGCTTGCCCTCGGCGTAGCCGGCGGCGGACTGGATGCCGACGGTGGCCTTCTCCTCGAACTCGGCCAGCGAGCTGGCACCGGCGTAGGTGCAGGAGGAGCGGACACCCGCGATGATCGAGTCGATCAGGTCCTCGACGCCCGGACGCTGCGGGTCGAGGAACATGCGCGAGGTGGAGATGCCCTCCTCGAACAGCGCCTTGCGGGCGCGGTCGTAGGCGGACTCGTCGCTCGTGCGGTTCCGGACGGCGCGGGCCGAGGCCATGCCGAAGGACTCCTTGTACGCGCGGCCCTTGGCGTCGTGCTGGAGGTCGCCCGGGGACTCGTAGGTCCCGGCGAACCAGGAGCCGATCATGACGTTGGAGGCACCGGCGGCGAGCGCCATGGCGACGTCGCGCGGGTGCCGGACACCGCCGTCGGCCCAGACGTGCTTGCCGTACTTCTTCGCCTCGGCGGCGCACTCCAGGACGGCGGAGAACTGCGGGCGGCCCACGCCGGTCATCATGCGGGTGGTGCACATGGCGCCGGGACCCACACCGACCTTGATGATGTCCGCGCCGGCCTCGATGAGGTCCCTGACGCCCTCGGCGGCGACGATGTTGCCGGCCACGATCGGGACCTGCGGGTCGAGCGCCCGGACGGTCTTGATCGCGCTGATCATCGACTCCTGGTGGCCGTGCGCGGTGTCGATGACGAGCGTGTCCACGCCCGCGTCGAGCAGCTGCTTGGCCTTGCCCGCCACGTCGCCGTTGATGCCGACGGCGGCGGCGATCCGCAGGCCGCCCTTGGCGTCGACGGCCGGGGTGTAGAGGGTCGCGCGCAGGGCGCCCTTGCGGGTCAGGATGCCGACCAGCTTGCCCTCGCGGTCGACGGCCGGGGCGTAGCGGCGGTTGGCGGCGTCGAGGGTGTTGAAGGCCTCGCGCGGCTCGATGTCGGCGTCGAGGAGCAGCAGGTCCTTCGACATGACCTCGGACAGCTGGGTGAAGCGGTCCACGCCGGAGAGGTCCGCGTCGGTGACGACACCGATCGGGCGCCGGTCCTCGTCGACGACGACACCGGCGTCGTGCGCCCGCTTGGGCAGCAGCGACAGGGCGTCGGCGACGGTCTGGTGGGGCTCCAGGACGATCGGGGTGTCCAGGACGTGGTGGCGGCTCTTGACCCAGCCGATGACGTCGGTGACGACCTCGATGGGGATGTCCTGGGGGATGACGACCAGGCCGCCCCGGCGGGCGACGGTCTCGGCCATGCGGCGGCCGGCGATGGCGGTCATGTTGGCGACGACCAGCGGGATCGTCGTACCGGTCCCGTCGGGCGAGGAGAGGTCCACGGCCTGGCGGGAACCCACGGCCGAGCGGCTCGGCACCATGAACACATCGTCGTACGTGAGGTCGTACGGCGGCTTGACGTCATTGAGGAAACGCACGTGCTGACATCCCAGTCGTTCGGATCGGCCCCTAGGCATTTCAGCCAGGGGAAAAAGCACGTAGTTCATTCTCCCACGGCGGGGGCCGCGGGCGCTGCGGGCGGATCGTCCGAGCCTTGCGCGGGGCGGTCTGTCCGATCCTCCAAAAGGGCGGGGTCGCCGCCCAGCGAGAGGAGGACCGTGAGGCCGGCGGAGCTGGCGCGGGCCGCCGCCGAGAACACTTCCTGGGCGGTCGACCACTCGTCCGGTTCGGCCTCGGCATAAGCGTGCCAGTGGACGACCACGATCGCCATGGGTGCGCGCATATCGGCCAGGCAGTCGGCGAGGGCGTCCCAGTTGCGCCCGAACCAGACCGGCAGCGGGAGGGTGCGCACACAGCGGTTCATGAAGGCCGTCTTGTCGGTCACCCCGTGCAGGTCGAGGACGACGGCGTCATCGATCCTCATCGCTGACCACCTCCCGGAAGCTCTGGTAGTGGTCGTCCGTGTAGTACGTCTCCCCCCGTTGCCCGGTGACGATGCGCCGCGCGCCGCGGTCGCGTTCGCCCGGGGTCCTGACCGTGTACTCGTGGTAGTACCCGCGCTTGCGCTGGGGCAGCACGCGCTCGAAGTTCGAGAAGACCGCGCCGTCCTTGGCGTACGGGAAGGGCCCGCCGCTCCTGATCAGGACGAGGGTCTGCCGGGCCTCGCGGGGCAGCTCGGCCTCGCGGACGGTGGGGAGGCCGGAGGAGGGCGCGGTGCGCGTCGGGGCGGCGGTGGAGGCCGCGGTGCGGGAGGAGGGCGGGGCGTCGCCGCCCGGGGCGGTACGGTCGCCGGAGCATCCCGTCAGCCCCGTGAGGAGCAGCGAGAGCCCGGCCAGGAGGGCGAGCCCGAGCCGGGCGAAGCGGTGGATCATGCCCCGATGCTGCCACCGCCCTGCCCGGGCCGCCGCGCGGGCGCGCCCGGCGGGCGCCGCCCGCCGCCGCCCGTCCGCGTCAGATGCCGTCCGGGTCCGCGCGGTCCAGGGCCGGGCGGGGGCCGGGGCTGGACTCGGTGAGCAGGTAGTCGGCCGCCGAGCGGTCCGTCACCAGGCTGGTGACGAGCCCCGAGCGGAGCACCGCGCCGATCGCCGCCGCCTTGCGCTGGCCGCCGGCGATGGCGACGACCTCGGGGATCCGGCGCAGCCGGTCCGCCTCGACGGTGATGCAGCGCTCGCCCAGGTCGCGGCCGACCCGGCGCCCGTCCTTGTCGAAGAGGTGCGCGGACATCTCCGCCGCGACGCCCAGCGAGGCGTAGTGGGCGCGCTCCTCGTCGGAGAGCATGTCGTGGACGGTCGAGATGCCCGGCTCCCAGGAGCCGATGGAGACGCAGGCGACCGTCACCTTGTCGAAGTACTCGAAGGCCCGCGCGATCCCGGTCTGGCTGCGCAGCGCGGCCGCGGTGGCCGGGTCGGGCAGCAGCATCGGCGCGTAGATCGGGTGCGCCTCGCCGCCGGACACCTGGGCGGCACGCCGGACCGCCTCGACCGAGCCGCGCTCGGCCGTCCCCGCGTCGTACACGCCGGTGAGCTGGACGACGGTGCAGGGCGGCAGCCGGTCGAGGGCGGCCGCCATGTGGATGGTGGAGCGGCCCCAGGCCAGGCCCAGGACGTCCCCCTCGGTGACCAGCTCGCCGAGCAGGTCCGCCGCGACCTCGCCGAGGTTCTCCGGGTCGGGCGACTCGTCCTCGCCCTCCGCCGGCGACTCGACGACGACGGCGTGGCGGAGCCCGTAGCGGGCGCGGAGCGCGTCGGAGCGCTCGGCGTCCAGCTCCGCCGGTACGCGGATCTCGATGCGCACGAGGTCGCGCTCCAGGGCGGTCTCCAGGACCCGGGCCACCTTGAAGCGGCTCACGCCGAACTCCTCGGCGATCTGGATCTTGGACTTGCCCTCGAGGTAGAAGCGGCGGGCCATGGCCGCCGCCTGCACGAGCTCCGCGGGTCCCATCCGCAGGGCTGACCGTCCCGCCGACATACCCGCCACCGCGATCTCCTCACTGCTGTTCACGTACGGCTGCTCACGTGCTGCTCTTCGTTGCTGCCACTGCTTCTACTGCCGGCGCACAGCCGCTGTGCCGTGCCCGCTGCCGTTCACATCCGGACTCACCGTTCATCCTGTCAGATCCGGTGGGTCCTGTTCGGTTCTGTCGGCGGCCCGACGGACCGCGTTCATGTGCCGGAGGCCCCGCGGCGGCTCAGTGGCCACACGCCCAGGCCGCCGAGGCCGTCGCCGCGTCCGCCTTGGCGCGCAGCGAGCGCACCGCCGCGGCCGGGTCGGCGGCGCCGTAGACGGCGGAACCGGCGACGAAGACGTCCGCTCCGGCCTCGGCACACCGCTCGATCGTGGACTCCGCGACGCCGCCGTCGACCTGGAGCCACAGCTCCAGACCGTGCTTGGAGATCAGCTCACGGGTGCGGCGGATCTTCGGCAGCATGATGTCGAGGAAGGCCTGACCGCCGAAGCCGGGCTCGACCGTCATGATCAGCAGCATGTCCAGCTCGGGCAGCAGGTCCTCGTACGGCTCGATGGGCGTGGCCGGCTTGAGCGCCATCGACGCCCTGGCCCCCTTGGCCCGGATCTCCCGCGCCAGCCGCACCGGCGCGGCGGCCGCCTCGACGTGGAAGGTGACGGACCCGGCGCCGGCCTCCACGTACTGCGGGGCCCAGCGGTCCGGGTCCTCGATCATGAGGTGGCAGTCCAGCGGGGTGTCCGTCGCCCGGCTGAGCGACTCGACCACCGGCACGCCCAGGGTCAGGTTGGGCACGAAGTGGTTGTCCATCACGTCGACGTGCAGCCAGTCGGCCCCGTCGACCGCCTTCGCCTCCTCGGCGAGGCGGGCGAAGTCCGCGGACAGGATGCTGGGATTGATCTGCGCCATGTGCCAAGCCTGCCATGTTCTTGAGCACTTCTTTGCCGCGAAGGGGCCAGGTTCCGATTCCCGGCCCGAGGACGGGGTCCCGTACTGGTACAGACCAGGCGATTTCGCCGTCCGGCCGTCAGGCGGTGCGGCGGATCAGCGCCAGATACATGGCGTCCGTACCGTGCAGATGCGGCCACAGCTGTACGTCGGGACCGTCGCCGAGCTCCGGAACGCCGGGCAGCAGCGGCCGGGCGTCGACGAGCTCGGCGCCGCCCACCTTCTTCAGCACGTCGTCGACGACGACCCGGGTCTCGGCCAGGTGCGGCGAGCAGGTCGCGTACCCCACGACACCGCCGACGCGCACGGCCCGCAGCGCCTCGGTCAGCAGTCCGCGCTGGAGCGGGGCGAAGCCGTCCAGATCGGAGGGGCGGCGCCGCCAGCGCGCCTCGGGACGACGGCGCAGCGCTCCGAGCCCGGAGCACGGCACGTCCATCAGGACCCGGTCGAAGACGCCCTCGCCCCACGGCGGGCGGGTGCCGTCGGCGGCGATGACCTGGTACGGGCCGGGGTTGCCGGCCAGCGCCCGCTCCACCAGCCGGGCCCGGTGCGGCTGCTTCTCGGAGGCGAGCAGGGCGGCACCGCGCTCGGCGGCCAGGGCGCCGAGCAGGGCCGCCTTGCCGCCGGGGCCGGCACAGCCGTCGAGCCAGCGGGCGTCGGGGCCTTCGAGGGGCGCGTTGGCGAGGGCGATGGCGACGAGCTGGCTGCCCTCGTCCTGCACGCCCGCGCGACCCTCCGCCACGGCCTGGAGGGCACCGGGCTCGCCGCCCTCGGCGAGCCGGACCGCGTACGGCGACCAGCGCCCGGGCTCGGTCTCCGCCGCGGCGGCCAGCTCCTCGGTGGTGGACCGGCCGGGCCGGGCGACGAGGGTGACCTCGGGCCGCTCGTTGTCGGCCGCCAGGAGCTCCTCGATGCCGGCGCGCCCGCCGCCGAGGGCGTCCCACAGGGCGGAGACCACCCAGCGGGGGTGCGAGTGGACGACGGCGAGGTGGTCCTCGGCGTCCTCCTCGTACGGCGGCGCGACCCGCTGCACCCAGGTGTCGAAGTCGTCCTGCGCGATCTTGCGGAGCACCGCGTTGACGAACTTGGCCCGGCCGTCGCCGAGCACCACCCGGGCCAGCTCGACGCTGGCGGAGACGGCGGCGTGGCTCGGGATCCGGGTCCCGAGCAGCTGGTGCGCCCCGAGCGAGAGCACGTCGAGCACGGGCGGGTCGACCTCGCGCAGCGGCCGGTCGATGCAGGCGGCGATGATCGCGTCGTACGAGCCCTGGCGGCGCAGCGTCCCGTAGACGAGCTCGGTGGCGAGCGCGGCGTCCCGCCCGTCGAAGCCCTCGTTCTTCTCGCGGGCCTTCTTCAGCAGCGGCGGCAGCACGAGGTTCGCGTACGCGTCCCGCTCGTCCACCGCCCGCAGCGCCTCGAAGGCCAGGATCCGGACGGGGTCCTTCTTGGGGCGCCGGTAGGGCTTGGGGGTACGGGGACGTGCCTGGTCGCTCAAAGGTGCTCCGCGTGAGAAACGAACTGGTGGAGAAGGTGAGACGGGGTGCGGCCGAGGACCACGGGAGGGCCGTCCCGGCCCTCCCAGCCTACGTCCGCCGGGCGCGAGCTACGCGCCCACCCGCTCCCCGGGCGCGATGCGGACGCCGCGCGCCCAGTCGGCGGCCTTCATCGGCTTCTTGCCCTGCGGCTGCACCCACAGCAGCTCGACCGCGTGCGAGCCGGTGCCGGCGTACACGTTGTTCTTGGCGGCGGCGAGCTCGCCCGGGGCCAGGTCGGTGCGGTCCGGGACCAGCGCGACCTGGATCAGCTTGAGGCGCTCGCCGCGGAAGAGGGTCCAGGCGCCGGGGGCGGGGGTGCAGCCGCGGACGACCCGGTCGACACGGAGCGCGGGCGCCGCGAAGTCGACGTGCGCGTCCTCGACCTGGATCTTCGGAGCGAGGGTGATGCCCTCGGCGGGCTGCGGCACCGCCTTGAGGGTGCCGTCCTCGATGCCGTCCATGGTCGCCGCGAGCAGCCCGGCACCGGCGAAGGCGAGCCGGGTGAGCAGATCGCCGCTGGTGTCGGTGGGGCGCACGTCCTCGGTGACCACGCCGTAGACGGGGCCGGAGTCGAGGCCCTCCTCGATCTGGAAGGTCGAGGCGCCGGTCACCTGGTCGCCGGACATCACCGCGTGCTGCACCGGCGCCGCGCCGCGCCACGCGGGCAGCAGCGAGAAGTGCAGGTTGACCCAGCCGTGGACCGGGATGTCGAGGGCCACGCGGGGCAGCAGCGCGCCGTACGCGACGACCGGGCAGCAGTCCGGCGCGATCTCCCGCAGCCGGGCGAGGAACGCCTCGTCGCGCGGTCGCTCCGGCTTGAGCACCTCGATGCCGGCCTCCTCCGCCCGCTCGGCGACGGGGCTGGCGACGAGCCGCCGCCCACGGCCCGCGGGCGCGTCGGGGCGGGTGACGACGGCGGCCACCTCGTGCCGCCCGGAGGCGAGCAGGGCGTCCAGGGCGGGTACGGCGACCTCGGGGGTGCCAGCGAAGACGAGCTTCACGCGGGAAAACCTCGCATCTCGGGGCGGCGGGGGCACCCCCCTGTTCGAGCCGGTCGAAGGGCTCGCAGGAGGGCAGCGCACCAGTCTAGGCGGGGTCGCCGGGGTCGGCGTCCCCGCGGTGGGCGGTCCGGCCCCGAGGGGGCGTACTCGTGGACGAGCGCCCTGCGCATATGCGTGTACGCCCCCGCACCGTGACCCAACCCCCGGTAGCGCGTTGGTCAAGAGAGATTGACCGAATCGGGTCGCCCCTCCCCCAGCGGCCCGCCCCTTTTCACGCCGGTTCGAGAGGCTTTTCCATGGCCGACCACGCAACCCACGACGCCCAGGCCCGGGCGAGTCTGCACCTGCTGGTGCGGGACATCGAGCGGGTCCGGCGGCAGGTGGACGCACTGCGCACGCTGACGGCCCAGCTGGGCAATGTCTACCGCCCTCGCCGCTCCGCCCCGTCCACGGGCTTCGTCGTCTACGGGCGGGCCCCCGCCCCGACCGTCCGCCTCGCCCAGGAGCTGCGGGACAGTGTCGAGACCCTGGTGACCGCGGCGGTGGACTTCGACCGTTCCCTCGGCTTCTCGTGGGACGCGGTGGGCTCCGCGCTCGGAGTCACCAAGCAGGCGGTGCACCGCCGCTACGGCTCCCGCCGCGCCCCGCAGCCGGGCGCGGGCCTGGAGCCCGAGCGCGCGCCCGAGCAGACCGCGACCCGCACGCTGCCGGTGGTCCCCCCGGCCCGCAGCATGCCGCCGCAGCCGACCTCGGGCAGCCAGACCCTCCGCGAGGAACAGCGCCCGCCGGCCTTCCCGGCCCCGCGCAACGGCTGACCACGCGTCTGCCGCAGGCCGTCGGACGCGTCACGCGTCCGACGGCCTTTCCGCGCGCCCGAGCGGCGGGCGGGGGGGGTCACCCGATGTCCGGCGGATCCACCCGCACCCGCACCGGCTCGCCGCCGCCGCGTGCGAGCCGGGCGGCCCGGGCCTTCTTCAGGGACGTGGCCAGCGCCGCGCCGCTGCCCGGCGGGACGCGGATCAGGGCGCGGTCCCACTGCTCGCCCGGCGGGGTGTCGCCGGGGCGGCGAGGCCCTCCGGGGCGGGTCACCGGGAGCGGGACGGGCCCGAGCACCTCGGCGTCCGGGGGGAGCTCGGCGGCGGTCAGGAAGGCGGCGAGAGCCTCCGGCGGGCCGGCCACGGCCGCCATCCGCGAGACCGGCGGGAAGCCGAGCTCGGCCCGCTCGGCGAGCTCGCGCTGGGCATGGCCGACGGGGTCCCAGCGCACCAGGGCCTGGACCGGCCGCAGCGTCGGTTCGGCGACGACGACCACGGTGCCGCCGTCCTCCTGGCCGCGGACCAGGGAGGCCGCGTCGATCCAGCGGCGCAGCGCCTCCTCGCCCGCGCGCAGGTCGGGGCGGCCGAGCATGGCCCAGCCGTCGAGGAGCAGCGCGGCCGCGTAGCCGCCCTCGGCGACGGGCTCGGCGCCGGGGGTGCTGACGACCAGGGCCGGGCGGCCCGGCACCCGGTCGAGGATGTGGTCGCGCCCCGAGGTCCGCACCGGCACGGCCGGAAAGGCGCGCCCCAGCTCCTCGGCCGTGCGCCGGGCGCCGACGACCTGGGCGCGCAACCGGGTCGAGCCGCACTCCACGCAGTGCCAGTCGTCGGCACCGCGCCCGCACCAGCCGCAGCGCAGCGCCTGCTGCTCGGGGGCTTCCAGGGGGCCCGAGCAGTGCCGGCAGCGGGCGGGCGTGCGGCAGCGCTCGCAGGCGAGCCGGGGCACGTATCCGCGGCGGGGCACCTGGACGAGCACCGGTCCCGTCTTCAGCCCCTCCCGGACGACCTGCCAGGCGAGGGTGGGCAGCCGGGCGGCGCGGGCGGCCTCGTCGCGGGCGAGGTCGGTGTCGCCCACGGTGCGGACGAGGGGGGCGGCGGCCCGCACCTGGTCGCGGCCCGCGGCGAGCGGCCGGGCCCAGCCGGACTCGACGAGCTGGGCGGCCTCGACGGTGCAGCTGGTGGAGCCGAGCAGGAAGGCGCAGTGATCGTGGGCGGCGCGCAGCAGCAGCACGTCGCGGGCGTGCGGCTGGGGGGCGTGCGGCTCGCTGTGGCTGGTGTCGCCGTCGTCCCAGATGACGGCGAGCCCGAGGTCCCGTACGGGGGCGAACATGGCGGCCCGGGTGCCGACGACGGCGCGCACGGCGCCGCGCCGGACGGCGAGCCACTGCGCGTACCGCTTCTCGGGACCGGCCTCGGCGGTGAGCAGCGCGTGCCGCCCCTCGCCGAGGAGGGCCGTGAGGGCCTGGTCCACGCGGTCGGCGGCCCGCCCGTCGGGGACGACGACGAGGGCGCCGCGCCCGGAGGCGAGGGTGGCGCCGACGGCGCGGGCGATCTCCTCGGCCCAGTACGGCCCCGGCAGGGCGTTCCAGACGGCCCTGGGCGCCCCGCCGCGCGCCAGCGAGTCCAGGAAGGCGGCCCCCCGCTCGTACCGCGCCCAGCTGCCCGTCTCGGGCGCGGGCGGCGGCGGCAGCGGCGCGGGCGAGGGGCGGCTCTCCGCGCGGGCGCTGCGCGGCGGCACGGCGAGCTGGAGCACGTCGGCGAGGCTTCCGGCGTACCGGTCGGCCACCGCCCGCGCCAGGGCCAGCTGCTCGGGCCCGAGCACCGGCTCGGGCGAGACGACGTCGGCGAGCGCGGCGAGCGGCCCGGAGTAGTCCGACTGCGCGCGCCGCTCGACGAGGAACCCGTCGATGAGCCGCCCGCCCTCGCGGCGCCCGCCCCTGACCTGGTGCGCCCCGGCCCCGAACCGCACCCGCACCCGCACTCCGGGCCGCGCCGCCTCGTCGAGCTCCTCGGGCACGGCGTAGTCGAAGAACTGGTCGAGGTGGAGCACCCCCTTGTTCACCACGACCCGCGCCACCGGCAGCTCCTTGGCCAGCGCGGCCCCCCGCCAGGTCCGCGGCTTGGCCCGCGGCACCTTCGCCCGGCGCACGGTCTCCCGGATGAGCGCGAGCTGCTCAGGCTCCTCGTGCCCCTGGGACTTCTCGTTCTCGCTGCTCACAGCCTCATACCTACCAGACGCCACGGACAGCCCGGCGGAAAGGCCGAAGGCCCGGCACCCCCCAGGGGTGCCGGGCCTCCGTGCGGTGTGCGGGGCGCGTGGGATCAGATGCCCGCGGCCTTCTTCAGGGCGTCCACGCGGTCCGTGCGCTCCCAGGTGAAGTCCGGCAGCTCGCGGCCGAAGTGGCCGTAGGCGGCGGTCTGGGAGTAGATCGGGCGGAGCAGATCGAGGTCGCGGATGATCGCGGCCGGGCGGAGGTCGAAGACCTCGGCGATGGCGTGCTCGATCTTCTCGGTCTCGATGGTGTTGGTGCCGAAGGTCTCGACGAAGAGGCCGACGGGCTCCGCCTTGCCGATCGCGTACGCGACCTGGACCTCGCAGCGGGAGGCGAGGCCCGCGGCGACGACGTTCTTGGCGACCCAGCGCATGGCGTAGGCGGCCGAGCGGTCGACCTTGGACGGGTCCTTGCCGGAGAAGGCGCCGCCGCCGTGGCGGGCCATGCCGCCGTAGGTGTCGATGATGATCTTGCGACCGGTGAGGCCGGCGTCGCCCATCGGGCCGCCGATCTCGAAGCGGCCGGTCGGGTTGACCAGGAGGCGGTAGCCGTCGGTGTCGAGCTTGATGCCGTCCTCGACGAGCTGCTTCAGGACGTGCTCGACGACGAACTCGCGGATGTCGGGCGCGAGCAGCGACTCGAGGTCGATGTCGGAGGCGTGCTGCGAGGAGACGACCACCGTGTCGAGGCGGACGGCCTTGTCGCCGTCGTACTCGATGGTGACCTGGGTCTTGCCGTCGGGGCGCAGGTACGGGATGGTCCCGTTCTTGCGGACCTCGGTCAGGCGGCGGGAGAGCCGGTGCGCGAGGTGGATCGGGAGCGGCATGAGCTCCGGGGTCTCGTCCGACGCGTAGCCGAACATGAGGCCCTGATCGCCGGCGCCCTGCTTGTCGAGCTCGTCCTCGTCGCCCTCGACGCGCGACTCGTAGGCGGTGTCGACGCCCTGCGCGATGTCCGGGGACTGCGACCCGATGGACACCGACACGCCGCAGGAGGCGCCGTCGAAGCCCTTCTTCGAGGAGTCGTACCCGATCTCGAGGATCTTGTTGCGGACGAGGGTGGGGATGTCTGCCCAGGCCTTGGTGGTGACCTCGCCGGCGACGTGCACGAGGCCGGTGGTGATCAGGGTCTCGACGGCGACGCGGGAGGTGGGGTCCTCCTTGAGCAGCGCGTCGAGAATGGTGTCGCTGATCTGGTCAGCGATCTTGTCGGGGTGACCCTCGGTGACGGATTCCGAGGTGAACAGACGACGGGACACAACGCTCCCTGGGGTTGCAGCGGCTGCTGGCTAATCGAATGCGGACCGGCAGGGGGCTGCGCCCCGCGACGTTCCGAGAACAGTCTATCGGTCACGATCGGGTATCTGGCCAGGACTCCCGGCACGTGATTCCTCGACGGGAGTGGAAATCACCCTTCGCTGGAGATCAATTGTCCGGTTTCGGTCGGTTTGCTGGGGCTGTCGCAACGAAATCCGGACGGTCATTCCTCTTGACGGGGAATGATCGACACCGCTTGTGACACCCACATCACACCCGACCGTGTCGGCCGGCCGCCGAAGATGGCGCGGACACGGGAGGCCGTACGCCGGTCCGGGTGATCAGACCGCGGGCAGCACGCGCAGTCGCGGCAGCACCAGGTCCCACACGGTCTCCGCGAGCGCCTCCTTGGGCCCGTACGGGACGGGGGTCTCGGCGCCGTCGGCGGCGAGGACCACGGCCTCGTTCTCCTCGGAGCCGAAGGTCTTGCGCTCCCCCACCTCGTTGACGACGAGCAGGTCGCAGCCCTTGCGGCGGAGCTTGGTGCGTCCGTTGGCGAGGACGTCGTCGGTCTCCGCGGCGAAGCCGACCACGACCTGGCCGGGCAGCGCCCGGTCGGCGGAGATCTCGGCGAGGACGTCGGGGTTGCGCACCAGCTCGATGGTCGGGGCGCCGCCGTCGTCCGTCTTCTTGATCTTCCCTGTGGCGTAGGCGGCGGGCCGGAAGTCGGCGACCGCGGCCGCCATCACGACCGCGTCGGCGTCGGCGACCGCCTTGAGCACCGCCTCGCGCAGCTGGACCGCGGTGCCGACGTGCACGACGTCGACGCCCGCGGGGTCGGGCAGGCCGGTGTTGGCCTCCACCAGGGTGACCCGCGCGCCACGGGCGGCGGCGGCCTTGGCGAGGGCGTAGCCCTGCTTGCCGGAGGAGCGGTTGCCCAGGTAGCGGACCGGGTCCAGGGGCTCGCGGGTGCCGCCCGCGCTCACCACGACATGGCGGCCGGCCAGGTCGGGGGCGGTGACCCCGCGGGCCAGCACGCTGCGGCAGATCTCGAAGATCTCGCCGGGGTCGGGAAGCCGGCCCTTGCCGGTGTCCACGCCGGTGAGGCGGCCGACGGCCGGCTCGATGACGACGGCGCCGCGGCGGCGCAGCGTGGCCACGTTCTCCTGGGTGGCCGGGTGCTCCCACATCTCGGTGTGCATGGCGGGCGCGAAGACGACCGGGCAGCGGGCGGTGAGCAGGGTGTTGGTGAGCAGGTCGTCGGCGAGGCCGTGGGCGGCCTTGGCCAGCATGTCGGCGGTGGCGGGGGCGACCACGACCAGGTCGGCGCCCTGGCCGATCCGCACGTGGGGAACCTCGTGGACGGACTCCCACACCTCGGTGGAGACCGGGTTCCCGGACAGCGCGGACCAGGTGGCCGCGCCGACGAAGTGCAGGGCGGAGTCGGTGGGCACGACGCGGACGTCGTGGCCGGACTCGGTCAGCCGCCGCAGCAGCTCGCACGCCTTGTACGCGGCGATCCCGCCGCTGACACCCAGGACGACCTTCGGCTTGGCCACGACTTCCCCTGCTCCCCGCACTCGATGCGTACGACTCCATGAGACACCACAGGCCCGGCGGATGTTCCGCCGGGCCTGTGGTGACAAGCGTTACAAGATCTGGTGCTCTACTGCGCCGGGTCCGCGATGGCCTCGGAGGTCAGCAGGCCCGCGTTGATCTCGCGCAGCGCGATCGAGAGCGGCTTCTCGTGGACGTGGGTGTCGACGAGCGGACCGACGTACTCGAGCAGGCCCTCGCCCAGCTGCGAGTAGTACGCGTTGATCTGACGCGCACGCTTGGCCGCGTAGATCACGAGGCTGTACTTGGAGTCAGTAGCCTCGAGCAGCTCGTCGATCGGCGGGTTGATGATGCCCTCGGGCGCGGTGATGGAAGAGGACACGCTCTACCTTCCGAAGATGGAAAAAAGATCAGACAACGTTCATCAACGTTAGCAGCTCGCGCGCGACGTCCTCGACGGAGGTGTTGACGAGCGTGGTGTCGAACTCCGACTCGGCGGCCAGCTCGACCTTCGCGGCGGCCAGCCGGCGCTCGATCACCTCGGGCGACTCGGTCCCGCGGCCGGTGAGCCGGCGGACCAGCTCCTCCCAGCTCGGCGGGGCCAGGAAGACCAGCTGGGAGTCGTCCATGGACTCCTTCACCTGGCGGGCGCCCTGGAGGTCGATCTCCAGGAGGACCGGCTCGCCGGCCTCCAGGCGCTCGAGGACCGCACCGCGCGGGGTGCCGTAGCGGTTGCCCGCGAACTCGGCCCACTCGAGGAGCTCGCCGTTGGCGATCAGCTTGTCGAACTCGTCGTCCGTCACGAAGAAGTACTGGACGCCGTGCTTCTCGCCGGGGCGGGGCTTTCGTGTCGTGGCCGACACCGAGAGCCAGACCTCGGGGTGGACCTTGCGCATATGAGCGACGACCGTGCTCTTGCCCACCCCGGAGGGGCCGGAGAGCACGGTCAGCCGCGGACGTACCTCTGCTGCCATGCAGCGATTATTCCAGCTTTACCGGTGTGCCCGGGACGCGCGTCCCGGGCACGGTGCCGGGTCAGGCGCCGGTGCTGCCGAACTCGCGCTCCAGGGAGGCGATCTGGTTGGAACCGAGGCCACGGACACGGCGGCTCTCGGAGATGCCGAGTCGCTCCATGATCTGCTTGGCGCGGACCTTGCCCACGCCCGGCAGGGACTCGAGCAGGGCGGAGACCTTCATCTTGCCGATGACGTCGTTCTCCTGGCCCGACTTGATGACCTCGTGGAGGGAGGCGCCGGAGTGCTTGAGTCGATTCTTGACCTCGGCCCGCTCCCGGCGAGCCGCGGCGGCCTTCTCGAGCGCGGCTGCGCGCTGTTCAGGGGTAAGGGGCGGAAGAGCCACGCCTACGTCACCTCGGATGTCGAACTGTCGGATACGGACCGGTGGGAAGCTGCACGCCACACACCAGTGGAGCAACGACCGACGTGGAGTACGCCGAACGCCGACTCTGCCCCGGAGACTAGCGGCCAAGGCCGCTCCAGTCAGCGAGAACAGACGAAAAGTCCTGGTCAGCATCGACCGACCAGGACATTTCCGGCATAACGACTCGGTTTTGGGCCAACTTTTGTCAAGGAGTGAGACGGCGAGGACACGCCACCCGACCTGCGGCTTGGCGAGAACCGTCCGAAAACGACCCCTCGACGGCTAGCGGCCCTCGACCGCCTCGCGGATCTCGGTCGCGTAACGCTCCGCCGCGGAACGCAGCGCGGCCGCGTCCGGGCCCTCCTTCAGGACGCCCCGGCTGACGTTCGGGACCACGTTGCGCACCGCCGCGCCGAAGACCGCGGGAAGGTCGGCCGCGGTCGCGCCCTGGGCGCCGATGCCGGGGGCGAGCAGCGGGCCGTTGATGTCGAGGTCGAAGGCCGACAGGTCGCCCAGCGTGGCGCCGACGACCGCGCCGAAGGAGCCCATGGGGGCCTCCCCCGCGTTCTCCGCCGCCAGGTGCGCCAGCATCGTCGCGCCGACCGTCCGGCCGTCCTCGCGGACCGCGCGCTGGACCTCGGCGCCCTCCGGGTTCGAGGTGAGGGCGAGCACGAAGAGCCCGGCGCCGGATTCGCGGGCCAGGTCGACGGCCGGCTTCAGGGAGCCGTAGCCGAGGTACGGGGAGACCGTGAGGGCGTCCGAGAACAGCGGGGAGTCCTTGCGCAGGAAGGCCTCGGCGTAGGCCGCCATCGTGGAGCCGATGTCGCCGCGCTTGGCGTCCATGACCACCAGGCCGCCCGCCGCCCGCAGATCGGCGACGGCGCGCTCCAGGACGGCGACACCGCGCGAGCCGAAGCGCTCGAAGAAGGCCGCCTGGGGCTTGAAGACGGCGACGGTGTCGGCCAGGGCCTCCACGACCGTGTACGTGAAGCGCTCGAGGCCCGCGATGTCGTCGGCCAGGCCCCAGGAGCCCAGCAGGGCCGCGTGCGGGTCGATGCCGACGCACAGGGGGCCGCGCCGGTCCATGGCGGAGCGCAGGCGGGCGCCGAAGGGGGCCGGGTTCTCCAGGGTCGCTTCGGTCACTTCGCAGCCTTTCGGGTGTCGGCGCCGACGGCCTCGGCGAGGGTGGCGTACGGGGAGACGGCCAGGCGCGCGGCGAGGCCCTTGTGGATGGCCCGGGCGTAGAACGGCCCCTCGTAGACGAAGGCGCTGTAGCCCTGGATCAGGGTGGCGCCGGCGAGGATCCGCTGCCAGGCGTCCTCGGCGTTCTCGATGCCGCCGACGCCGATCAGGACGATGCGGTCGCCCACGCGCGCGTAGAGGCGGCGCAGGACCTCCAGGGAGCGCTGCTTGACGGGGGCGCCGGACAGGCCGCCGGTCTCCTTGATCAGCGCGGGGTCGGACTTCAGGCCCAGGCCCTCGCGGGCGATCGTGGTGTTGGTGGCGATGATGCCGTCCAGGCCGAGCTCCAGGGCCAGGTCGGCGACGGCGTCCACGTCCTCGTCGGCGAGGTCGGGGGCGATCTTGACCAGCAGCGGCACGCGGCGGTCCGTGACGGAGCGGTCGGCGGCCTCGCGGACGGCCGTCAGGAGCGGCCGCAGCGACTCGGTGGCCTGGAGGTTGCGCAGGCCCGGGGTGTTGGGCGAGGAGACGTTGACGACCAGGTAGTCGGCGTGGCGGGCGAGCCGCTCGGTGGACTTCACGTAGTCGGCGGCGGCCTCGGCCTCGGGCACGACCTTGGTCTTGCCGATGTTGACGCCCACGACGGTCCTGAAGACCGGGTTGCGGGCGCCCAGGCGGGCGGCGACGGCGGCGGAGCCCTCGTTGTTGAAGCCCATGCGGTTGATCAGGGCGCGGTCCGGGACGAGCCGGAAGAGGCGCTTCTTGGGGTTGCCGGGCTGGGCCTCCCCCGTCACCGTGCCGATCTCGACGTGGTCGAAGCCGAGCATGGCCATGCCGTCGATGGCGACGGCGTTCTTGTCGAAGCCGGCGGCCAGGCCGAAGGGGCCGTGCATGCGCAGGCCCAGGGCCTCGGTGCGCAGCTCCTTGTAGCGGGGGGCGAGGACGGCCGCGACGAAGGTGCGCAGGACCGGAACGCGAGCGGCGAGCCGGATCCAGCGGAAGGCCAGGTAGTGGGCCTCCTCGGGGTCCATCCGCTTGAAGAAGAGGTTGAAGAAGAGCTTGTACATCGTCCGAGATATCCCTCGTGCGCTCATGAAGAGGGGGACACCGCGGATCTTGCCGGTGTCCCCCTGCTTCGTACGGGCTGCTAGTCGCGGGCCGCGATCAGGTGTTCCGCGTGCTCCTGGAGCGAGCGGACGCCCACGTCGCCGTGGTTGAGGGCGTCGATGCCCTGGACCGCCGCCGCCAGCGCCTGGACCGTGGTCAGGCACGGGACGGAGCGGGCCACCGCCGCCGTACGGATCTCGTAGCCGTCGAGGCGGCCGCCGGTGCCGTACGGGGTGTTGACGATCAGGTCGACCTGGCCGTCGTGGATGAGCTGGACGATGGTCTTCTCGCCGTTCGGGCCCTCGCCCTCGGACTGCTTGCGCACGACGGTGGCGTTGATGCCGTTGCGCTTGAGGACCTCGGCGGTGCCGGAGGTCGCCATCAGCTCGAAGCCGTGGGCGACGAGCTCACGGGCCGGGAAGATCATCGAGCGCTTGTCGCGGTTGGCGACGGAGATGAACGCGCGGCCCTTCGTGGGCAGCGGGCCGTAGGCACCGGCCTGCGACTTGGCGTACGCCGTGCCGAAGACGTTGTCGATGCCCATGACCTCGCCGGTGGAGCGCATCTCCGGGCCGAGGACGGTGTCCACGCCGCGGCCGTGGATGTCGCGGAAGCGCGACCACGGCATCACGGCCTCCTTGACGGAGATCGGCGCGTCCAGCGGCAGAGTGCCGCCGTCGCCGTTCTTCGGCAGCAGGCCCTCGGCGCGCAGCTCGGCGATGGTGGCGCCCAGCGAGATGCGGGCGGCGGCCTTCGCGAGCGGCACGGCGGTCGCCTTCGAGGTGAAGGGGACCGTGCGGGAGGCGCGCGGGTTGGCCTCCAGGACGTAGAGGATGTCGCCGGCCATCGCGAACTGGATGTTGATCAGTCCGCGCACGCCGACGCCCTTGGCGATGGCCTCGGTGGAGGCGCGCAGGCGCTTGATGTCGAAGCCGCCGAGGGTGATCGGGGGCAGGGCGCAGGCCGAGTCGCCGGAGTGGATGCCGGCCTCCTCGATGTGCTCCATGACGCCGCCGAGGTAGAGCTCCTCGCCGTCGTAGAGCGCGTCGACGTCGATCTCGATCGCGTCGTCGAGGAAGCGGTCCACGAGGACCGGGCGGGTCGGGGAGATCTCGGTGGACTCGGCGATGTACGCCTCCAGGCGCGCCTCGTCGTAGACGATCTCCATGCCGCGGCCGCCGAGCACGTACGAGGGGCGTACGAGGACGGGGTAGCCGATCTCGTCGGCGATGGCCTTGGCGCCGGCGAAGGTGGTCGCCGTGCCGTGCTTGGGCGCGGGCAGGCCCGCGTCGGCGAGCACCTGGCCGAAGGCGCCGCGGTCCTCGGCGGCGTGGATGGCCTCCGGGGAGGTGCCGACGACCGGCACGCCGTTGTCCTTGAGCGCCTGGGCGAGACCCAGCGGGGTCTGGCCGCCGAGCTGGACGACGACACCGGCGATCGGGCCGGCCAGCGACTCGGCGTGGACGATCTCCAGCACGTCCTCGAGCGTGAGCGGCTCGAAGTACAGGCGGTCGGAGGTGTCGTAGTCCGTGGAGACGGTCTCGGGGTTGCAGTTGACCATCACGGTCTCGTAGCCCGCGTCGCTGAGCGCGAAGGAGGCGTGGACGCAGGAGTAGTCGAACTCGATGCCCTGGCCGATGCGGTTCGGGCCGGAGCCCAGGATGATCACCGCGGGCTTCTCGCGCGGCGCGACCTCGGTCTCCTCGTCGTACGAGGAGTAGAAGTACGGGGTCTTGGCGGCGAACTCGGCGGCGCAGGTGTCGACCGTCTTGTAGACCGGGCGGACGCCGAGGGCGTGCCGGACCTCGCGGACGACGTCCTCGCGCAGGCCGCGGATCTCGGCGATCTGGGCGTCGGAGAAGCCGTGCCGCTTGGCCTCGGCGAGCAGCTCGGGCTCGAGCTTCTCGGCCTCGGCGAGCTCGTCGGCGATCTCCTTGATGAGGAAGAGCTGGTCGACGAACCACGGGTCGATCTTGGTGGCCTCGAAGACCTCCTCGGGGGTGGCACCCGCGCGGATGGCCTGCATGACGGTGTTGATCCGGCCGTCGGTGGGGCGGACCGCCTCGCGCAGCAGCTCGGCCTTGTCGCCGGTCTCGCCGGTGAAGGCGAACTGCGAGCCCTTCTTCTCCAGGGAGCGCAGGGCCTTCTGGAGCGCCTCGGTGAAGTTGCGGCCGATGGCCATGGCCTCGCCGACCGACTTCATGGTCGTGGTCAGCGTGGAGTCGGCCGAGGGGAACTTCTCGAAGGCGAAGCGCGGGGCCTTGACGACGACGTAGTCGAGGGTCGGCTCGAAGGAGGCCGGCGTCTTCTCGGTGATGTCGTTGGGGATCTCGTCCAGCGTGTAGCCGACGGCGAGCCGGGCCGCGATCTTGGCGATCGGGAAGCCGGTCGCCTTGGAGGCGAGCGCGGAGGAGCGGGAGACGCGCGGGTTCATCTCGATGACGATGATCCGGCCGTCGTCCGGGTTGACGGCGAACTGGATGTTGCAGCCGCCGGTGTCGACGCCGACCTCGCGGATGATCGCGATGCCGACGTCGCGCAGCACCTGGTACTCGCGGTCGGTCAGCGTCATCGCCGGGGCGACGGTGATCGAGTCGCCGGTGTGCACGCCCATCGGGTCGAAGTTCTCGATGGAGCAGACGACCACGACGTTGTCGTTCTTGTCGCGCATCAGCTCCAGCTCGTACTCCTTCCAGCCGAGGATGGACTCCTCCAGGAGCACCTCGGTGGTCGGGGAGAGCGTGAGGCCCTGGCCGGCGATGCGGCGCAGCTCCTCCTCGTCGTGGGCGAAGCCGGAGCCGGCGCCGCCCATGGTGAAGGAGGGACGCACGACGACGGGGTAGCCGCCGAGGGTCTCGACGCCCTTGAGGACGTCGTCCATGGAGTGGCAGATGACCGAGCGGGCGGACTCGCCGTGGCCGATCTTGGCGTTGACGGCCTCGACGACGCCCTTGAAGAGGTCGCGGTCCTCGCCCTTGTGGATGGCCTCGACGTTGGCGCCGATGAGCTCGACGCCGTACTTCTCGAGGACGCCCTGCTCGTGCATGGAGATCGCGGTGTTGAGCGCGGTCTGGCCGCCGAGGGTGGGCAGGAGCGCGTCGGGGCGCTCCTTGGCGATGATCTTCTCGACGAACTCGGGGGTGATCGGCTCGACGTACGTGGCGTCGGCGATCTCCGGGTCGGTCATGATCGTGGCCGGGTTGGAGTTCACCAGGATGACCCGCAGGCCCTCGGACTTGAGGACCCGGCACGCCTGGGTACCGGAGTAGTCGAACTCGGCGGCCTGGCCGATGACGATCGGGCCGGAGCCGATGACCAGGACGGACTGGATATCGGTGCGCTTAGGCACGCTCGGCCTCCATCAGGGATACGAAGCGGTCGAAGAGGTACGCGGCGTCGTGCGGGCCCGCGGCCGCCTCGGGGTGGTACTGGACGGAGAAGGCCGGCTGGTCGAGCAGCTGCAGGCCCTCCACGACGTTGTCGTTCAGGCACACGTGGGAGACCTCGGCGCGCCCGTAGGGGGTGTCCGAGACCTTGTCGAGGGGCGCGTCGACGGCGAAGCCGTGGTTGTGCGCGGTGACCTCGACCTTGCCCGTGGTGCGGTCCTGGACGGGCTGGTTGATGCCCCGGTGGCCGTACTTCAGCTTGTAGGTGCCGAAGCCGAGGGCCCGGCCGAGGATCTGGTTGCCGAAGCAGATGCCGAAGAGCGGCGTCTTGCGCTCCAGGACGGCCTGCATGACGGCGACGGGGCCGTCGGCGGTGGCCGGGTCGCCCGGGCCGTTGGAGAAGAAGACACCGTCGGGCTGGACGGCGTAGACGTCCTCGGCGGTGGCGGTGGCGGGCAGCACGTGGACCTCGATGCCGCGCTCGGCCATCCGGTGCGGGGTCATGCCCTTGATGCCGAGGTCGACGGCGGCGACGGTGAACTTCTTCTCGCCGATCGCCGGGACGACGTACGTCTCCTTGGTGGCGACCTCGGCGGAGAGGTCGGCGCCCTTCATCTCGGGCTGCTGGCGCACCTCGGCGAGCATGGTGCCCTCGTCGGGGAGCGCGCTGCCGGAGAAGATGCCGACGCGCATGGCGCCGCTCTCGCGCAGGTGGCGGGTGAGGGCGCGGGTGTCGATGCCCTGGATGCCGACGACGCCCTGGCGGCGCAGCTCCTCGTCGAGGGAGCGCTGGGCGCGCCAGTTGGAGGAGACGCGGGCGGGGTCGCGGACGACGTAGCCGGCCACCCAGATGCGGGCGGACTCGGGGTCCTCGTCGTTGACGCCGGTGTTGCCGACGTGCGGGGCGGTCATCACGACGACCTGGCGGTGGTACGACGGGTCGGTGAGGGTCTCCTGGTAGCCGGTCATGCCGGTGGAGAACACGGCCTCGCCGAAGGTCTCCCCCACGGCCCCGTAGGCGCGGCCGCGGAAGATGCGGCCGTCCTCCAGGACGAGTACGGCGGGAACCTTGGCAGCTCCCCTGGTGGAGGTTGTCATCGTGCGATGCCTTCCGTCGTGTTGGTCAGGTTGTTCAGGGTCTCGACCCAGGCGGCGTGCTCGGCCGCGCGGTCGGAGCGGAACCCGGAGTCGAGCAGGGTGTCGCCGTGGGCCCAGGTGACGACCAGGAGGCCGCCCTCGGTGAGGACCTTGCCGGCGATTCCCTTGTCGAGGCGGGCCTCGCGCAGGGCCTCGACCGGGATGAGGAAGTCGTTCGCCCCGGGGCGTACGACGCTGATCCCGGCGTCCGTCAGGGTGAGCTCGGCCCGGCTGCGGGTGCCGAGGCCGTGGGCGACGATCCGGTCGAGCCACTGCCCGGCGGTGGTGGAGCCGTGGTAGCGCCCGCTGAGCGTCAGCTTGGCCTCGCCCGGGGCCTGCGGCACCTCGGGGAGTTCCGGGAGGTCGGACTGGAGGCTGCCGCGCCACTTCCATCCCTGGCGCATGAGCCAGTAGACGAAGGCGATGAAGAGCAGCAGTCCGGCGACCCAGCCGATCCGTCCGGCCCAGTCGGTGACCTCAGCGGACTTCTGTTCGGCCGCCTCGGCCAGGTGGATGAGTGGTGTCACGCCAGCTTCCCGTCGACGAGCGTTGCGCGGCCCCGCAGGAACGTGTGGGTGACGCGCCCCGGCAGCTCGCGGCCCTCGTAGGGGGTGTTGCGGCTGCGGGAGGCGAAGTCGGCGGGGTCCACGACACCACGGTATGCCGGATCGACCAGGGTCAGGTTCGCGGGCTCACCTGCCGAGACGGGGCGTCCGTGCTCCTTGGCCTGCCCGATCCGCGCGGGCTTGACGGACATCCGGTCGGCGACGCCGGCCCAGTCGAGGAGCCCGGTCTCCACCATGGTCTGCTGGACCACCGACAGGGCGGTCTCCAGGCCGACCATGCCCATGGCGGCGGCGGCCCACTCGCAGTCCTTGTCCTCGTGCGGGTGCGGGGCGTGGTCGGTGGCCACGATGTCGATGGTGCCGTCGGCGAGGGCCTCGCGCAGGGCCATGACGTCCCGCTCGGTGCGCAGCGGCGGGTTCACCTTGTAGACCGGGTTGTACGACCGTACGAGCTCGTCCGTGAGGAGGAGGTGGTGCGGGGTGACCTCGGCGGTGACGTCGATGCCGCGGGACTTGGCCCAGCGGACGATCTCGACGGAGCCGGCCGTGGAGAGGTGGCAGATGTGGACGCGGGAGCCGACGTGCTCGGCGAGCAGCACGTCGCGGGCGATGATCGACTCCTCGGCGACGGCCGGCCAGCCGCCCAGGCCGAGCTCGGCGGAGACGACGCCCTCGTTCATCTGGGCGCCCTCGGTGAGGCGGGGCTCCTGGGCGTGCTGGGCGACGACGCCGCCGAAGGCCTTCACGTACTCCAGGGCGCGGCGCATGATCACGGCGTCGTCGACGCACTTGCCGTCGTCGGAGAAGACGGTGACGCCGGCGGCGGAGTCGTGCATGGCGCCGAGCTCGGCGAGCTTCTTGCCCTCCAGGCCGACGGTGACGGCGCCGATGGGCTGCACGTCGCAGTAGCCGGCCTCCTTGCCGAGCCGGTAGACCTGCTCGACGACGCCGGCGGTGTCGGCGACGGGGTGGGTGTTGGCCATGGCGAAGACGGCCGTGTAGCCGCCGGAGGCGGCGGCGCGGGTGCCGGTGAGGACGGTCTCGGAGTCCTCGCGGCCCGGCTCGCGCAGGTGGGTGTGGAGGTCCACGAGGCCCGGCAGGAGGATCTTGCCCTCGGCCTCGACGACCTCGGCTCCGTCGGCCGAGAGGCCGGTGCCCACCGCCGCGATGGTCTCGCCGTCGATCAGGACGTCCTGCGCCTCGCCGCCGAGGACCTTCGCACCACGGATCAGGATCTTGCTCATGGGGTTCAGTTCTCCTCGGTGCGGGTGGTGGCGGGGGTGGCGGGCTCGGAGCCGCCGAGCAGCAGGTAGAGCACGGCCATGCGGATGGAGACGCCGTTGGCGACCTGCTCGACGACCGTGCAGCGGTCGGAGTCGGCGACCTCGGCGGTGATCTCCATGCCGCGGACCATGGGCCCCGGGTGCATGACGATGGCGTGCTCGGGCATCTTCGCCATCCGGTCGCCGTCCAGCCCGTAGCGGCGCGAGTACTCGCGCTCGGTGGGGAAGAAGGCGGCGTTCATCCGCTCGCGCTGCACACGCAGCATCATCACCGCGTCGGACTTCGGCAGCACGCTGTCGAGGTCGTAGGAGACCTCGCAGGGCCAGTGGTCGACGCCGACCGGGACCAGGGTCGGCGGGGCCACCAGGGTGACCTCGGCGCCGAGGGTGTGCAGCAGGTCGACGTTGGAGCGGGCGACCCGGCTGTGCAGGACGTCGCCGACGAGCGTGATGCGCTTGCCGGCCAGGTCCTTGCCGAGGCCGGCGTCGCGGCCGATCAGGCGGCGGCGCATGGTGAAGGCGTCGAGCAGGGCCTGGGTGGGGTGCTGGTGGGTGCCGTCGCCGGCGTTGATGACGGGGGCGTCGATCCAGCCGGAGGTGGCCAGGCGGTAGGGGGCACCCGAGGCGCTGTGCCGGATGACGACGGCGTCGACGCCCATCGCCTCCAGGGTCTGCGCGGTGTCCTTGAGGGACTCGCCCTTGGAGACGCTGGAGCCCTTGGCCGCGAAGTTGATCACGTCGGCGGAGAGGCGCTTCTCGGCCGCCTCGAACGAGATCCGGGTCCGGGTGGAGTCCTCGAAGAAGAGGTTGCAGATCGTGCGGCCGCGCAGGGTCGGCAGCTTCTTGATCGGCCGGTCGGCCACCCGGGCCATCTCCTCGGCGGTGTCGAGGATGAGGACGGCGTCGTCGCGGGTGAGGTCGGCGGCCGAGATGAGGTGACGCATCATCGGGTTTCTCTCCGTGGTGGGGAGGGTGAGGGCATGCGGGTGCGCAGGGCTGTGCCCCGGACCCGTCGGGGGCCGGTCCGGCTAGGAGGCGGACTTGCTGCCGAGCAGCACGGTGTCGCGACCGTCCTCCTCGGCGAGCTGGACCTTGACCGTCTCCCGCAGCGACGTGGGGAGGTTCTTGCCGACGTAGTCGGCGCGGATCGGGAGCTCGCGGTGGCCGCGGTCGACGAGGACGGCGAGCTGGACCGCGCGGGGGCGGCCGATGTCGCCGAGGGCGTCGAGGGCGGCGCGGATGGTGCGGCCGGAGAAGAGCACGTCGTCGACGAGGACGACGAGGCGCCCGTCGACGCCGTCACCGGGGATCTCGGTGCGGCCGATGGCGCGGGCCGGCTTCATCCGCAGGTCGTCGCGGTACATGGTGATGTCGAGGGAACCGACCGGGACCTTGGCGCCGGTGATCGATTCGAGCTTCTCGGCCAGCCGACGGGCGAGGAAGACGCCACGCGTCGGGATGCCGAGGAGGACCACGTCGTCTGCGCCCTTGGCGCGCTCGACGATCTCGTGGGCGATGCGGGTCAGTACCCGCGCGATGTCCGGGGCCTCGAGAACGGGCCGGGCATCGCTCTGCTGCTGTGCCTGCTGCTGTGCGTCCATATGAAAACGGACCTCCTTCTCCGCCTCACGGGACGGACCTTAAAGGACGTCGGAATTGCGCCATCCACCTTACCAGGGGCCGGCGGCTGCCCCGCTCACCACCCTGGCGCCACCCCGGGCGCCGTCCCCCGGGAGGGGGCGGTATGGACCATTCGGCTTGACGGGAGAGTGTCACGCTGCGTAACCTCACAGTGAGTTACCAGCCGCGCGGCGCCGCCGCAATCGTCACAGCGTCCGGGAGCGTTATGTCCAGCGAATACGCAAAGCAGCTCGGGGCAAAACTCCGTGCGATCCGCACCCAGCAGGGCCTTTCCCTCCACGGTGTGGAGGAGAAGTCCCAGGGCCGCTGGAAGGCGGTCGTGGTCGGCTCGTACGAGCGTGGCGACCGCGCCGTGACCGTGCAGCGCCTGGCCGAGCTGGCGGACTTCTACGGCGTCCCGGTGCAGGAGCTGCTGCCGGGCACCACGCCGGGCGGGGCCGCCGAGCCGCCGCCGAAGCTGGTCCTGGACCTGGAGCGCCTCGCCCACGTCCCCGCCGAGAAGGCCGGCCCCCTGCAGCGCTACGCGGCGACCATCCAGTCGCAGCGCGGCGACTACAACGGCAAGGTGCTGTCGATCCGCCAGGACGACCTGCGCACCCTCGCCGTCATCTACGACCAGTCCCCCTCGGTCCTCACCGAGCAGCTGATCAGCTGGGGCGTCCTGGACGCGGACGCGCGCCGCGCCGTCGCCCACGAGGAGGCCTGACCCCTCCGGGTCACATCGCCTCTGCCAGCGCAGAAACGTGCCGCCGGGCCCCCGGGAGTCACTCCGACTCCCGGGGGCCCGGCGCTTTGCTCGCCGCCTCCTGGCGGTACGGCGAAGGGGGCCCGCAGCACCGAGTGCTGCGGGCCCCCTTCGACTGCCGTACGGACGGTGCGGACGGACCGGACTAGACGTCCGCGTCCCGGCGCAGGCGCGGCTTCAGGTCCTTGAAGCGCGCGAGCAGACCGTTGACGAAGGTCGGCGACTCGTCCGTGGAGAACTCCTTGGCGAGCTGCACGGCCTCGTCGATGGCCACCGCGTCCGGCGTGCCGTCCTCCCAGATCAGCTCGTACGCACCGAGGCGCACGATGTTCCGGTCGGCGACGGGCATCCGGTCGAGGTCCCAGTCCACCGCGTAGGTCGCGATGAGCTCGTCGATCCGCGCCACGTGCGACGCGTACCCCTCGACCAGCTGCATGGTGAACTCGTTGACCGGCGGCTGACGCTCGTCCGACCGGGCGAGCCGGACCTGGTCCGCGAGGACCTCCTGGACCGAGGTGGCGCGCTGGTCGGCCTCGAAAAGGATCTGGAAGGCGCGCCTGCGGGCCTTGCTCCGAGCGGCCACGGTTAGTTGTTCACCCGGCCGAGGTAGCTGCTGTCGCGGGTGTCGACCTTGACCTTCTCACCGGTGGTGATGAAGAGCGGGACCTGGATCTCGTGACCGGTCTCCAGGGTGGCGGGCTTGGTGCCACCGGTGGAGCGGTCGCCCTGGACGCCCGGGTCGGTGTGCTGGATGGTCAGCTCGACGGCGGCCGGGAGCTCGACGTAGAGCACCTCGCCCTCGTGCTGGGCGACCGAGGCGGTGAAGCCCTCGATGAGGAAGTTGGCGGCGTCGCCGACGTTCTTCTTGTCGACGTGCAGCTGGTCGTAGGTCTCCATGTCCATGAAGACGAAGTAGTCGCCGTCCATGTAGGAGAACTGCATGTCACGGCGGTCGATGGTGGCCGTGTCGACCTTCACACCGGCGTTGAAGGTCTTGTCGACGACCTTGCCGGACAGCACGTTCTTGAGCTTGGTGCGCACGAAGGCCGGGCCCTTGCCGGGCTTGACGTGCTGGAACTCGACGACGGACCAGAGCTGGCCCCCGTCGAGCTTGAGCACCATGCCGTTCTTGAGGTCGTTCGTGGAAGCCACGGTTGCGGAGTCTCCTGGACTGACGTGGACCGGGGAGGCGTACGCGCCCTACAGCGCGAGCAGCTCCTTGGTCGTGATGGTGAGTAGCTCGGGTCCGCCGTCCGCCTCCTGGCGTACGACGAGCGTGTCATCGATCCGGACCCCGCCCCGGCCCGGGAGGTGGACCCCCGGTTCGACGGTGACCGGCACGCAAGCGTCCAGTTTACCCATGGCCGCGGGTGCGAGCTGCGGGTCCTCGTCGATTTCCAGGCCCACGCCGTGCCCGGTGAGGGGCGCGCTGGCGTCGCCGTGGCCCCCGGCGGCGAGAATCTGCCGGGCCGCGCGGTCGATGTCACGGTACCCGGCGCCCGGCGCGAGGGCCTCCCGGCCGGCCCGCTGAGCGGCGAAGACGAGGTCGTACAGCTCGATCTGCCAGTCGGCGGGGGTGGTCCCGATCACGAAGGTGCGGCCGATCTCGCAGCGGTAGCCGCGATAGTTGGCGCCGAGGCAGACGGAGAGGAAGTCGCCCTCCTCCACCCGCCGGTCGGTGGGCCGGTGCCCGGCCCGCCCGGAGTGCGGCCCGGTGGCGACGGAGGTGGGGAACGCGGGGCCGTCGGCGCCGTGGTCGACGAGCCTGCGCTCGAGCTCCAGGGCGAGGTGCCGCTCGGTCCGGCCGACCAGGATCGACTCCAGGAGCTCGCCGAGGGCCTGGTCGGCGATCTCGGCGGCGATCCGCAGACAGGCGATCTCGTCCTCGTCCTTGACGATCCGGAGCTGCTCGACCGCGCTCGACAGGTCGGCCAGGCGCAGTCCGGGAGCGGCGGAGCCCATGGCCCGGTGCCGGGCGACGGTCAGGTGGTGCTCCTCGACGGCGAGGGTGTCCGCCCCGGCCTTGCGGGCGAAGCCGACGGCCTCGACCGCCGGATCCCCGCCGCCGGGCAGCAGCTGCTGGCGGAGCAGTTCGTCGAGCCGCCCGTCGGTCGGATCGGCGCCGGGCGCGGTCGGGCAGAGCAGCACGTCCTCATCGGGCCCGAGCAGCAGCACGGCCCCGGCGGGCGAACCGCCCGTGAGATAGCGGACATTGGCGGGACGGGAGACCAGGGCCGCCGAGCTGCCCGCCGCCGCGCACCGATCGCGCAGCCGCATCCGGCGGTCCGCATACACCTCTGACATGTTCCGAGCCTACGAGCGCCCGGTCGCCCCGGCCTGTTCAGCGCCGCCGACCGGGCGGGCGGGGCGCCGCCGACGGTGCGGGCGAACGCCGCCGACCGGGCAGGCCGCCGCCGACTGTGCGGGCGAGGCGTCGCCGACCGGGCAGGCGGGGCGCCACCGACGGTGCGGGCGAACGTCGCCGACCAGCAGGCCGCCGCCGACGGTGCGGGCGAGGCGTCGCCGACCGGGCGGGCGGGGCGTCCCCTGCCGCGGCTCCTCAGCCGGCCGGCGGGCCGGCTATCGCCCGGGCCAGGACGTCGTCGAGGACCCGGGCGGTGGTCTCGACGTCGTACGTGGAGTTGTCGATGATCGGCAGGCCCGAGCCGTACCAGCCGGCCATCCGGCCGTGGATCGCCGCGACCTCCTCGTCCGACAGGCGCCGGTTGCCGCTGCGCTCGGCGTTGCGCTCCAGGACCACGTCGAGGCCGGGCAGCAGGACGACGGGGAGCAGCCCGGGGCCGACATGGCGCTTCCAGCCGCCGAGGCCGACGACGGGCCAGTCGGGGAAGACGGCGTCGTCGAGGATGCAGGAGATGCCGTTGGCGAGGAAGTTGCGGGCGGCGAAGCCGCAGGTGCGGCGGGCCAGGCGGTACTGCGCCTCGGAGTTCTCGTTCCAGCCCGCCTGGGGGTCGGCGAAGCCCGAGCAGACCCATTCGCGCACGTCGTCGAGGCTGATGTGGGCGGTCGGCGCCGGGCGGCGGCGCGCCCAGTGGCGGGCGACGGTGGTCTTGCCGGCACCGGCCGGGCCGATCAGCAGCACGGCGAGGGTGACGCCTCCGGTACCGGTCACCGCCGGCGGCACCGGCACCTGGCCGGTGACGGGGGCGCCCGTCCAGCCGTGCGGGGCGGCGGACTGCGGAGCGGCGGCCGGCGGGGGCGGGCCCTGGGGGGCCGGCGGAGCCGGGTAGGGGTGGTGCGCGGGTACGGGCGGGGGCCCGCCCTGGGCCCGGGCGCCAGGGGCCCCGACGCCCCAGTGGGTCTGGCCCGCGGCTTCGTGCGGTGGCAACGGAGCCCCCATCCCGTGCTGCATCCGGTGCCCCACTCCGTCCCTGCGCCGATTCCGTCGTTGCCGGAACGTTACCGCCCCCGGCTTCCCGAGGGGAAACGGCCGGGGGCGGATCGACGCGTCGGAGCGGTGCCGGTCAGGCGTCGAGCTCCTCCGCGAGCGCGCGCAGGGCGAGCCGGTAGGAGCCGATGCCGAAGCCCGCGATGGTCCCGGTGGCCACCGCGGCGACCACCGAGGTGTGCCGGAACTCCTCGCGGGTGTACGGATTGGAGATGTGCACCTCGATGAGCGGCGCGGTGCGCTGGGCGGCCGCGTCGCGCATCCCGTACGAGTAGTGCGTGAAGGCGCCCGGGTTGAGCACGACGGGCAGCGAGCCGTCCGCGGCCTCGTGCAGCCAGCGGATCATCTCGCCCTCGTCGTTGGTCTCGCGCACCTCGACGTCGAAGCCCAGCTCCTGGCCGAGGTTCCGGCAGGAGTCGACGAGCCCCTTGTAGGAGGTGGCGCCGTAGATGTCGGGCTCGCGGGAGCCGAGCCGGCCGAGGTTCGGGCCGTTGAGCACGAGGACCCGGCGGGCGTCGCTCACGCGGACACCTCGCCGTAGGCGGCGAGCAGGATGGCCGGGTCGGGGCCCTCCAGGACGGTGGGCTTGCCGAGGCTGTCCAGGACGATGAAGCGCAGCAGGTCGCCGCGGGACTTCTTGTCGACCTTCATGGTCTCCAGGAGCTTGGGCCACTGGTCGCCGCGGTAGGTGAGCGGCAGTCCGACCGACTCCAGGACGGCGCGGTGCCGGTCGGCGGTCGCGTCGTCGAGGCGGCCGGCGAGCCGGCCGAGCTCGGCGGCGAAGACCATGCCGACGGAGACGGCGGCGCCGTGGCGCCACTTGTAGCGCTCGTTCTTCTCGATGGCGTGCGCGAGGGTGTGCCCGTAGTTGAGGATCTCGCGGCGGCCGGCCTCCTTGAGGTCGCCGGAGACGACCTCGGCCTTGACCTGGATCGAGCGCACGATGAGCTCCGCGGTGTGCGGTCCGGCGGGCGTGCGGGCGCCCTCCGGGTCCCCCTCGATGAGGTCGAGGATCACCGGGTCGGCGATGAAGCCCGCCTTGATGATCTCGGCGAGTCCGCTGACGTAGTCGTGGACCGGCAGCGAGTCGAGCGCCGCGAGGTCGCACAGCACGCCGGCCGGCGGGTGGAAGGCACCGACGAGGTTCTTGCCCTCGGCGGTGTTGATGCCGGTCTTGCCGCCGACGGCCGCGTCGACCATGGCGAGCACGGTGGTCGGCACGGCGATCCAGCGCACGCCGCGCAGCCAGGTCGCGGCGACGAAGCCGGCCAGGTCGGTGGTGGCACCGCCGCCGACGCCGACGATGATGTCGCTGCGGGTGAAGCCGGTCTGGCCGAGCGCCTTCCAGCAGTAGGCGGCGACCTCGGCGGTCTTGGCCTCCTCGGCGTTCGGCACCTGGATGGCGACGGCCTCGTAGCCCTGGTCCGCGAGGTCGGCGCGCAGCGCCTCGCCCGTCTCGGCGAGCGCCTCCGGGTGGATCACGGCGACCCGCTTGGCGCCGGGGCCGATCAGTGCGGGGAGTTCGCCGAGCAGCTGCCGGCCGACCAGCACCTCGTAGGGGTCGGTGCCCGCCGAGCCGCCGACCTGGATGCGGGTCACTTCCTGGTCCGTCATACGTCCTTCAACTCCAGTGCGTCGAGGATCGCTTCGGCGACCTCTTCGGGCGTGCGGTCGTCGGTGGCGACGACGGCGCTCGCGACTTCTTCGTACAGGTGGCGGCGCGCGTCCATCAGCTCGCGCCACTGGCGGCGCGGGTTGACGGCGAGCAGCGGCCGTGCGGCGCCGAGCCCGACGCGGCGGACCGCCTCCTCGACGTCCATCGAGAGGTACGCGACGGGCAGCGGCGCGAGCAGGGCGCGGGTGCCGGGGTCGAGCACGGCACCGCCGCCGAGCGCGAGGATGCCCTCGTGCTCGGCGACGGCGGTGCGGACGGCTTCCCGCTCCAGGGCGCGGAAGTGGTCCTCGCCGTCCTCGACGAAGATGTCGGCGATCTCGCGTCCCTCGGCGGCGACGATGTCGGCGTCGGTGTCACGGTAGGCGGCGCCGAGCCGTTCGGCGAGGAGCGCGCCCACCGTGGACTTTCCCGAGCCCATCGGGCCGACGAGGACGACCAGGGGGCCGCCGGTCACCGGATGTGGAGGTTGTCGAGGTAGGACTGCACGTTGCGGCGGGTCTCGGGAACGCTGTCGCCCCCGAACTTCTCCAGCACCGCGTCCGCCAGGACCAGCGCGACCATCGCCTCGGCCACGATCCCGGCCGCCGGCACCGCGCAGACATCGGAACGCTGGTGATGCGCCGCCGCGACCTCCCCGGTCGCCACGTCCACCGTCGCCAACGCCCGCGGAACGGTCGCGATCGGCTTCATCGCCGCCCGCACCCGCAACAGCTCACCCGTACTCAGACCACCCTCCGTACCCCCCGCACGGCCGGTGGCACGAGTGATGCCGTCGGCACCCTTGACGATCTCGTCATGCGCCTGCGAGCCGGGAACGCGGGCCAGGTCGAAGCCGTCGCCGACCTCGACGCCCTTGATGGCCTGGATACCCATCAGCGCCGCGGCGAGCCGCGCGTCCAGGCGCCGGTCCCAGTGCACGTGCGAACCGAGACCGACCGGCACCCCGTACGCCAACACCTCCACGACACCACCCAGGGTGTCGCCGTCCTTGTGCGCCTGGTCGATCTCCGCGACCATCGCCTTCGACGCGTCCGCATCCAGGCACCGCACCGGGTCGGCGTCGAGCCTCTCCACATCGGCGGGAGTCGGGTAGACGCCGTACGGCGCCTTCGCCGACGCCAGCTCCACCACATGCGACACGATCTCGATGCCCGCCGCCTCCTTCAGGAAGGACCGGGCGACGGCACCGAGCGCGACACGCGCCGCGGTCTCCCGGGCGCTGGCGCGCTCCAGGATCGGCCGGGCCTCGTCGAAGCCGTACTTCTGCATGCCGGCCAGGTCCGCGTGCCCCGGACGCGGCCGGGTCAGGGGCGCGTTACGACCCGTCTCCTTCAGCTCCGACGGGTCGACCGGATCCGCCGACATCACCTTCTCCCACTTCGGCCACTCGGTGTTGCCGACCATGACGGCGACGGGCGAGCCGAGGGAGAGGCCGTGGCGGACGCCGCCGAGGAAGGTGACCTCGTCCTGCTCGAACTTCATGCGCGCGCCGCGCCCGTAGCCGAGGCGCCGCCGCGCGAGATGATCCGCCACCAGCTCCGTGGTCACCGGAACACCGGCGGGAAGTCCTTCGAGAGTGGCAACCAGCGCGGGTCCATGCGACTCCCCCGCCGTCAGCCAACGCAGCCTGCTCAACGATGCTCCTCATGCTCGCGCCTGGGCTCTGCTCCGGCGCGACCTGGGTGCGCGGCCCTGGTCCGCCTCCCCTGATCCTCGCACGTCCCGGCGCCTGATCGATCGCTGGTCCACAGGTCGGGACACATATCTCACGTGTCGAGTGGGGTTTCGGCCAACTCCGGCGAACCGTCCCGAGGGTCAGCGCGCGGCGAGCGCCCGCTCCCCCGCCGCGCGCATGGCGGCGAGCGGCCCGGGGGCCAGGCCGGTCATCTGCTCGACCTGGAAGACGGCCTGGTGGACCAGGAGGTCGAGGCCGCCGACCACCTTGCCGCCACGCGCCGACCAGGCGGCCGCGATCCGGGTGGGCCAGGGGTCGTACAGCACGTCGAAGAGGGTGCCCGGCGCGTCGGGCACGGCCGCGGCGAGCGCGTCCGTCGTCCCGGCCGGGGTGGTGGCGACGACCAGCGGGGCCGCGAAGGCCTCGGCTGCGTCCTCCCAGGCGGCGGTGCGCACGTCGACGCCCAGCCGCTCGCCCCAGCCGCGCATCTCCTCGGCGCGCGCCTCGCTGCGTACGTACGCGGTGACGGGACCGGAGCAGATCCTGGCGAGGGCGGCGAGCGCCGAGGAGGCGGTGGCGCCCGCGCCGAGGATCGCGGCCGAATCGACCTTCTCGACGGCCCGCTCCCGCAGGGCCGCGACGATGCCGGGGATGTCGGTGTTGTCGCCGATGCGGCGCCCGTCCTCGGTGAAGACGACCGTGTTGACGGCCTCGACGGAGGCCGCCGTGTCGGTGACCTCGTCGAGCAGCGGGATGATCGCCCTCTTGAGCGGCATCGTGAGCGAGAGCCCCGCCCACGACGCGTCGAGCTCCGCCACGAAGCCGGGGAGCGCGGCCTCGTCCACCTCGAAGCGGTCGTAGGACCAGTCGTCGAGGCCGAGCTCCCGGTACGCGGCCCGGTGCAGCACCGGGGAGAGCGAGTGCGCGATGGGCGAGCCGAGCACGGCCGCCCGCCGTCGGAGGGTCATCTCAGTTCCCTGCGTTGAACTTCTCGACGAGCCTGTCGTGCTCGGCGAGCGTCTTGGCGAATTCGGTCTTGTTCATGCCGTCCGTGGCGACGAAGTACATCCAGCCGTCCTTCGTCGGGTTGAGCGCGGCGGTCACCGCCTCGACGCCCGGGTTGCCGATCGGCCCCGGCGTCAGGCCCTTGTGCTTGTACGTGTTGTACGGATCGGGGTTGGTGAGGACCTCGTTCCGGCTGATCTTGATCTTGCTCTGACCCATCAGGTAGTTGTACGACGAGTCGAACTGGAGCAGCTGGAACGTCTCCTTGTTGTCCGGCTGGAGACGGTTGTAGATGACCTCGGCCATCTTCGTGAAGTCGTCGTGGGTCTTGCCCTCGGCCTGGACCAGGCTCGCGACCGTGAGCAGCTCCCACGGGCCCTTGAGCCCGAGCTGCCGCGACTTCGCCTCGAGGTCGAGCTTCAGGTACTCCGAGTTGGCCCGTCCGACCATCTTCCGCAGCACGTCCTCGGGCTTGTTGCCCTTGGCGACCGGGTAGCTCGCCGGGAAGAGGAAGCCCTCCAGCGGGTCCTTGACGTCGGCGTGGTTCTTCGCCCAGTCGGGCAGGCCGAGCGAGTCCGCCTGCTTGAAGGCGGTCTCCTTGGTGGTGCCGGCCTTGAGCCCGAGACGTTTGTCGATCTCGGCGTAGACCCAGGCGTTGCGCTTGCCCTCGGGGATGACGAAGTTGGCCTTGCTCGCCGGGCTGAGCATCAGCGCCACCGCGCTCTCGGCGGACATCCCCTTCCTCAGGGTGTAGGCGCCGGCCTGGATGGAGATGCCCTTGGGGTTCCTCTGCTGGGCCGAGACGAAGGCGTCGACGCTCTTGACGACGCCGGCCTTCTTGAGGATGTTGCCGATCTCGTAACCGCCGGCCTGGTCCGGGATCACGACCTGGACGTCACCGGTGCCCTCGCCCGCGTAGTCCGGCGCCGCGCCGAACTGCCCCTGCCAGAACTGGTAGCCGAAGTAGCCGATGCCGCCCACGCCGCCGCCGAGGACCAGCGCCACGACCAGGCAGGCCATGCCGTTCTTGGCCTTGCGGCCCTTCTTCGGTTTGCCGGCCTTGCGGCCACGGCGCCCGGCGGGCTCCTCGTCGTACTCGGGGTCGTGGTCCTCGTACCCGCCGTCGGGACCGTCGCCCTCGCGCTCGTCGACGGCGCGTCCGCGGTCACGACGGGCGCGGCGGTCGGGCCGCTCGCCGGCCGGAGCCTCCTCACCCGTGAAGAACGGGTGGTCCTCCTCCTGCCGGGGCTCCGCCTCCCAGTCGGTCACCGGCTGGGGCGGTACCTGGCGCCGGCCCGGGGGCTGCGGCGGGGGGTACGCCTCGGGGGTGCCGTAGAGGTCGGGCTGCTGGCCGCCGTAGGGATCGGCGGGAGGGGCGTTGTACGGCATCGCCGCCTGGCCCGTCTCCCAGTTGCCGTCGTACTGCTGTGCGGGATACCCGGGCGTGTCGTACCCGCCCGGGTTCCCGTACTGCTGTTCGCCGTAAGCCTGCGGATACTGCGGCTGCTGGTGCTGCTGATGCTGGTGCTGTTCCGGATGCTGCTGGTAGCCGCCGCCACCGTAGGTCTGGCCGTACGGGTCCTGCTGCCCCTGGTATCCCTGATGACCGGGATGGCCCTGGTGCTGCCCGTACTGCTGCTGCGCCTGCTGCGGGTACTGCTGCTGGCCCTCCCACCCCTGGTCCCCGTACAGCGGGTCCGTGGGGTGCCACGGTTCGGAGCCGGGGCTCCGGCCATACTCAGTCATCGATCCCCAAACAGCCGCGAGGCTTCCGGACGATCCGCCTCTACGTAGTGCGGCAGCTGTTCGAACACCGCCGCATCGCGCGGAACGTTACCGTATCGCGATCAGATGACCACTTCGACGCCCTCGCCGGGCGGATTACCTGATACCCGTTCGGACTCAAGAGCGTTCTGCAGGATGATCACAGCGGCGGCCTGGTCGATGACGGACCGCCCCTTCTTGGACTTCACTCCGGAGGCCCGCAGCCCCTGGGTGGCGGTGACCGTGGTCATCCGCTCGTCGACGAGCCGGACGGGGATCGGGGCGATGCCCTTGGCCATCTCGCCGGCGAAGGCGCGGACCTTGGTCGCGGCCGGGCCCTCCCGCCCGCTGAGCGAGCGGGGCAGGCCCACGACGACCTCGATCGGCTCGTACTCCTCGACGATCTGGCGCAGCCGCCGGTGGGCGGCCGGGACGTCACGCCCCGGCACGGTCTCCACCGGCGTGGCGAGGACCCCGTCGGGGTCGCACGAGGCGACCCCGATCCGGGCGTCCCCGACGTCGACCGCGATACGGCGTCCGCGACGCATCGTCACGCGGTCTCCACCACGAGACGCTCGACGGCGTCGATGGCCTCGCCGACGGCCGCCGGGTTCTGACCGCCGCCCTGCGCGACGTCGGGCTTGCCGCCACCGCCGCCGCCGAGGGTCTTGGCCGCGGTGCGGACCAGCTCGCCGGCCTTGAGACCACGCTCACGGGCGGCCTCGTTGGTGGCGATGACGGTCAGCGGCTTGCCGTTGACCGTGGTGAACAGCGCCACGACGGCCGCGCGGTCCGAGGGGATGCGGCCGCGGACGTCGAGGACCAGCTTGCGCAGGTCGTCGGCGCCGGTGCCGTCCGGGACCTGGCCGGTGACCAGGGCGACGCCGCGGATGTCGCGGGCGGAGTCGACCAGCCCGGCGGCGGCCTGCAGGACCTTCTCCGCGCGGAACTTCTCGATCTCCTTCTCGGCGTCCTTCAGCTTGCCGAGCATCGCGGAGACCTTCTCCGGCAGCTCCTCCGGGCGGCCCTTGACCAGCTCCTGGAGCTGGGCGACGACCGTGTGCTCACGGGCGAGGAAGTTGTACGCGTCGACGCCGACCAGGGCCTCGACACGGCGCACGCCGGAGCCGATGGACGACTCGCCGAGCAGCTTCACCAGACCCAGCTGGGCGGTGTTGTGGACGTGGGTGCCGCCGCACAGCTCCTTGGAGAAGTCGCCGATGGTCACGACGCGGACCTTCTCGCCGTACTTCTCGCCGAACTCGGCGATGGCGCCCTGTCGCTTGGCCTCGTCGATCGGCATGACCTCGGCGTGGACCTCGAGCTCGCGCGAGAGGACCTCGTTGATCTTCTGCTCGACGTCGGTCAGGACCGCGCCGGGCACGGCGTTCGGCGAACCGAAGTCGAAGCGGAAGCGGCCCGGCGAGTTCTCCGAACCGGCCTGGGCGGCCGTCGGGCCGAGCGCGTCGCGCAGCGCCTGGTGGGTCAGGTGGGTGGCCGAGTGGGCGCGGGCGATGGCCCGGCGGCGCTTGACGTCGATGGCGGCGTAGGCGGTCGAGCCCACGGTCACCTCGCCGACCTGCACCGAGCCCTTGTGCACGGAGACGCCGGGGACCGGCTGCTGCACGTCGCGGACCTCGATGACGGCGCCGGAGTGCAGCTTGATGCGGCCCTGGTCGGCGAGCTGACCGCCGCCCTCGGCGTAGAACGGGGTCCGGTCGAGGACGACCTCGACCTCGTCGCCCTCGGAGGCGGCCGGCGACGGGACGCCGTTGACCAGCAGACCGACGACGGTGGTCTCGCCCTCGGTGTTGGTGTAGCCGGTGAACTCGGTGGCGCCGTTGCCGTCGGCGATCTCGCGGTACGCGGTGACGTCGGCGTGACCGGTCTTCTTGGCCAGCGCGTCGGCCTTGGCGCGGTCCCGCTGCTCCTTCATCAGGCGGCGGAAGCCCGCCTCGTCCACGGTGAGGCCCTGCTCGGCCGCCATCTCGAGGGTGAGGTCGATCGGGAAGCCCCAGGTGTCGTGGAGCAGGAACGCCTTGTCGCCGGAGAGGACCGTGCCGCCGGCGGCCTTGGTCTCGGTGACGGCGGTGTCGAGGATGTTCGTGCCGCCCTTGAGGGCCTTGAGGAACGCGGCCTCCTCCGCGAGCGCGACGGTCTCGATGCGCTTGCGGTCGGTGACCAGCTCCGGGTACTGCTCGCCCATCGTGTCGATGACGGTGTCGACGAGCTCCTGCACGACCGGGCCGGTGGCGCCGAGCAGACGCATGTTGCGCACGGCGCGGCGCATGATGCGGCGCAGCACGTAGCCGCGGCCCTCGTTGCCCGGGGTGACGCCGTCGCCGATGAGCATCACCGAGGTGCGCATGTGGTCGGCGACCACACGCAGCGACACGTCGCTGTCGTGGGCCTTGCCGTAGTCGACGCCGGTCAGCTCGGTGGCCTTGTCGATGACGACCTTGAGGGTGTCCGTCTCGTACATGTTCTGGACGCCCTGGAGGATCATCGCCAGGCGCTCCAGGCCGAGGCCCGTGTCGATGTTCTTCGACGGGAGCTCGCCGAGGATCGGGAAGTCCTCCTTGCCGGTGCCCTCGCCGCGCTCGTACTGCATGAAGACCAGGTTCCAGATCTCCACGTACCGCTCGTCGTTGACGGCCGGGCCGCCCTCGACGCCGAACTCGGGGCCGCGGTCGTAGTTGATCTCGGAGCACGGGCCGCAGGGGCCGGGGACGCCCATGGACCAGTAGTTGTCCTTCTTGCCGAGGCGCTGGATGCGCTCGGCCGGGACGCCGACGACGTCGCGCCAGATCTGCTCGGCCTCGTCGTCCTCCTGGTAGACGGTGATCCAGAGCTTCTCCGGCTCGAGCCCGTAGCCGCCGTGCTCGACCGGGGTGGTCAGCAGCTCCCAGGCGAGCTTGATGGCGCCTTCCTTGAAGTAGTCGCCGAAGGAGAAGTTGCCGCACATCTGGAAGAAGGTGCCGTGCCGGGTGGTCTTGCCGACCTCCTCGATGTCCGGCGTGCGCACGCACTTCTGCACGCTGGAGGCGCGCGTGAAGGGCGGCTTGACCTCACCCAGGAAGTAGGGCTTGAACGGCACCATGCCGGCGGGGACGAGCAGCAGAGTCGGGTCGTCCGCGATGAGCGACGCCGAAGGGACGACGGTGTGCCCGCGCTCCTCGAAGAAGCTCAGCCAGCGGCGGCGGATTTCAGCCGACTCCATCAGTGGTCCTCATTCCGGTTGTACGAAAACGAATACGGGGTGGTCGTGTCCGGGTCCGCGAGCGGCCCGAGCGCGGGCCTTCGGCGCGGCGCGGGGAGCTCGTGGTCGGGGTGCACGGGGGCGTCCAGGCCGAGGGCCGAGCCGAGCTCGGCCTCCCGCTGGACCATGCCCGCCCTCACGTCGAGGGCGAAGTCCTTGAGCCGGTGCCCGGTCTCGATCGCCTTGTCGGCCGCCTGGGCGGCGAGGCTCTCGGGGGTCAGCTGCTTGAGCTTGCGGTTGACCTTGGTGGTGGCCCAGACGCCGGCGGCCGCGCCGGCGGTGAACCAGAACGTACGGCGGAACATCGTGCTCAGCCCTTCTGCTTCCGGCGCCTCGCGGAGGGCACGGTGCGACCGACGATCACAGTACGCGGGTCGGGCGCCGACGGCGCGTCCTGCCGGCCCCTGCCGAGCGCCCTGCGCACCCCGTAGCCGAAGGCCGCGACCTTCACCAGCGGGCCGCCGAAGGTGGAGGCGACGGTGGTGGAGAGCGCGGAGGCGTTGGAGGTGACCTCCTGGACGTCCGAGGCGATGGCGTCCACCCGGTCGAGCTGGGTCTGCGCGGAGCGCACGGTCGCGGACGCGTCGGCAAGCAGCGGGACGGCCTGTTCGGTCACGTCCGCCACGAGTTTGGTGGTGGCCTTGAGCGTCTGCGCCAGCCTCACCAGCACCACGGCGAGGAAGGAGACCAGGATCGCCCAGAAGACGGCCACCAGGATCCCGGCTACCTCGCCACCGGTCACTCTGCACCGCTCTCTGCTGTCGCTCTGTCGTCAGGGGCCCCGACGGGGCGTCGGACCCTTTGTTTACCAGTCCTCCGACCCTATCGCGCCGGAGCTCTCCCGCATGACCGCATTACCGCCTGTGGGAGGGGAGTTACGGGTATCCGATTGTACGGAGCGCGCGCGGATGAGTACGCTCCGTGTCCCATGCGACGGAGCAATCTCCCTGCGGAGCTCAACCGGTTCGTCGGACGGGCCGCGGAACAGGACGAACTGGCCCGGCTCCTTGAGGAGTTCCGCCTGGTCACGGTCGTCGGGGTGGGCGGGGTCGGCAAGACCCGGCTCGCCCTGCGCGTCGCGGCGGGCCTGCAGAAACGCTACGCCGACGGCGTCCGGCTCGCCGAACTGGCCGCCCTGCGCGACCCGGAGCTGGTGGCCCACGCCCTGGTCGAGGCGCTCGGCCTGACCGACCACACCCTGCGCGGCCCGCGCGAGGTGCTGACCGAACACCTCGCACAGCTCCGGCTGCTGCTGGTGGTGGACGGCTTCGAGCACCTGGTCGAGGAGTGCGCCGAGCTGCTGCGGGAGCTGCTGCGCGGCTGCCCCGGGCTCACGGTCCTGGCGGTGGGCCGGCGCCCGCTGCGGGTGGACGGGGAGGCCGTGCTCACCCTCGCGCCGATGGACGAGGACGACGCGGTGGCGCTGCTCACCGAGCGGGCCGCGGAGACGGCGGGGCGCCTCGGCGAGCCGGGGCCGGTGCGGGAGCTGTGCCGCCGCCTGGACGGGATCCCGCTGGCGCTGGAGCTGGCGGCCGGACGGCTGCCGCTGCTGTCGGTGGAGCAGGTGCTGCAGCGGCTCGACGACCGTTTCCGGCTGCTCGGCGGCGGGCGGCGCGGGGCGCTCCCGCGGCACCAGACGCTGCGCACGGCGATCGGCTGGAGCCATGAGCTGTGCACTCCCCAGGAGCGGCTGCTCTGGGCGCGGCTGTCGGTCTTCGCGGGCCCCTTCGACCTGGAGGCGGTGGAGTACGTCTGCGCCGGCCCGGAGCTGCCGGCGGACCGGGTGCTCGACGTGCTCGGGGAGCTGCTGGCGCAGTCGCTCGTGGCGCGGGAGGAGTCGGCGGCGGGGCCCCGCTACCGGATGCTGGACACGGTGGCCGCGTACGGCGCGCAGTGGCTGGCGGCGCTGGGCGACACGGAGCGGATGCGGCGCCGGCACCGGGACTGGTACATGGGGCTCGCCACCTGGTGCGAGCTGGAGTGGTTCAGCCCCCGGCAGGCGGCGGTGGCCGCGGTCACGGACACGGCGCTGCCGAATCTGCGGGCGGCACTCGAACTGTGCCTGGAGTCGCCGGAGGAGACGGCGCTGGCCCAGCACCTGGCGGGCACGCTCTGGTTCTACTGGGCGGGGTGCGGGCGCCTGTCGGAGGGGCGGCACTGGCTGGACCGGGCGCTGGGCGCCGCGGATTCCGCCCCGGTCGCGGAGCACGAGGACGCCCGGCTGAAGGCGCTGTGGGTGCTGGGCTACGTGGCGATCCTGCAGGGCGACCCGACGGCGGCGGTGGCGGCGCTGCACGAGTGCGGGGAGCGGGCGCGGGCCACGGGCAACGCGGTGGCGGAGGCGTACGCGACGCACCGGATGGGGTGTCTGGCGCTGCTCTCGGACGACATGCCGCGGGCCGAGGAGCTGATCGGCCGGGCCCTGGACTCCTACCGGGAGCTCGGCGAGCTGAACAGCAATGTGCTCATGGGCCAGGTCGAGCTGGCGTTGGCGCGGGCGTTCCAGGGCGATCTGGAGGGCGCGGTCGCCGAGTGCGCGCAGGTGCGGGAGGTCTGCGAGGACCGGGGCGAGCGGTGGACCCGGGCGTACGCGCTGTACGTGCTGGCCTATGCCGCGCTGACCGAGGGGGATCACGGGGCGGCGCGGGAGCTGCTCGCCGAGTGCATCACCATCAACCACACCTTCCACGATCTGGTGGGTCTGGTGCTCGCGATCGAGCTGCTCGCGCTGGTGACGGCGGCCGAGGGGGACGCGGCGGAGGCGGCGGTGCTCCAGGGCGCGGCGATGCGGGTGTGGGACTCGGTGGGACTGCCGTTGTTCGGCTCCGGCTATTTCAAGGGCCCGCGGGCGCTGTGCGAGCAGCGGACGGGCGAGGAGCTCGGCGGCGAGGGTTATGAGAACGCGTACCGCGAGGGGCAGGCCCTGTCGCTGGACGCGATGGTGGAGCGGGCGCTCGCCGGGAGTCGGGATCCGGCCATGCGTGCGGGCGCGGGCGGACCGAGCGCGCCGCGGCCGTTCCGTACCTCGCGGAGCGCGCGGACCCCGGTCCCCGACACGCGGAAGCCCGCCGGCTCCCCCACCGGAAAGGGCGGGGAAGCGGCGGGCTGAACACCGCGGGGGTGGTACTGCGCCGGTGCTGAAATCAGCGGGCGTAGTACTCGACGACCAGCTGCTCGTCGCAGATGACCGGGATTTCCTTGCGGTTCGGGTCGCGGTCGAGGCGGAAGGCCAGGGCCTTCAGGTTGACCTGCAGGTAGCGCGGGGTCTCACCGTCGGCGGCGAAGCCACCCTCACGGGCGACCTCGAACAGCGGCTTGGTGCGGCTGCGCTCGCGGACCATCACGACGTCGTCGGGACGGACGCGGAACGACGGCTTGTCGACCTTGGTGCCGTTGACCTGGATGTGGCCGTGGACGACCATCTGACGGGCCTGGTAGATGGTGCGGGCGATGCCCGAACGCAGGACCAGGGCGTCGAGGCGACGCTCGAGCTCGACGACCAGCGCCTCGCCCGTCTTGCCCTCGGCCTTCTTCGCGCGGTCGTAGGCGCGGGCCATCTGGCGCTCGCTGATGTCGTACTGGGCGCGCAGACGCTGCTTCTCGAGCAGACGGACCTTGTAGTCCGAGTTCTGCTTGCGGCCACGGCCGTGCTCGCCCGGCGGGTAGGGGCGGGCCTCGAAGTACTTGACGGCCTTCGGCGTCAGCGCGATGCCGAGCGCGCGGCTCTTCTTGACCTTGGGACGCGACTGGTTAGGCACGTTCTCCAGACCTCCGTTGTAGGTTAGGTTAGGCTCACCTTACTTAAGGAGATCGCATGTCTCGCCCGGGGAACACCACACGCATCACGGACGGCAGCACAAAGACCGATGCTCCTGGATCCACGGAAGCCGTGGATGGCATCGATGCGACGGAGGTCCGATCAGCTCATGGTCAGCCGCGTCCAAACGGGCTTGATATCGCACGGATGCCGTCAGCAGCCGAGCGCACACGAACTCTCGTACAGAGTACATGCTCCGCGGTGCTGCTGATTCCCGGGGCCTGCGGGCACCGCCCCGAGCTGCTCGCCCCCGAGGCGCGCGCGGTCGGTCCCGACGGCGAGGTCTTCCTGCTCTACCCGGCGGACGCGCCCCCGGTGCGGGCCGCCACCCACGCCCAGGACGACGAGCTGCCGGTCGTGCTCGAGCTCACGGACGTGGCACCCGTCTCGGTCCCCCACCGTATCCGGGGCCGGGCCTGGATCTCCGGCTGGCTCACCCCGGTGCCCGGCATCGCCGAGCCCGGCAGGATGATGCTGCGCCTGGAGGTCGGTGCGGCGAGCGTGGACGACCTGTGGGGCCCCGGCGAGGTCGACCCGGACGAGTTCGCCGCGGCCGGGCCCGATCCCCTGCGGATCCACGAGACCGAACTCCTCCAGCACCTGGCCGCCGCGCACGGCGACCGGCTGCGCGAGCTGACCTCGCTGCTCGGCGCCCACTCCGCCGCCCTGGTCCCCACCCGTGACGTCGCGCCGCTCGCCCTCGACCGCTTCGGGCTGCGGGTCCGCTTCAGCGCGGGGCCCGAGGCCTGCTTCGACGCGCGCTTCGACTTCCCCCGGCCGGTGCGGGACGTCTCCGGGCTGCGCCGCGAGATGCACCGCCTCTTCGAGGCCGCCCGCTCCTGAGCCCCCGCTACCCGCAGGTCCCCAGCAGCTCCTCCACCGCCCGCTTCTCCGGCGGGGAGACGGTCAGACCGTACTTCGCCTTGATGCCGGTCCACCGCCGGCCGTACTCGCACCAGTACTCCCGGCGCGGCGGCTTCCACCGGTCGGGCGTCTTCGCGCTCTTGTCGTGGTTGGTCTGCTTGTCGGTGGCGAGCAGCACGTCCAGGTCGTTGGCGTACGCCAGCCGCCGCTCGTCCGTCCAGGCCCAGGCACCCGCACGCCAGGCCGCGGCGAGGGCGACCACGTGGTCCGTCTGGATCTGCGAAGCCCTGCGGTACGCGTACGGCAGCCGCTTGCCGGTGTACGGGTCGTCGAGGACCCCCGAGAGGACCACGCACGCGTTGCGGTCCCCCGTGCGCAGCTCGACCAGGTCCCGCCGCAGCACGTCGTCACGGGTGTCGCAGCCGTTGCGGCCGCCGGGGGCGTCGGTGTCGTCGGACCAGGTGCGGCCGAACCGCACCCGCTCGTAGGTCTGCCACTGCTCGCCCCACGCGACCCGGAGCCGCGCCAGCTGGGCACGCGCCTCGGCGGCCGAGGGCGGGAAGCCGGCCGATCCCACCGCCGGCACGGGCCTCGGCGCGGCCTGCCCGGCGCACGAGGCGCAAGCGGTGAGCGCGACGCCGACGAGCACGAGGGCGGGGACCGTACGGATCATGGACCGAGCGTAGAAGCGCTCAGCTCCCCTCGCCCTTCAGGCGCTCGCGCACCTTCTCCACGACGTCCGCGTAACGGGCTTCCGCTCCGTACCGGGTCGGTTCGTAGTAGTGCTTGCCGTGGACCTGGTCCGGGGCGTACTGCTGGGAGGCGATGGCGCCCGGGACGTCGTGCGGGTAGACGTACCCCTGGGCGTGGCCCAGCTTCGCCGCGCCCTTGTAGTGGCCGTCGCGCAGATGGGGCGGGACCGGGCCCGCGAGGCCGTTGCGGACGTCGGCCTGGGCCGCGAAGATCGCGTTCGTCGCCGCGTTCGACTTCGGGGCGAGGGCCAGGGCGATGGTGGCGTGGCTCAGGGTCAGCGCCGCCTCGGGGAAACCGATCATCGCCACGGCCTGGGCCGCGGCCACCGCGAGGGGCAGCGCGTTCGGATCGGCGAGGCCGATGTCCTCGCTCGCCGAGATCATCAGCCGCCGGGCGATGAACCGCGGGTCCTCCCCCGCCTCGATCATCCGCGCCAGGTAGTGCAGCGCCGCGTCCACGTCCGAGCCGCGGATCGACTTGATGAGGGCGCTGGCCACGTCGTAGTGCTGGTCGCCGTCCCGGTCGTACTTCACGGCGGCCCGGTCGACGGTCTCCTCGACCGTCTCCAGGCTGATCTGCGCCTCCTGCTTGGCGAGCGCCGCGCCCGCCGCCGCCTCCAGCGCGGTCAGCGCGCGCCGGGCGTCGCCGCCGGCGATCCGCAGCAGATGGGCCTCGGCGTCCTCGGACAGGGTCACGGCCCCGCCGAGTCCGCGCTCCTCCTCGAGGGCCCGGTGCAGCAGCCCGCTCAGGTCCTCGTCGGTCAGCGGCTCCAGGGTGAGCAGCAGGGAACGGGAGAGCAGCGGGGAGATCACCGAGAAGTACGGGTTCTCCGTGGTGGCGGCGATGAGCGTCACCCAGCGGTTCTCCACGGCCGGCAGGAGGGAGTCCTGCTGGGCCTTGGAGAAGCGGTGGATCTCGTCGAGGAAGAGGACGGTCTCCTTGCCGTAGCCCCCGACGGCACGCCGGGCGCCGTCGATCACCGCGCGGACCTCCTTGACGCCCGCGGTGATGGCGGAGAGCTCCACGAACCGCTTGTTGGTGGCCTTGGAGACCACGTAGGCCAGGGTCGTCTTCCCGATGCCGGGCGGGCCCCACAGGATCACCGAGGAGGCGCCCGCGGGGCCGCCGCCCCCGTCGCCGACCAGGCGGCGCAGCGGCGAGCCCGGCTTGAGCAGATGGCGCTGGCCCACGACCTCGTCGAGGGTGCGCGGGCGCATCCGGACGGCCAGCGGGCTGCTGGCCGGGTCCTTCTCCTGGCGTTCTTCGGCGGCTGCGGTAAAGAGGTCGGGCTCCACGGTCATGAAGCCTAGGTCACCGCACTGACAGTGCGGTCGCCGTCAGCTGGTCCAGAAGTCCCACCAGCGGGTCAGGATCAGCATGCCGATGATCCCGATGTGCAGCACCGGCAGAACCCAGGTGAACTCGTCGAAGAAGGTGCGCAGGCCGCGCGGGGCGGGGATCGCGCCCTGGCGCACGTTGTGCGAGGTCGTGTACCAGAACATGACGATGGTGGCGACCCAGGCCAGGCAGCACCACAGGCAGAGCGAGTTGATCTCGTACAGCGACTGGTACATCAGCCAGGTGCAGAAGCCGACGCCGAACAGCATCCCCGCGTTGAGTCCGAGCCAGTACCAGCGCCGGTAGCGGGCGCCGGCCAGCAGGCCCACGCCGATCGCGACCACCATGCCGTACGTGACCAGGCCGAGCATCGGGTTGGGGAAGCCGAAGACCGAGGCCTGCTCGCTCTTCATGATGTTGCCGCAGGAGACGATCGGGTTCAGGCTGCAGCCCGGGGTGAAGCCCGGGTCCTCCAGCAGCTTGAACTTGTCGATCGTGATGACCCAGGCGGCGAGCAGCCCGGCGGCGCCCGTGATCACCAGGAGCCAGGCGAAGGCGCGGCTGGCGCCGATGGCGCGGGAGTCCTCCCGCACGGCGGACTCGTGGGCGGCCGCTGCTTTCGTCATGTCGCTCTACTCGCTCTTCTCGCGCGCTGGGCTCGTTCGGCTGACCGGGCACGGTCATTGTGCCGCACAGGGTGCCACGGGCCGCGTTCGCGGCGGGTAAGGGGCCCTCCGCCGGGCCCGCCCCGACCGGGGCCCCGGCCTCCCCCGCGCGGGTGCCGGGAGCGCGAGAGGGGCCCGGCCGCGGCTGACGCGGACCGGGCCCCTCTCCCGTACGACGGACGATCAGGCCAGCTTGGCCTGCACCGCGGCGACCAGCTGGTCGAGGGCGACGGGGCCCTGCTCGCCGGACTCCATGTCCTTGAGCTGGACGACGCCCTCGGCGAGGTCGCGCTCGCCGGCGACGATCGCGAGGCGGGCGCCGGAGCGGTTGGCGTCCTTCATGGACCCCTTGAGGCCCTTGCCGCCGAAGGAGAAGTCGGCGGCGACCCCGGCCTTGCGCAGCTCGGTGATCTTGCCGAAGAGGACCCGGCGGGCCTCCTCGCCCAGGGCCACCGCGAAGACGCTGGTGGGGGCGGGCAGGTCGAGCTCCACGCCCTCCGCCTCCAGCGCGAGGACGGTGCGGTCCACGCCGAGCGCCCAGCCCACGGAGGGCAGCGCGGGGCCGCCGATCATCTCGGACAGGCCGTCGTAGCGCCCGCCGCCGCCGACCGCCGACTGCGAGCCGAGACCGTCGTGGACGAACTCGAAGGTGGTGCGGGTGTAGTAGTCCAGGCCGCGCACCAGCTTGGGGTCGTCCTCGAAGACCACGCCCGCCGCGGTGATCAGCGCGCGCACCTCCTCGTGGTACGCCTTGCAGGCGTCGCACAGGTAGTCGCGCAGCAGCGGGGCGTCGACCAGCTGCTTCTGGACGTCGGCCCGCTTGTCGTCCAGGACCCGCAGCGGGTTGATCTCGGCGCGGCGCAGGGTCTCCTCGTCCAGGTCGAGGCCGCGCAGGAAGGTCTGCAGGGCCTCGCGGTAGACGGGGCGGCACTCCTGGTCGCCGAGCGAGTTGAGCAGGATGCGGAAGTCGCGCAGGCCGAGCGAGCGGTAGGCCTGGTCGGCCAGGATGATCAGCTCGGCGTCGAGCGCCGGGTCCTCGGCACCGATCGCCTCGGCGCCCACCTGGGAGAAGTGGCGGTAGCGGCCCTTCTGCGGGCGCTCGTAGCGGTAGTACGAGCCGGAGTACCAGAGCTTGACGGGCAGGTTGCCCTGCTTGTGCAGGCTGGCCTCCAGGGCCGCGCGCAGCACGGAGGCGGTGCCCTCGGGGCGCAGGGCGAGCTTGTCGCCGCCCTTGGTCTCGAAGGCGTACATCTCCTTGGTGACGATGTCGGTGGACTCGCCGACACCGCGGGCGAAGAGGTTGACGTCCTCGAAGCCGGGGGTCTCGACGTAGCCGTAGCCGGCCGTGCGCAGCGGGCCGGAGATGGCCTCGCGGACGGCGAGGTACTTCGCCGAGTACGGCGGGATCAGGTCGTACGTGCCCTTGGGGGCCTTGAAGGTGCTCACGTGGGTCTCGTCACATTCCTCGTCGGGGAGCGTCGAAGCTCCCGAGGCCGGCCGCCACCTGCCGCAGATAGGGGTTGGTGGCGCGCTCCTGGCCGATGGTCGTCTGGGGACCGTGCCCCGACAGCACCACGGTCGAGTTGTCGAGCGGCAGGCACACGCGGGCCAGCGATCCGAGCATCTCGTCCATGTCACCGCCGGGCAGGTCGGTGCGTCCGATGGAGCCGGCGAAGAGCAGGTCCCCGGAGAAGAACACGGAGGGCACCTCCGTGGTCTCGGGGGTCCTGAAGGTCACCGACCCCTTGGTATGACCGGGCGCGTGCGCGACGGAGAAGTCCAGTCCGGCGAGCTTCAGCTCGGCGCCGTCGGTGAGCTCGTGCACGTCGTCCGGCTCGCCCACGGTCAGCTCGCCCATGAGCGGCATCCCGATGGAGCGGCCGAGGGCCTTCTCCGGGTCGCTCATCATGTACCGGTCGGCGGGGTGGATCCACGCGGGTACGTCATGGGCGCCGCAGACCGGGACGACGGAGGCGACGTGGTCGATGTGGCCATGGGTGAGGACCACGGCGACGGGCTTGAGCCGATGCTTCTTCAGCGTCTCCTCGACTCCCTGGGCGGCCTGGTGGCCCGGGTCGATGATGACGCACTCCTCGCCTGCGGCGGGGGCGACCAGATAGCAGTTGGTGCCCCAGGCCCCGGCGGGGAACCCGGCAATCAGCACGATCGTCCTTATTTGTCGTCCGGCAGAAGGCTGCGGCACACGGCAAAGCAGCGGGTCAAAGCCTACCGGCGCTGCGTATTCCACAGCCAACCCGTATACGGTACGGGCACATCCGGCCAGTACTGAACAGACGATCGACAAGGAGCGGACCCGGTGGTCACCAGCGATCAGCGGCGGCGGCAGCTCGCCCGAGAGAAGTACCTGCGGCAGCAGCAGCGGCGCGCGGAGTCACGCCGCAAGTCGCGCCGCAACAGCGTCATCGCCGCCTCGCTCGCGGTGGTGCTCGCCGCGGGCGGTGCGGTGTACCTCTCGGTCGCGCTGACCGGCGACGACAAGAAGGCATCGGACAACGCGGCGACCGAGCCCTCGAACACGCCGAGCCCGGAGAAGAGCGCGTCCTCGCAGCCCGAGCCCGCGATGTCCATCGACAAGAAGGCCTCGTACACGATGGCCCTGAAGACCAACCAGGGCGACATCACGATCACGATGGACGCGGCCAAGGCCCCGCACACCGTGAACTCCTTCAAGCACCTCGCCGACAAGAAGTACTTCGACGGCACCAAGTGCCACCGCCTCACCACCTCGGGCATCTTCGTGCTCCAGTGCGGCGACCCGAAGGGCGACGGCACGGGCGGCCCGGGCTACGTCATCCCGGACGAGAACCTGGGCGGCCTCGGCAAGGCCGGGGCGGACGGCTCCGTCACGTACCCGAAGGGCACGGTCGCGATGGCCAACGCCGGCGCGAACACCGGCGGCAGCCAGTTCTTCCTCGTCTACAAGGACACCAAGCTGCCGCCGAGCTACACCCCGTTCGGCACCTTCGACGCGGCCGGCCTCAAGGTCGTCGAGGACGTCGCGAAGGCCGGTGTGCAGGGCGGCGCGGGCGACGGTGCGCCGCAGAAGGGCGTCACCATCGAGAAGGCCGTCGTCAGCAAGAAGTGACGCGACGGCGGCCCGGCGGCCGCACCCACGCGTGACCGTGGAATTTCGGTCGTGCTGAGTGCGGACAGCCGGGCCGCCGTTCGCCTAGATTGGCGTTGTACAGCGCCGGCCGTCGGCCGCGCTGGGGAGGGCGGGCGAGGCCCGCCGGGAATCCGTGGAAGATGCCGAGGGGGCAGGGCCCCCGCGACGGCATCATGGTGAGGAGGCGCTGTGAGCAGCGACCCGTGGGGCCGCGTCGACGAGACGGGCACCGTGTACGTGCGTACGGCCGAGGGCGAGCAGGTCGTCGGATCGTGGCAGGCCGGCACCCCCGAGGAGGCGCTGGCCTACTTCGAGCGCAAGTACGAGGGCCTGGTGGTCGAGATCGGCCTCCTCGAGAAGCGGGTGAGGACCACCGACCTCTCGGCGAAGGACGCCACGGCGGCGATCGAGCACATCCGCCAGCAGGTCCGGGAGCACCACGCGGTGGGCGACCTGGCCGCGCTGTCGGCCCGGCTCGACAAGCTGACCGAGGCGGTCGAGTCCCGCCGCGAGGAGCGCAAGGTCCAGAAGGCCAAGCAGGCCGACGAGGCGCGCTCCGCGAAGGAGGCCCTGGTCACCGAGGCCGAGGAGCTGGCCCAGAGCGAGCAGTGGCGCGCCGCGGGCGAGCGGCTGCGGGCCCTCGTGGACACCTGGAAGGGCCTGCCGCGTCTCGACCGCAAGTCGGACGACGAGCTGTGGCACCGCTTCTCGCACGCCCGCTCGGCGTTCTCCAAGCGTCGCAAGGCCCACTTCGCCGCGCTCGACGCGCAGCGCGAGGACGCCCGCAAGGCCAAGGAGAAGCTGGTCGCCGAGGCCGAGGCGCTGTCGAACTCCACCGACTGGGGCACGACGGCCGCCCGCTACCGCGAGCTGATGGCGGACTGGAAGGCGGCGGGCCGGGCCCAGCGCGAGCACGAGGACGAGCTGTGGAACCGCTTCCGCGGTGCCCAGGACGTGTTCTTCGCGGCCCGCGGCGAGGTCTTCGCCGAGCGTGATGCGGAGCAGACGGAGAACCTCAAGCTCAAGGAGGAGCTCGCCGTCGAGGCAGAGAAGCTGGTGCCGGTGTCGGACCTGAAGGCGGCCCGCGCGGCCTTCCGCTCCATCAACGAGCGCTGGGAGGCCATCGGCCACGTGCCGCGTGATGCCCGCCCGAAGGTCGAGGGCCGGATGCACGCGGTGGAGCGGGCGATCCAGGAGGCCGAGGAGGCCGAGTGGCGCCGGACCAACCCGGAGGCGCGGGCCCGCGCCGCGGGTCTGACCGGCCAGCTCCAGGACGCGGTCGACAAGCTGCAGAAGCAGATCGACGCGGCCCGTGCCGCCGGCAACGACGCCAAGGCCGACAAGCTCGCCCGCGAGCTCGAGGGCCGTCAGGCGCTGCTCGACCAGGCCCTGAAGGGTCTGCAGGAGTTCGGCGGCTGACGCTCGTGTGAGAGCGGTACGGGAAGGGCCCCGGCGGAATCTCCCGCCGGGGCCCTTCCCGTGCGCTCGCTCAGGGGCGCCGGGCGCTGGTGACGCGGTACACGTCGTAGACGCCCTCGACTCCCCGTACGGCCTTCAGGACGTGGCCCAGGTGCTTCGGGTCGCCCATCTCGAAGGTGAAGCGCGAGGTGGCCACCCGGTCGCGGGAGGTCTGCACGGCCGCCGACAGGATGTTGACGTGCTGGTCCGACAGGACGCGGGTGACGTCCGACAGGAGCCGGGAGCGGTCCAGCGCCTCGACCTGGATGGCGACGAGGAAGACCGAGGACTGGGTGGGGGCCCACTCGACCTCCAGGATCCGCTCGGGCTCCCGGGACAGCGAGTCCACGTTGACGCAGTCGCTGCGGTGCACCGACACCCCGCTGCCGCGGGTGACGAAGCCGATGATCGGGTCGCCCGGCACCGGCGTACAGCAGCGGGCCAGCTTGACCCAGACGTCCTCGACGCCCTTGACGACCACGCCCGGGTCGGCGTTCGACCGGCGCTTGGAGCGGCCGCGGGTCGGCGGGGCGGCCTCCTCGATGTCCTCGGTGGCGGCCTCCTCTCCGCCGAGGGCCTGGACCAGCTTCTGGACGATGGACTGGGCCGTGACATGGCCCTCGCCGATCGCCGCGTACAGCGAGGAGATGTCGCTGTAGCGCATCTCGTGGGCGAGGGTGACGAGCGAGTCGCCGGTGAGGATCCGCTGGATCGGCAGGTTCTGCTTGCGCATGGCCCGCGCGATGGCGTCCTTGCCCTGCTCGATGGCCTCGTCGCGGCGCTCCTTGGAGAACCAGGCGCGGATCTTGTTCCGGGCGCGCGGGGACTTGACGAAGCCCAGCCAGTCCCGGGAGGGACCGGCGCCCGCCGCCTTGGAGGTGAACACCTCGACGAGGTCGCCGTTGTCGAGGGTGGACTCCAGCGGCACGAGCCGGCCGTTGACGCGGGCCCCTATGGTGCGGTGCCCGACCTCGGTGTGGACGGCGTAGGAGAAGTCCACGGGGGTGGCCCCGGCGGGCAGCGCGATGACGTCGCCCTTGGGGGTGAAGACGAAGACCTCGTTGCGGGAGAGGTCGAAGCGCAGCGACTCCAGGAACTCCGAGGGGTCCTCGGTCTCCTTCTGCCAGTCGAGCAGCTGGCGCAGCCACGCCATGTCGTTGAGGTGGTCGTCCTTGCCGGCCTTCTTGGGCACGTCGGCGCGGACCTTGGAGGCGCCGGCGACGGCCTCCTGCTTGTACTTCCAGTGCGCGGCGATGCCGTACTCGGCGCGCCGGTGCATGTCGAAGGTGCGGATCTGGAGCTCGACGGGCTTGCCGTTGGGTCCGATGACCGTCGTGTGCAGCGACTGGTACATGTTGAACTTCGGCATCGCGATGTAGTCCTTGAACCGGCCGGGGACCGGGTTCCATCGCGCGTGGACGGTGCCGAGGGCCGCGTAGCAGTCGCGGACGGTGTCCACGAGGACGCGGATGCCGACCAGGTCGTAGATCTCCGCGAAGTCACGGCCGCGGACGATCATCTTCTGGTAGACGCTGTAGTAGTGCTTGGGCCGGCCGGTGACGGTGGCCTTGATGCGGGCGGCGCGCAGGTCGGCCTGGACCTCGTCGGTCACTATGGCCAGGTACTCGTCGCGCTTGGGCGCGCGCTCGGCGACCAGCCGGACGATCTCGTCGTACATCTTGGGGTAGAGGATCGCGAAGGCGAGGTCCTCCAGCTCCCACTTGATGGTGTTCATGCCCAGGCGGTGGGCCAGGGGCGCGTAGATCTCGAGGGTCTCGCGGGCCTTCTTCTCCTGCTTCTCCCGCTTGAGGTAGCGCATGGTGCGCATGTTGTGCAGGCGGTCGGCGAGCTTGATGACGAGGACCCGGGGGTCCTTGGCCATGGCGACGACCATCTTGCGGACGGTCTCGGCCTGGGCGGCCTCGCCGAACCTGACCTTGTCGAGCTTGGTGACGCCGTCGACGAGCAGGGTGACCTGGTCGCCGAAGTCGCGGCGCAGGTCCTCCAGGCCGTACTCGGTGTCCTCGACGGTGTCGTGGAGCAGACCGGCCATCAGCGTCGCCGGGTCCATGCCGAGCTCGGCGAGGATGGTGGTGACCGCGAGCGGGTGGGTGATGTACGGGTCGCCGCTCTTGCGCTTCTGGCCGCGGTGCCAGCGCTCGGCGACCTGGTAGGCCCGCTCGATCTGGCGCAGGGTCGCCGTCTCGATCTTCGGGTCGTTGGAGCGGACGATCCGCAGCAGCGGTTCCAGGACCGGGTTGTACGGGGAGGAGCGCTGGACGCCCAGGCGGGCGAGCCGGGCGCGGACGCGGCTGGAGGAGCCGCCCGAGCGGGCCGGCGGCGCGGGGGTGGGCCGGACAGCGGGCGTCGGGGCGGGTGCCGCGGGCCGGGGCCGGTTCTCCGGGGGCTGGTTCTGGGGCGCGGCGGGTCCCGTCGCGGCCTGGTCGGCCTGCTGCTCGGGCTGCGCGGCGGAGAGTGGCTGGGCCTCGTCTGGCAAGAGCGCTCCTCTGGGGTTACCCCGGACGGAGTCTGGGGGAGCTTCCGGGTCCCCCGGTCAGGCCCGGAAAGGCCATCGTATCGAGCCATCGCGGCCGGTGCTCACAGGGCGGCCGGTACCGACGACGCGCGGAGGGGCCCGGATCCCCCGGGCCCCTCTTCACTTCACTGACCGCTCACGCGATCGCGCGCGGTCTCACAGCGGGGTTCAGGACCAACGGAGCAGAGCCCCGCCCTTCACCATTATCTCCTTGGCGGCGGCGACGTTCCCCCACGGTGCGCTGACGGATCCCGTCTTGCCGCAACCTGCGTCGTACCAGGTCTTCCGGCCCTGAGCGTTGAAGCCCTTGACCTTCACGCAGATGCTGCCGCCCCGGTAGACCTTCCAGCCGTAGTTCATCTTCATACCCACAGCGCCGAAGTGAGCGCAGTTGTCGCTGACCGTGCTCCACCTGAGCGGAACGCTACCCGCGTTCTTCCAGCCATAGCAGAGCCCACCCGCCCTGGGAGCGGCAACCTGCGCCGTGGGGGCGGAAGCCTGCGCCGCGGTCGTCTGGCTCGCACTCGCCGGGCCGGCCGCCATGCCCATGGCCGCTAAGGCGAGAAGCGAAACGGCCCCCGTGGCCGTCTTGCGCGAAAACATCATCGGATTCCTCCTGTTGAGATGCCGAGGTCAGTGGCATCACCAAGATCCAAGCAAATCCGGCACTAATCGAACGCGTATTTGAGGAACATTTGAGCTCTGACGTGCTCGGAAACGTGAGAGGCGCCCCAGGGAGAACCTGGGGCGCCTCTCGGTGTACGCGGACCGTCAGACCTGGATCAGTGCGTCCAGCGGCGCACCGCCAAGGGCGGGTCGCAACCGCTCCCGTCCGCCGAGAAAGCCGAGCTCCATCAGCACCGCGACGCCCGCGACCTCGGCTCCGGCGCGCCGGATGAGCTCGATGGACGCCTCGGCGGTGCCGCCGGTGGCGAGGACGTCGTCGATGACCATGACGCGGTCGCCCGCGGCCAGGTCCTCGGCGTGCACCTCGATCTCGGCGGTGCCGTACTCCAGCTCGTACGCCTGGCGCAGGGTGGCCCCGGGCAGCTTCCCGGCCTTGCGGACCGGGATGAAGCCGAGCCCGGCGCGGACGGCGACCGGGGCGGCCAGGATGAAGCCGCGGGCCTCCAGGCCGACGATCTTCGTGGCGCCCTGGGCCGTGCACAGCGCGGCCAGGGAGTCGGTCAGAGCGGTGAACGCCTCCGGGTCCGCGAGCAGCGGGGTGATGTCCTTGAACAGCACCCCGGGCTTCGGGTAGTCGGCGACGTCACGGATGCGGCTGAGCAGCAGCTCCGTGGTGCCCTGGGCCTCGGCGGTCATCCGCGGCGCTCCGAGGAGCGGCCACGGCGGCCCTGACCGCCGACCACGGCGGCCTCGCCCTCGGCGGCGTCCTCCGCGAAGTCGCCGCCCTCGTCGAGGGACTCGCCCTTGGCGGCCGCGGCGGACCGCTTGGCCAGGACGCGCTTCTTCAGGGCCTGCATCGCCGGCTCGCGCTCCTTGAGGTCGGCGACGAGCGGGGTGGCGATGAAGATCGAGGAGTACGCACCGGCGGCGAGACCCACGAACAGGGACAGCGAGATGTCGTTCAGCATGCCGGCGCCGAGGACGCCGCCACCGATGAAGAGCAGGCCGGCGACCGGCAGCAGCGCGACGACGGTGGTGTTGATCGAACGGACCAGGGTGCCGTTGATCGAGCGGTTGGCGATCTCGCTGTAGGTCCAGCGGGTCTGCTTGGTGATGCCCTTCGTCTGCTCCTTGAGCGAGTCGAAGACGACGACCGTGTCGTAGAGCGAGTAACCGAGGATGGTCAGCAGACCGATGACCGTACCGACCGTGACCTCGAAGCCGACCAGCGAGTAGATGCCGACGGTGATGGTGAGGTCGTGGATCAGCGCGACGAGCGCCGCGACGGCCATCCGCCACTCGAAGGCGATGGCGAGGTAGATCACCACGAGGATCATGAAGACCCCGAGGCCGGTCCAGGCCTTCGTGGCGATCTGCTCACCCCAGCTGGGGCCGACGAGCTCCGCCGCGATCTTGGTCTCGGGGACGTTCAGGTCCTTGGCGAGCTCCGAGCGGACCTGGTCGGACTTCTCGGTGTCGAGACCGCCGACCTGGATGCGCAGGGAGCCGCTGCCGAGTTCCTGGACGATCGCGTCGTGGCCGGAGGCCTTCTCCGCGTACTCCTTGGCCTGGGTGACCGAGACGGACGTCTTCGGGGTGGTGAAGACGGCACCGCCCTGGAACTCGATGCCCATGTTCAGGCCGCGCACCGCGAGGGCGACGATGGCCGTGATGGTGATCAGGATCGAGATGCCGTACCAGATCCTGCGGTTGCCGATGAAGTCGTAGCCGACCTCACCTCGGTGGAGCCGGGCGCCGAGATCTCCGAGCTTCGACATCTCACGCCTCCTTCGGGTCGACAGGGCCTGCGGCGGAAACGGACTGACGGCGGGTGCGGCGCAGCGGCGGCTTGGCACCGAGGCTCTTCGGGTCGAGGCCGGACCACTTGTGGCCGTTGCCGAAGAACTTGGTGCGGGCCAGCAGCGTCATCACCGGCTTGGTGAAGAGGAACACCACCACGATGTCGAGGAGGGTGGTCAGGCCGAGCGTGAACGCGAAGCCCTGGACCTTGCCGACGGTGACGACGAAGAGCACCGCGGCGGCGAGGAACGACACGAAGTCGGAGACCAGGATGGTGCGCCGGGCCCGCGGCCAGGCGCGCTCGACGGCCGGGCGCAGCGTGCGTCCCTCGCGGATCTCGTCGCGGATGCGCTCGAAGTACACGATGAACGAGTCCGCGGTGATACCGATGGCCACGATGGCGCCGCAGACGGCCGGCAGGTTCAGCGCGAAGCCGATGGCCGGACCGAGCAGGGCCATGATCACGTAGGTGAGCAGGGCCGAGACGCCGAGGCTGAGGAGCGCCACGATCGACAGGCCGCGGTAGTAGACCACCAGGTAGATGATGACCAGGCCGAGGCCGATGGCGCCGGCGATCAGACCCGCCTCGAGCTGCTCGCCGCCGAGGGCGGCGGTGACGGTGTCCACGCTCTGCGTGTCGAACGTCAGCGGCAGGGCACCGTAGGACAGGATGTTCCCGAGGTCCTGAGCCGACTGCTGGTTGAAACTGCCCGAGATCTCGGCGTTGGCACTCAGCGTGGTGCGCACGGAGGGGGCAGAGACGACTTCACCGTCGAGGACGATGGCGAACTGGTTCTGCGGCGACTGCTGCTGCGAGAGCTTGCCGGTGATCTTCTGGAACTTCTTGGCGCCACCGTCCGTGAACTCCATGTTCACGATCCACTGACCGGTCCGCTGGTCGATCGATGCCTGCGCGTCGTCGACGTCCTTGCCGTCCACCTCGGCCGGGCCGAGGATGTACTTCTCCCACTGGCCGATGGCGTTCTTGCCACAGGCGACGGTGGTGTCGGTCGGCTTGACGCCCTGGCCGGCGGCCGTGCGCTGCTTGGGGTCGAGGCAGTTGAGCGCCTGGAACTTCTGCTGCAGGGCGGCGGTCGCCGGGTCGGCCGGGGTGTCGGCCTTCGGCGTGCCGGTCGCCTTCGGGGAGGCGGTGGAGGTGGGCGTCGGGCTCGGGGCCTTCAGCGCCTCGGTGACGGCACGGCCCTTGGTGGACGCGGTGGCCGTCGGGGTGGCGGTCTTGTCGCCCTTGCCCTTGTCGGCGGTGGCGCCGGAGGCGGAGGCGGAGGGCTTCGGCGACGGCGAGGAGCTGGCGTCAGGCGCCGGCTGCTCGACGGCGGCGACGGCCAGGACCGGCCGGAAGTACAGCTGGGCGGTGGTACCGACCTGCTCGCGGGCCTGCTTCTCGTTCGTCCCCTTGGGGATGTTCACGATGATGTTCTCGCGGCCCTGCGTCTGGACCTCGGCCTCCGAGACACCCAGACCGTTGACACGGCGCTCGATGATGCCGACCGCGGTGTTCATGTTGGTCTCGTTGACGGCGGACTCCTGTCCGGGCTCCGCCTTCGCCTTGAGCGTGATCGACGTTCCGCCGGCGAGGTCGATGCCCAGGCGCGGGGTGGTGTGCCCCGACAAGAACATTCCGCCGGTGAGTGCGACCATGGCGATCAGAATGAGTGCCAGGGCGCGGCCCGGCCGGCTCTGTCCCCCCGCCGGCCTTCGGCCCTTCTTCGGTGCTGCCACCTGTCGTTTCTCCCTGTCCAAACCGCCCTGCGCCGGTGGGGCGCGCAGCGGCCACGAAGTGTGTGGTGGGGACCTGCCCCCGCAGACGTGAAACCGTGAACCGGAGCCGCGCGCGCCGGGTCGGCGTGCGCGGCTCCGGCCGCGAACTACTTCGCCTCGGTCTCGCCGTCGGCCTTGCCGTCCTTGTCGCCCTCGGCGCCGTCCGTCTTCTTGGTGAGGTCGGCCTTGACGTCCTCGGTGGTCTCCTCGGCGGCCTCGGTCAGCGAGGAGGCGTCGTCGGGGACGACATCGCCGGGCTCGTCGCCGTGGACGATCCGGTTGTACTCGGAGTCCTCCAGGACGGCGCCGATCGAGTTCTTCGCGTAGACCGCGTGGACGCCGGGAGCGACCTCGAGGAGGACCGTCTCGTCGCCGATCTCCTTGACGGTGGCGTACATCCCCCCGATCGTGCGAACGCCGGTGCCGGGCTGCATCTGGTTGCGCATCTCCGCCGCCTGCGCCTGCTTCTTCTTGGCAGAGCGGGTCATGAGGAACATGGCCCCGATGAGCACGATGAACGGGAGGAGCATGCCGATGTTATTCACGGGACGGAATTCCTTCGCAAGGCCGCGGAGATTTCGCGGCCTGATTCGGGGGTGAGTGCGCCGACCGTAAGGAGCGGCACCGGCGGAGTCTAGGCGAGTCCGCATCGATGGAACAACGCCCAGCATCGCACCCCGGTTCCCTTACGGGCGAGTCTCCGCGCCGTCACGCCCCGAAGAGCCCCTGTTGTCCCTTTCCCGCAGGCCCCGGGCCCGGGGCCTGCGGCGGAACGAGTCCGAGGTGGGTCCATGCCGCGGGAGTGGCGACCCGGCCACGGGGCGTGCGCGCGAGCAGCCCCTCGCGTACGAGGAAGGGTTCGGCGACCTCCTCGACGGTCTCGCGCTCCTCCCCCACGGCGACCGCGAGGGTGGACAGACCGACCGGGCCGCCGCCGAAGAGCTTGAGCAGCGCCTGCAGGACGGCGCGGTCGAGGCGGTCGAGACCGCGGCTGTCGACCTCGTACACCCCGAGGGCCGCGGCGGCGATCTCGCGGGTGATCACGCCGTCCGCCCTGACCTGGGCGTAGTCCCGGACCCGGCGGAGCAGCCGGTTGGCGATGCGGGGCGTGCCGCGGGAGCGGCCGGCGATCTCGGCGGCGCCGTCGGTGTCGATCTCGACGTCGAGGAGACCCGCGGAGCGGCGCACGACCCGCTCCAGCTCGTGCGGCTCGTAGAACTCCATGTGGGCGGTGAAGCCGAAGCGGTCGCGCAGCGGCGGCGGCAGCAGTCCGGCCCGGGTGGTGGCGCCGACCAGGGTGAAGGGCGGCAGCTCCAGGGGGATGGCGGTGGCGCCGGGGCCCTTGCCGACGATGACGTCGACGCGGAAGTCCTCCATCGCCATGTAGAGCATCTCCTCGGCGGGCCGGGACATCCGGTGGATCTCGTCGAGGAAGAGGATCTCGCCCTCCTGGAGCGACGACAGGATCGACGCGAGGTCGCCGGCGTGCTGGATGGCGGGGCCGCTGGTGATCCTGATCGGGGCGTTCATCTCCGCCGCGATGATCATCGAGAGGGTCGTCTTGCCCAGGCCGGGAGCCCCGGAGAGCAGCACGTGGTCGGCGGTGGCGCCGCGCTGGCGGGCGGCCTTGAGGACCAGGTCGAGCTGCTGGCGGACCTTCTCCTGGCCGACGAACTCGCTGAGGTCCTTGGGGCGCAGCGCGGCCTCGACGGCCTGGTCGTCGCCCTCGGCGGAGGCGTCGACGATGCGCTCCGCGTCGGCGGCTGCCGTCTCGTCGTCCCAGTTCACGGTGGTGGTTGCCTTCTTCTCTTACGGGCTCTGCGGGTCTGCGGTCTACGGACTCTGCGGGCTCTTACGAGGCGGTCAGCGGGCGCGGTTGAGCGTCTGGAGCGCGGCGCGCAGCAGCTGCGGCACGGGCGCGGAGCCGGTCTCGGCGAGCGCGGCCTCGGCCTGCGGGGTGACGGCGGCGACGGCCTCCTCGGCCTCCCGGCTCGCGTAGCCGAGGCCGATGAGGGCGGCCGAGAGCTGCTCGGTCCAGGGGGCGGGCCCGGCGGCGACGGCGCGCTGGGCGCCGACCAGGCCGCTGCTGCCGAGCGGCTGGCCCAGCTTGTCCTTCAGTTCGAGGAGGAGCTTCTGGGCGCCCTTCTTGCCGATGCCGGGTACGGCGGTCAGCGCCTTCTCGTCGCCGGTGGAGACGGCGAGGCGCAGCGCGTCGGGGCTGTGCACGCCGAGCATGGCCTGGGCGAGCCTCGGTCCGACCCCGCTGGCGGTCTGGAGCAGCTCGAAGACCTGCCGCTCGTCGTCGTCGGCGAAGCCGTACAGGGTGAGCGAGTCCTCGCGGACGACCAGGGAGGTGGCGAGGCGGGCGTGCTCACCGAGGCGGAGTCCGGCGAGCGTGTTCGGGGTGCACTGGACGGCCATGCCCACGCCGCCGACCTCGACGACGGCGGTCGTGGGGGCGAGGGCGGCCACCGGGCCGCTGACGAAGGCGATCATCGGGTACGGCCTTTCGAGGCGTGCAGGGCGACGGCCTGCTGGAGGCGGTTCTGGGCGGGGGCGCGCCAGATGTGGCAGATGGCGAGGGCGAGGGCGTCGGCGGCGTCGGCCGGCTTGGGCGGGGCGGCGAGTCGGAGCAGCCGGGTGACCATGGCGCCGACCTGGGCCTTGTCGGCGCGGCCCGAGCCGGTGACGGCGGCCTTGACCTCGCTGGGGGTGTGCAGGGCGACGGGCAGTCCGCGCCGGGCGGCGCAGAGCATGGCGACGGCGCTGGCCTGGGCGGTGCCCATCACCGTGCTCACGTTGTGCTGGCTGAACACCCGCTCCACGGCGACGAGTTCGGGCTGGAAGCGCTCGATCCACTCCTCGATGCCCCGCTCGATGCCGACAAGACGGGTGCCGATGTCGGCGTCCGCGGGGGTGCGCACCACCCCGACGCCGAGCATGGTCAGCGGTCGACCGGCGACCCCCTCGACCACCCCGACGCCGCACCGGGTCAGTCCGGGATCCACCCCCAGAACGCGCACCGTGCCCTCCCTGATCGCTCAACTGTTTGTGCAGGCTATCGGCTGCCACTGACAACGCAGCGGGCCGACGGGGGTGTGTCCCCGTCGGCCCGCTGCGGTGAAGGACGCGATCAGGCGTCGACCTTCTCCATGACCTCGTCGCTGACGTCGAAGTTGGCGAAGACGTTCTGCACGTCGTCGCTGTCCTCGAGGGCGTCGATCAGCTTGAACATCTTGCGCGCGCCCTCCTCGTCGAGCTCGACCTGCATGGTCGGGACGAAGCTGGACTCGGCCGAGTCGTAGTCGATGCCGGCCTCCTGGAGCGCGGTACGGACCGCGACCAGGTCGGTGGCCTCGCTGATGACCTCGAAGCTCTCGCCGAGGTCGTTGACCTCCTCGGCACCCGCGTCGAGCACCGCGCCCAGGACGTCGTCCTCGGTCAGCTCGCCCTTGGGGAGCACGACGACGCCCTTGCGGTTGAAGAGGTACGAGACGGAGCCCGGGTCGGCCATCGAGCCGCCGTTGCGGGTCATGGCGACGCGGACGTCGGAGGCGGCGCGGTTGCGGTTGTCGGTGAGGCACTCGATGAGCACCGCGACACCGTTCGGGCCGTAACCCTCGTACATGATCGTCGCGTAGTCGACGCCGCCGGCCTCGAGGCCGCCGCCGCGCTTGACCGCGGAGTCGATGTTCTTGTTGGGAACGGACGACTTCTTGGCCTTCTGGATGGCGTCGTACAGCGTCGGGTTGCCGTCCGGGTCGGCACCGCCGGTGCGGGCCGCGACCTCGATGTTCTTGATCAGCTTCGCGAAGAGCTTGCCGCGCTTGGCATCGATCACGGCCTTCTTGTGCTTCGTCGTAGCCCATTTAGAGTGGCCGGACATCTGCCTGTCTCCTTCGCGTAACCAATTTCTGAACGAACCCCAGAGATCCTACAAGGATCGGGTCACCGCTCGGCGCGCACCATGTCCACGAACAGCTCGTGGATGCGGTGGTCGCCGGTCAGCTCGGGGTGGAACGAGGTCGCGAGGGCTCGTCCCTGGCGGACCGCGACGATGTGCCCGTCGTGCTCGGCGAGCACCTCGACCTCGGCGCCGACGGACTCCACCCACGGGGCGCGGATGAAGACGCCCTCGACGGGGGAGTCGATGCCGGCGACGCTCACGCCCGCCTCGAAGGACTCGTTCTGGCGCCCGAAGGCGTTGCGGCGCACGATCATGTCGATGCCGCCGAAGGTCTCCTGGCCCGAGCGCGGGTCGAGGATCTTGTCGGCGAGCATGATCAGACCGGCGCAGGTGCCGTACACGGGCATGCCGCCCGCGATCCGCTCGCGCAGCGGCTCCATGAGCCCGAACAGCACGGCGAGCTTGGAGATGGTGGTGGACTCGCCACCGGGGATGACCAGGCCGTCGACCTCGGCGAGCTCCTCGGGGCGCCTGACGGGCCTGGCCACGGCGTCAGCCGCGGCCAGGGCGATCAGGTGCTCCCGTACGTCGCCCTGGAGGGCCAGGACACCAATCACGGGAGTGCTCATGGGTGCTTACCAGCCCCGGTTCGCGTAGCGCTCGGCCTCGGGCAGGGTGTCGCAGTTGATGCCGACCATGGCCTCGCCCAGGTTGCGCGAGGCGTCCGCGATGACCTTCGGGTCGTCGTAGAAGGTGGTGGCCTTCACGATGGCGGCGGCGCGCTTGGCCGGGTCGCCCGACTTGAAGATGCCGGAGCCGACGAAGACGCCCTCGGCGCCGAGCTGGCGCATCAGCGCGGCGTCGGCCGGAGTGGCCACACCGCCGGCGGAGAACAGCACGACCGGCAGCTTGCCGAGCTCGGCGACCTCCTTGACGAGCTCGTACGGGGCGCGCAGCTCCTTGGCGGCGGCGTACAGCTCGTTGTTGTCGAAGCCGCGCAGCTTGGCGATCTCGTTCTTGATCTGGCGCAGGTGGCGGACGGCCTCGACGACGTTGCCGGTGCCGGCCTCGCCCTTGGAGCGGATCATGGCCGCGCCCTCGGCGATGCGGCGCAGGGCCTCGCCCAGGTTGGTGGCGCCGCAGACGAACGGCGTGGTGAAGGCCCACTTGTCGGAGTGGTTGACCTCGTCGGCCGGGGTGAGCACCTCGGACTCGTCGATGTAGTCGACGCCGAGGGACTGGAGCACCTGGGCCTCGACGAAGTGGCCGATGCGGGACTTGGCCATCACCGGGATGGAGACCGCGCCGATGATCTCCTCGATCATGTTCGGGTCGGACATGCGGGCCACGCCGCCGTCCTTGCGGATGTCCGCGGGGACCCGCTCCAGGGCCATGACGGCCACGGCGCCGGCGTCCTCGGCGATCTTCGCCTGCTCGGCGTTGACCACGTCCATGATCACGCCGCCCTTGAGCTGCTCGGCCATGCCGCGCTTGACTCGGGAGGTGCCGATCGCGTCGGCGGACTGCGGGGTGGTGGAAGGCGTGGTGGACACGGGTACCTCACTCAGTGACAACGGGGATTGTTGACGAGTAGAGGAAACCGGCCACCTGGGGGCCACAGCAAGGGCCAATGCACACCCGGTGGCTCGTTTTCGCAGCTTACGAAGGCCACACGGGCTCAGGCGGGACGATCCGCAAGCGCTACGGGCGGCTCGTCGTCCATTTCGAAGGCGAGCGGGAAGGGCGCGTGTCCGGCCAGCCGGAACCAGCGCACCTTGCGGTGCCGGCGCAGCGCCCTGGCCGCCCGTACGGCGTCGTTGTGGAAGCGCCGTGCCATCGGCACCCGGCGCACGGCCGCGGCCAGTTCCCCGGCGGCCTCCTCGCCGCCGGGCGCCTCGCGCACCACCTCGACCTGCTCCGGCTCCCCGAAGACCGCCCGCAGCGCCTGGCTGAGTTCGCTCTCGGCGACCTCCCGCTGGTCCTCCTCGGCCTGCCGCGCCGCGTGCGCGGCCTCGTACAGCACGATCGACGCGGCCGGATCGAGCACGCCGGAGGTGGCGAGCTCCTGAGCGACCGAGGCCCGCCGGAGCAACTGCGCGTCGAGCGCGGCCCGCGCCGCGTCGATGCGGGTGTGCAGCCGGTCCAGGCGGCCGGCGGTCCAGCTGAGGTAGACGCCGACGAGGATCAGCGCGACAACGGTCCAGATCAGGGTTTGGGTCACGGGCGCACAGGCTACCGGGGCGGCGGCAGCACCCCTTCCCAAAGGTCACGGTCGTGGGCGAACAGGACGCGCGCGGGCCGCCCGCCCCCGAGCTCGCCGAGCCGGTCGAGCCACGGGCGGTACGGCGTCCCGAACTCCCGCGCGAAGTCGTACGCCTGGCCCGCCAGCACGGTCAGCCGGTCGCCGTGGTCGAGCACGAGCGACTGGTGCCCGTCGGTGTGCCCGGGCGTCGGCACGATCCGGACCCCCTCGGCGATCTCGTACTCGCCGTCGATCTCCTCGTGCGACACGCCGTCGAGGAGCGCGTCGATCGTGTAGCCGCCCGCCCGCGCGGTGGCGAGCTCCCTGCGCTGGACCACCACCGGCCGGCCAAGGCGCCGGTTGCCGCCGATGTGGTCGAAGTGGAGGTGGCAGTTGACCACGAGGTCCACGTCCTCGACCGGCAACGGCCTGCGGACGGGCCGGTAGTGGGCGTCCGTCTCGGGCGACCCCTCGCCGAGACCGGTGTCGAACAGCAGGCTGCCGCGGTCGTGGCGGACCAGGTAGGCGAGCACCGGCTCCTCGCGGTCGTGGTCGCCGGCCCACTCCTGGGGCGGGCGGAGGATGTGGCCGAGGTCGAGGGTCTCCACGGAGATCATCGGGCCAGGCTGCCACGGGGCACGGCGGGCCACAACGGCCTGCGGCACCAGGACCAGGCGGGGGCCGAAGGGTGCCTCCGGCAACGGGACGGACCCATCACCACGGACCGCGGCGCACGGGAGCGGAGCCGCCCACCGGGACGCGGCGCCGTCGTGCCCGTCTCCCCCGGACTCCGGGGAACGAGGAGCCTCGGCCAGGGATGCCCTCCCCGGACTCCGGCGAGCCGAGACGCCCACCGGGACGCGGCGCCGTCGTGCCCGCCTCCCCCGGACTCCGGCGGGGGCGAAGGGCCTGTGGCCCGGGTCCGCCGCTACAGCCCCAGCCGCGCCCGCAGCCCGCCGCCCGCCCGCTCGTCCGTCGCCACCGAGGCCGCGCCGTCCGTCACCGTCTCGTAGACGGCGAGGATGTCCGCTCCCACCGTCGCCCAGTCGAAGCGGCGTACGTGCGCCGAGCCGCGCGCCCGCAGTTCCTCCCGGCGCGCCGGGTCGCCCAGGAGACGGATCGCCTGGTCCGCGAGGTCGTCGGCGTCCTCGTTGGCGAAGAGCCGGCCCGCCGCGCCCTGGTCGAGGACCTGGGCGAAGGCGTCGAGGTCGGCGGCGAGGACGGGGGCGCCGGCGGAGAGGGCCTCGACGAGGATGATGCCGAAGCTCTCGCCCCCGGTGTTGGGCGCCACGTACACGTCCACGCTGCGCAGCAGCCGCGCCTTGTCCTCGTCGCTGACCATGCCGAGGAACTCGACCCGCGAGCGCATCTCGCGCGGCAGGGAGGCCACGGCCTCCTCCTCGTCGCCGCGGCCGGCCACGAGGAGCCGGGTGTCGGGGCGTGCCGTGAGGATCTTCGGAAGGGCCTTCATCAGGACCGGCAGGCCCTTGCGCGGCTCGTCGATCCGCCCGATGAAGCCGAGCGTGCCGCCCTGCCACTCCTTCTTGGGCTCCGCGCGGGCGAAGAAGTCGACGTCGACGCCGTTCGGGATGACGACCGCGTCGCCGCCGAGGTGCTCGACGAGGGTGCGCCGCGCGTACTCGCTGACCGCGATCCGCGCGCTGATCTTCTCCAGCGCGGGCTGGAGGATCGGATACGCGGCGATCATGGCGCGTGAGCGCGGGTTGGAGGTGTGGAAGGTGGCCACGATCGGCCCCTGCGCCGCCCAGCAGGTGAGCAGACCCAGCGAGGGCGAGGTGGGCTCGTGGATGTGGACCACGTCGAAGGTGCCGTCGTGCAGCCAGCGGCGGACCCGCGCGGCGGACAGGAAGCCGAAGCTGAGCCGGGCCACCGAGCCGTTGTACGACACGGGGACCGCGCGGCCCGCGGAGACGACGTACGGCGGCAGCGGGGTCTCGTCGTCCGCCGGCGCGAGCACGGAGACCTCGTGGCCGAGCCGGATCAGGTGCTCGGCGAGGTCGCGGATGTGGAACTGGACGCCGCCCGGCACGTCCCAGGAGTACGGGCAGACGATGCCGATCCTCACGCCGTCCGGTCCTCCGGTCGTTCCTCAAGGTCAGCGAGCCACAGTCGCTGAAGCATGTGCCAGTCCTCCGGGTGGTCCGCGATGCCCCCGGCGAAGACGTCGGCGAGGGCCTGTGTCATGGCGGACGTCTTCTCGGCCCGGGTGCCCGACTCGGGCACCTCGAGGGGCGCGTGGACCTGTCCGCGCATGACGTCGGTGTCGTCGTACCAGAGCGTCACCGGCAGCAGCAGCGCCCCGGTCTGCTGGGCCAGGATCGCGGGCCCCGCGGGCATCCGGGCGGTCCGGCCGAAGAAGGAGACCTCGACGCCGGAGGAGGACAGGTCCCGGTCGGCGACCAGGCAGACCAGGCCGCCGGCCCGCAGCCGCCGGGCCAGCGTCCCGAAGGCGGAGCCGCCGGTGTGCGGCAGCACCTCCATGCCCAGCGACTCGCGGTAGGCGACGAACCGGTCGTACAGCGACTCGGGCTTGAGCCGCTCGGCGACGGTGGTGAAGGGCACGCCGAGGGCGCGGGTGACCCAGACACCGGCGAGGTCCCAGTTGCCCATGTGGGGCAGGGCCAGGATGACACCGCGGTCCGAGGCGAGGGCGTCCTTCAGATAGTGGACGTCCTTGGGGTCGAAGCTGCCGGCGGCCCGCTCCCTGCTCCAGGTGGGCAGCCGGAAGGACTCCATCCAGTAGCGCATGTACGAGCGCATGCCGGCCTTCGACAGCTCGCGCAGGCGCTCGGGCGAGGCGTCGGGGACCACGTGCGAGAGGTTGGACTCCAGGCGCAGCACGCTCTTGCCGCGCCGCTTCCAGGCGGTGTCGGCGATCCTGCGGCCGAGGGCCTTGGCCACCGGCTCGGGCAGCTTCTTCACGGTGGCCCAGCCGAGCCCGTACAGCCCGTCGGTGACGGTGTCCTTCAGACTGCTTCCCGTACCCGCCGCGCTCATGAGGTGGCCTCGCTCCCCCGGGCGGCGGCGTCCGCCTCCGCCGACTCCCTGCGTACCGTCACGACCCGCTGCCCCAGGGTGACCGCCGAACCGGCGGCCACGATCCACAGGGCGATGGGCAGCAGCACCTGGATACCGGGCACGCCGAAGCCGTGCAGACCGGCCAGACCGGCGGCGACCAGCGAGATCACCAGTCGCTCCGCGCGCTCGACGAGACCGTTGACCGCCACCGGCAGGCCGATCGATTCGCCACGTGCCTTGGTGTACGAGACGACCTGGCCGCTGGCGAGGCAGAAGATCGCGACGGCGCAGAGCACGTTGTCGTCGCCCCAGCCCGCGTAGTAGAGCGCGAAGCCGCCGAAGATCGCGCCGTCGGCCACCCGGTCGAGGGTGGAGTCGAGGAAGGCGCCCCAGCGGCTGGAGATGCCCGCCTGCCGGGCCATGTTGCCGTCGACGAGGTCCGAGAAGACGAACAGCGTGATGACGATCGTGCCCCAGAAGAACTCCCCGCGGGGGAAGAAGACCAGCGCGCCGGCCACCACCCCGGCGGTGCCGATCAGCGTCACGGCGTCGGGGCTGACGCCCCGGCGGAGCAGAAACGCGGCGAACGGTGTGAGGACACGCGTGAAAAAGGCACGCGCGTACTTGTTCAGCATGGCCTTCCCGAGGTTCGGTGGGCCGCGCGGCCCCTACGACCACCGGCTCACCCATCGTAGCCACGCGCCCCCGCGACAGCGTCGGCACCCGCCCACGCGTCGCCACCGCACCGACCGCGCGAGCACCGCGACGGTCCGCGCGGGTACGACGTATGGACGCACCGTGACGTCGGTGCAAAGCTCGAAGGACGACCGCGGGCACCGCCGGAGCCGCACGCGGCACACGCACCGCCGCGCCACTCCCCCGAGCCCCGCGCCCCCCACCTCACCGTACGAGCAGTCGGGAGGAAGAAATCATGGGCGACAAGGCGAACGCACACTCCGGGGCCGCCGGCAGGGCCCCAACGGCCGACCGGCCCTCGGCCGTACGGAACGTGGTGCTGGTCGGCCACAGCGGATCGGGCAAGACGACCCTCGTCGAGGCCCTGGCCCAGACCGCGGGCGCGGTCAACCGGGCCGGGCGCGTCGAGGACGGCGGGACGGTCTCCGACTACGACGAGATCGAACACCGCCAGCAGCGCTCCGTACAGCTCTCGCTCGTCCCGGTGGAATGGGACGGCTACAAGATCAATCTTCTGGACACCCCCGGATACGCCGACTTCGTCGGGGAGCTGAGGGCCGGTCTGCGCGCGGCGGACGCGGCCCTCTTCGTCGTCTCGGCCGCCCAGGAGGCCGACGCGGTCGTCGGCTCGACCCGCGCGGTGTGGGAGGAGTGCGCCGCCGTCGGGATGCCCCGGGCGATCGTCGTCACCCACCTCGACACGGCCCGCACCGACTTCACCCGGCTCACCGAGGTCTGCGCCGAGCTCTTCGGCGGCGACGACCCCGACGCCGTCCTCCCCCTGTACCTGCCCGTGCGCGGCGCCGAGGGCGCCGACGGGCACGCCCCGGCCACCGGCCTGGTGGGGCTCCTCACCGAGCGGATCTTCGACTACTCGACCGGCGCGCGCCGGGAGGACCCGCCCGACGAGGCGCAGCGGCCGCTGATCGCGGAGGCCCGCAACCGGCTGATCGAGGGGATCATCGCCGAGAGCGAGGACGAGACCCTCATGGACCGCTATCTCGGCGGCGAGGAGATCGACCTCAAGACGCTCGTCGACGACCTGGAGAAGGCGGTGGCACGCGGCACCTTCCACCCGGTCCTGGCCGCCGCCCCGGCCGCGGACGGCGGAAAGCAGGGGCTCGGCACGGTGGAGCTCCTGGAGCTGATCACCGGCGGTTTCCCCACCCCGCTGGAGCGCGAGGCACCGGTGGTCACGAGCCCGGACGGCGCGCCGCGGCCGGCGCTGTCCTGCGATCCGGACGGGCCGCTGGTCGCCGAGGTCGTGAAGACCTCCTCGGACCCCTATGTGGGCCGGATCTCGCTGGTGCGGGTCTTCTCGGGCACGCTGCGCCCGGACGAGACCGTGCACGTGTCCGGGCACGGGCTCACCGACCGGGGGCACGAGGACCACGACGTGGACGAGCGGGTGGGGGCCCTGACCTCCCCGTTCGGCAAGCAGCAGCGGTCGCTGTCGCACTGCGTCGCCGGCGACCTGGCCTGTGTGGGCAAGCTGGCCCGCGCGGAGACCGGCGACACCCTGTCGGCCAAGGACGCCCCGCTTCTGATGGAGCCGTGGGCGATGCCCGAGCCGCTGCTCCCGCTGGCCATCGAGGCGCACAGCAAGGCCGACGAGGACCGGCTCTCGCAGGGCCTGGCGCGCCTGGTCGCCGAGGACCCGACGATGCGGCTCGAACAGAACCAGGACACCCATCAGGTCGTCCTGTGGTGCCTGGGCGAGGCACACGCGGACGTCGCCCTGGAGCGGCTGCGCGGCCGCTTCGGCGTCCAGGTCGACACCGTTCCGCACAAGGTGTCGCTGCGCGAGACCTTCGGCGGCGCGTCCGCCGGGCGCGGCCGTCATGTGAAGCAGTCCGGCGGGCACGGCCAGTACGCGATCTGCGAGATCGACGTGGAGCCGCTGCCGCCGGGCAGCGGCATCGAGTTCGTCGACAAGGTGGTCGGCGGCGCCGTGCCGCGCCAGTTCGTGCCCTCCGTCGAGAAGGGCATCCGGGCCCAGGCGGCCCGCGGGGTCGCGGCCGGCTATCCGCTCGTCGACATCCGGGTCACCCTGCGCGACGGCAAGGCGCACTCGGTGGACTCCTCCGACGCGGCCTTCCAGACGGCCGGCGCCCTCGCCCTGCGGGAGGCGGCGGCCGAGGTGCCGATCCACCTCCTGGAGCCGGTGGCGGAGGTGACCGTCATGGTCCCCGACGACTACGTGGGCCCGGTCATGAGCGATCTGTCGGGGCGGCGCGGGCGGGTGGTCGGCACCGAGCAGGCCGGGCCCGGGCGGACGCTGGTGCGCGCGGAGGTGCCCGAGATCGAGATCGGGCGGTACGCGGTCGACCTCAGGTCGGTCTCGCACGGCACGGGCACCTTCGACCGCAGCTACGCGCGACACGAGGCGATGCCCCCGCACCTGGCGGACAAGATACGCGAACAGTCCGAAAAGGGGTGACGACTGACGGCCCGTCGCCCCGCTGACCCCGTATGCCGCCCGCCCGACTCCCCTCCGGCGGGCGGCATTCGGCCGCCTCCACGCGCGCCCGTGACGCATCCGTCGTCGCCCGGTTACGCTGTGGTGCCCAGCTCAGAAGGTGTGCGGGGCGCGGCAGTTGGGAACAGCCCGCACAGGGACCGTGGTGATGGGGGCGGCAGTGACGATCGGCAGTTTCGGCATCGGGGCGCAGATTCCCCTGCAGGGTTCGGACGCGCAGACGGCGGCGACCCACGCCCTCGCCTCCGCCGCGTACCGCGACAGCCCGGTCGGGGTGATCCTCGACGCCAACAGCGAGTGGCACAAGTCGACGGTCAAGGAGGGCAAGTGGCACAAGCTGTTCCGCCCCGACCTCGGTGAGGCCTTCTCCCGTGCCGTGCAGGTGCGGATGCTGGGCGGCGCCCGCAAGCCGCTCATCCAGTCCTTCGGCGCCGAGCCGCAGCCCGTCGTCGAGCACTGCCTGGCCGCCACCCGCATCCGCAAGCAGCGCGATGTGAAGCTGACGCTGGTGACGCTGGTCTTCGGCCTGCTGTTCCTGCCCGGCCTGCTGCTCTGGCTGGGCGTGATCCAGCTCCGCCGGATCGCCGCCGGCTCCGACAACCGGCGCACCAGTGCCGTCGGCACCGCCCTGCTGGCCGGCGCCGGGATCTTCGCGTTCCTCGTCCTGCTGAAGCTGCCCTTCGACGGCGTGCTGTTCAACTACCTCCGCGCCATGGTGGTCGCCCCGGTCGTCGGCTGGTACCTCGCCCGCCGGATCTGCGAGAACACCGCCCAGGACCTGCGCGAGCGCTGGACCGCGCTGCTCAGCGGCGGCGGCATCGGCGCCAAGATCCCCGAGGCCGTGCCCCAGGACCCGGGCGAGAAGACCGCCGAGGAACTGCGCCAGAACCTGGAGAAGCTCTCCGCCGAGCAGCAGTCCAACGTCGTCTTCTACGCGGGCCCCAAGGGGATACTGGGCATGGGCACCCGCTGGGGCAGCTGGACCCTCGCCGAGGAGCTGATCCCGCAGAACGGCAAGGAGATCCACGACTTCCGCGCCTGGGACGTGGTCCGCGAGATCCACACCCAGCTGACGCTCCTGGAGCGCGGCTCGCTGAAGACCGGCTTCCCCAAGCCGACCGTCAAGCACTGGATCGTCTCCCCCGTCGGCGAGGGCGCCGACGAGGTGGCCCGCCCCGAGGGCGAGAACATCGTCGCCTTCCAGGTGAAGCCGCACGAGATACAGCGCATCTGCAACGACCAGCAGTTCGGCAGCGGCAACCGGCACTACCTGGGCGTCCAGTTCACCCTCTGGGACGGACAGCTGGTCCTCACCATGATGGTGACGGTCACCTCGCTCCACCACACCCTGCGCGTCGAGGTCACCGGCCACGCCCTCGGCCCGGTCCACTCCCTGTTCACCAGCAAGCCGAAGGCGAAGACGAAGGAGGTCTCCAAGACCGTCAGGTTCTGGGAGACCAAGGAGATCAAGCTGCCGCTGACCGGCACCGACGACGTGGTCCGCCAGGCCGTGCGCGCCCCGCTGACCTGGTTCCCGCCGGTCCTGGACTTCCTCGGCGGCAAGCTGGTCCTGCCCGAGCCCTTCGGTCTGCGGCACCCCTGGGCGAGCCCGCCCTGGAAGAACCGCTTCATGGCCGACGACGCCATCCGCACCGCGACCCCGGTGCTGCGGGCGGTCCACGCCGCGACGATCAAGGTGCTCGACGATCACGGCGTGGACACGGAGCGCTTCACCAGCCGCTCGCTGATCCTCAGCGGCGGCATCCAGGACCCCGGCCCGAAGAAGGCCGACGTCTACGACGCCTAGCGGACGCGTTCGTGCGTACGGCTCAGATGCCGGCCGGCCAGGCGTCGGCCAGCATCTTCCGGGTGTCGGCGAGCAGCTGCGGCAGCACCTTGGTGTGGCCGACGACCGGCATGAAGTTGGTGTCGCCGCCCCAGCGGGGCACGACGTGCTGGTGCAGATGGGCGGCGATGCCGGCCCCGGCGACCGTGCCCTGGTTCATGCCGATGTTGAAGCCGTGCGCACCGGAGGCGGCGCGCAGCGCGACCATGGCCCGCTTGGTGAACTCCCCGAGCTCGGCGGTCTCCGCCGTGTCCAGGTCGGTGTAGTCGGCGACGTGGCGGTACGGGACGACCATCAGGTGCCCGCCGTTGTACGGGTAGAGGTTGAGGACCGCGTACACGCTCTGGCCGCGGGCGATCACCAGACCGTCCTCGTCCGACTTCGCGGGGATGGTGCAGAAGGGACAGCCGTCCTCGGCGCCCGGCCCGGTGGGCTTGTTCTCGCCCTGGATGTAGGCCATCCGGTGGGGCGTCCACAGGCGCTGGAACGCGTCCTGCGTCCCCACTCCGATCTGCTGCTCCGGCTCAGTCGTCATGCTGTGCAGCATATTGCTTCGCCCGTTCGGATCGTGTCGCCGGGGCGGAAGATCCGTTCAGGGGCATCCTGAACCGATGAGAGACAGGCCGACGATCCCGCCCGCGCAGGAGCGCTGGGACAGCCGGATGGAGACCCCGCTGACGGTGACCGCCCTGGTCTATCTCGCCGCCTACGCGGTCCGCGTCCTCGGCCACCACCTGCCCGACGCCGTGAAGGACCTCTGCCTCGCCCTCACCCTCACCGCCTGGGCGGTCTTCCTCGTGGACTACGTCGTACGGGTCAGGCTCAGCGGCCTCGGCCTGCTGCGCTTCGTCCGGCACCACTTCCTCGACACGATGGTGCTGATCCTGCCGCTGCTGCGCCCGCTGCGGATCGTGAGCGTCTACGACCGGGTGCAGCGGCGCCGGGACAAGCCGCGGCTGACGCTGTACGCCCGGGTCATGACGTACGCGGGGATGACGGCGGGGCTGCTGGGCTTCGCGGGGGCGCTGACGGTCTACCACTTCGAGTACGGCGCTCCGGGCGCGTCGATCCGCACCTTCGGGGACTCCGTGTGGTGGGCGTGCGCGACCCTGGCGACGGTCGGCTACGGCGACATGACCCCGGTGACCCCGATGGGCCGCGTCACGGCCGTGGGAATCATGGGCTGCGGCGTGGCCCTGCTCGGGGCGGTGACGGGTTCGTTCTCGTCCTGGCTGATCCAGGCGTTCACGCGGGAGGACGAGCGGGAGGACGGCAGGAGGCCCCCGGGGGATTTCCCGGGGGCCTCCTAGCCCCGCTCACGCGGGGAGCGCGTCACACCTGGACGCGACGCTCGACCACGTCGGCGAGCTTGGCCAGCGCCTCGTCACGGGGGATCCCGTTCTCCTGCGAGCCGTCGCGGTAGCGGAAGGAGACGGTGCCGGCGTTCATGTCGTCGTCACCGACGATGATCATGAAGGGGACCTTGAGCTTCTGGTGGTTCCGGATCTTCTTCTGCATGCGGTCGGAGGACGCGTCGACCTCGACCCGCAGGCCCTTCTTCTTCGCGTCGGCCGCGAACTCCTGCAGGTACTCGATGTGCGCGTCGCCGATCGGGATGCCGACCGCCTGGACCGGGGCCAGCCACGGCGGCATGGCACCCGCGTAGTGCTCCAGGAGCACCGCGAAGAAGCGCTCGATCGAGCCGAACAGCGCGCGGTGGATCATGACCGGGCGCTGGCGGGAGCCGTCCGGCGCGGTGTACTCCAGGTTGAAGCGCTCCGGCAGGTTGAAGTCCAGCTGCACGGTCGACATCTGCCAGGTACGGCCGATGGCGTCGCGCGCCTGCACGGAGATCTTCGGGCCGTAGAACGCGGCGCCGCCCGGGTCGGGGGTCAGCGGCAGGCCCTGCTTCTCGGCGACCTGCTGGAGGACCGCGGTGGCCTCCTCCCAGACCTCGTCCGAGCCGACGAACTTCTCCGGGTCCTTGGTCGACAGCTCCAGGTAGAAGTCGGTCAGACCGTAGTCGCGCAGCAGGTTGAGCACGAAGGTGAGGGTCCGGTCGAGCTCCTCGGCCATCTGCTCACGGGTGCAGTAGATGTGCGCGTCGTCCTGGGTGAAGCCACGGGCGCGGGTCAGGCCGTGCACGACGCCGGACTTCTCGTACCGGTACACGGTGCCGAACTCGAACAGGCGCAGCGGCAGCTCACGGTAGGAGCGCCCGCGCGCGTCGAAGATCAGGTTGTGCATCGGGCAGTTCATGGGCTTGAGGTAGTAGTCCGTACCACCGTCGAGCTGCATGGGGGGGTACATGCCCTCCGCGTACCAGTCGAGGTGGCCGCTCTTCTCGAAGAGGGCGCCCTTGGTGGCGTGCGGCGAGTAGACGAACTCGTAGCCCTCCTCCTCGTGCCGGCGGCGCGAGTAGTCCTCCATGACCCGGCGGATGATGCCGCCCTTGGGGTGGAAGACGGCGAGGCCGGAGCCGATCTCGTCCGGGATGGAGAACAGGTCGAGCTCGTTGCCGAGCTTGCGGTGGTCGCGCTTCTCGGCCTCGGCGAGGAAGTCGAGGTGGGCCTTCAGCTCGTCCTTCGACGGCCAGGCGGTGCCGTAGATGCGCTGGAGCATCGGGTTCTTCTCGCTGCCGCGCCAGTAGGCGGCCGCGTTGCGCATCAGCTTGAACGCCGGGATGTTCCGGGTGGTCGGCAGGTGCGGACCACGGCAGAGGTCCTTCCAGCACAGCTCGCCGGTCTTGGCGTCCAGGTTGTCGTAGATCGACAGCTCGCCGCCGCCCACCTCGACGTTCGCGCCGTCGTCGGTCGACGCGGCGCCCTTGATGCCGATGAGCTCCAGCTTGTACGGCTCGGCCGCGAGCTCCTCGCGGGCCTCCTCGTCCGAGACGACGCGGCGCGAGAAGCGCTGGCCGCGCTTCTGGATCTCCTGCATCTTCTTCTCGATGGCCTTGAGGTCCTCGGGCGTGAACGGCTTCTCGACGTCGAAGTCGTAGTAGAAGCCGTCGCGGACCGGCGGGCCGATGCCCAGCTTGGCCTCGGGGAAGAGCTCCTGCACGGCCTGGGCCATGACGTGCGCGGTGGAGTGGCGGAGGATGTCGAGGCCGTCCGGCGAGGAGATCTCGACACCCTCGACGACGTCGCCCTCGGCGAGCTCGTACGACAGGTCCTTCAGCTCGCCCGCGACACGGGCGGCGATCACGGTGCGGTCGTCGGCGAACAGGGCGCCGGCCGTGGTGCCCGCGCTCACCGTCCTCTCCTCGGCTCCGGAGGCGGACTGGACGGTCACACGGACTTCAGACACGGATGCTCCATACATAGGGGCGCAGGCAGACACGAGGTGCCGGCACCGGCGGTGCGCGGCAGAGACGAGGTGCCGCGCAGGCCTTGATCCTACCGGGGGCCCGTGACCAGGGCATCAGTCGTCTCCGCCGCAGGCCTCCTCGAAGAAGTCCAGATTCTCCTGGAGGGACTTCATCAGGCGGTCCCGGACCGCCTCGTCCACCTGCACCGGGACGACTCCGGTCGCGTCGGTGAGCCGCCGGAAGCCGCCGCGGCTCTCCAGCCGGCCGACGAGCCGGATCGGCAGCCCGACGAGATGGGCGTGGCCGGCGGTCCGGTAGGCCTCCTCGTCGAGGGTGACGCGGATGTGGCCGACCTCGGCACCGGCCAGCACCCGCAGCCGCACGGTGCCCTCACCGCGCGGGCCCGAGCGGCGCATCCGGACGACGGCTCCGGTGATCCGCACCGGCACGGAGGGCTCGCCTGCCAGATAGCGGGTGCCCGCCTCCCGCAGTGCGGGCAGGTCGCCGGGCGAGAACTCGACGGGCTCGGGGCGGGACGCGCAGCCCTCGGGCGTCCCGGCGGCCGGGGACCAGGCCAGGCTGATGCGCGCGCCCTCGGTGCCGCGCACCAGCGCGACCAGGGCCTCGGTGAGCTCACGGCTCACTCCGGCCTCGACGGCGGTGTCGAAGGCGTCCATGCCGCCGGTCGCCCGCTGGTAGTCGACGGCCTCGCGGGCCGCGTAGAGCGCGTGGTGGAGGCGTACGGAGACGGCACGGCCCGGGTCGACGGGCAGAAAGGCGGTCAGCCCCTGGCCGCCCGGCGCGGCGGCGACCACGACGTGCTCCAGCAGGGACTGGGCCTGGCCCCGGTGGCGTGCGCCGTGGTACCCGGCGCGGGCGCGTACGGCGAGGGCGCCGGCCAGCAGCATGCCGCGGGCGGCGGAGCCGAGCTTCTCCTGCACGGGCCAGGGCACGGTCCCGGACGGGCCCGGCGGCACGTCGCGCCACCAGCGGATCTCGTCGCTGGGCACGGCGAGCCCGGTCAGCACCTCGCGGGCCGAGGGCGTGCCGCTGCGGGCGAGCGCGGCCAGGGCCTCGCCGATCAGGTCCTCGCAGTCGGGGAAGGCCCGGCTCTCCGGCACCAGCAGGCTGGTGCCGCGGGCGCCGGCCTCGGGTCCCGGCGGGGCCCAGCGGCCGTAACGGCCCGCGGCGCCGCCGCGCCGCCGCCAGCCGTGCCGGGCGAGCAGCGCCCCGAGCACCCGCGGGTCGACCCCGCCGGGGTCGGGGGCCTCCCCGTCGAGGGGGTACGGATGGGGGTGGGGCCGGAAATGCTGCGGGGACTGCGGGGTCTGGGGTACGGAAACGGGGCCGTGCCCGGCCCCGTTCTCCGGTTCGTCGATCGGCCGGTGCATCAGGGTCTCCCTCCCACGCCGACCCGGGCCATGATCTCGCAGAGCGCCCGGTCGTCGAAGATCCGTGCCGTCGGGATGCGCACGGTGGTCCTGCGCCGTCCCGTGACCGGGTGACCGGCCAGGTTGATCCAGTAGCAGCAGTGCCGCAGGTCGAGCCCGTCGTGGTCGGCCCGCAGCCAGTCCTCCCGGTCCCGCGGCACGAGCATCACGACCAGGATCTTGTGGACCGCCACGGGGGTCCGCGCCAGCTTCACCAGGTGCTCGTTGTCCAGGGTGAACGAGAACGCCGAGGACGCACCGGGCGTGCGGGGCGGCAGTTGGTAGGTGCACTTCAGCTGCACCTTGATGGTCACTTCGTCGTCGACCGTGTGGCCGGGTGCGCTGTGACTCACGTGCCAGTCGATGCCGTTGTCCGGGAACGGCTGCGACAGCGAGCAGCCCGCCGCCGCCGCGACCGCGTGGAGGTACCCCACCTGGAGGGTCTCCATGCAGGCGGTGGTGGCGAGTGAGCCGCGCGGCGGAGCTGCCCGCTGGGGCGGCAGCCCTCCCGATTCGGGCTGGGCGAGCGCCATGTCAATTCCCTTCCCCATCAGCTCTGTTGTGACCGGTTTGCGTACGTTGCAAACAGCCCGGGTATCACCGTTTCGGGCAGGGGGTTGGCCATCTGCCGCGCACGTGCGAGGAGTTCGGGGATGACGACGCACTGGTACGAGGGGCCCCTGGCCGCATTCGACACGGAGACCACGGGAGTCGACGTCGAGGAGGACCGCATCGTGTCCGCCGCCCTCGTCGTCCAGGACGCGACGGGCATGCGCCCGCGGGTGACGCGCTGGCTGGTGAATCCCGGCATCCCGGTGCCGGCCGAGGCCACCGCCGTACACGGCCTGACGGACGATCACCTCCAGCGCAACGGGCGCTGGCCGTCGCCCGTGATGGAGGAGCTGGCCCGGGCGATAGCCGAACAGAGCGCGGCGGGGCGGCCGCTGGTGGTGATGAACGCGCCCTTCGACCTGACGATCCTGGACCGGGAGCTGCGGCGGCACCGCGCCTCGTCGCTGGGGACCTACATGGACGGGGTCCCGCTGTGCGTGCTCGACCCGAGGGTCCTGGACAAGCACCTGGACCGGTACCGCAAGGGCCGCCGGACGCTGACGGACCTGTGCGAGCAGTACGGGGTGGTGCTGGACGGCGCCCACGACGCGGCGGCGGACGCGGCGGCCGCGCTGGAGGTCGTCCGGGCGGTGGGCCGGCGCTTCGCCTCGCGCCTGGAGCGGCTGACGCCGCCGGAGCTGCACACCCTGCAGGCGGTGTGGCATGCGGCACAGGCGCGTGGGCTGCAGGCCTGGTTCGCCCGGCAGGGCACTCCGGAGGCGGTGGACCCGGCGTGGCCGCTGCGCCCGGAGCTGAGGACGGCGGCGTAGCGGCACCGGGGCCGGAAACGGCTGAAGCCGGTCCGTCTGCTGACGGACCGGCCTCTCCCGGTGGGCGATACTGGGATCGAACCAGTGACCCCTTCGGTGTGAACGAAGTGCTCTCCCGCTGAGCTAATCGCCCGGGAACGGGTTGAACCATACAGGGCTTTCGGGGTCTCGTTCAAACCGCCCGCAGCAGGGCGGCGAGCCCGCGCCGTCCGCCGCGCATCATCAGGGCGTGGTTGGCCCGGAACACGGGCCGCCCGGGGACGGCGAACGCGCGCATCAGCGGGCTGCGGACCTCGACCTCCTGCTCGTACAGGGCGCGGGTGCCGGTCCCCTCCTCGGCGAGGGTCCAACGGGCCCAGCCGTCCAGGTCCCCGCTCAGGCGGACCTCCAGGATCCGGGCGTCGGGATCGCGGCGCCGGGCCTCGGCGGTGACGACGAGGTCGTACGGCAGGAGCGAGCGGAAGCGGGCGGTGCCGGTGTGCTCGTCCAGCGGGACGACCTCGCGGACCTGGGGCCACCAGCGGGGGTACTCCTCGGCGCGTTCGAGCACGGCGTAGACCGCGTCGGGCGGGGCGGCGAGGCGCCAGACGCTGCGGAAGCGGTAGCGGCACCAGTCCATGGGCCCAGTGTGGGCTACTCAGCCACGGATCTGAGTACGCGCGCCCATCCCCTCCCGCCGTGTCCGGCGCGACACTCCGCTCATGGATTCCTCCCTGCCTCCCGCGGAAGAGCTGGTGCTCGTCGACCGCGAACTGGCCCGACTCGACGCCCACCGGGCCCAGTTGCTGGCCCGTCGGGACTGGCTGCTGCGGGTGCTGCACCAGCCGGTCGCGCCGCCCGCGGTGCCGCGGCCCGAGGCGGCGCCGCGCAGCGCGCAGAACGTGCTGCTCACGCTCGGCGGCGTTCTGCTGACCGTCGCGGCCGTCGCCTTCACCCTGGTGAGCTGGGGTTCGATGGGCATCGGCGGCCGGGCGGCCGTCCTCGGCGCCGTGACCTCGGCGGCGCTGCTCGGGCCGGTGGCGCTGTTGCGCAAGGGGCTGCGCTCGACGGCGGAGTCGGTGGCCGCGCTGGGCCTGGTCCTCACCGTCCTGGACGCGTACGCCCTGCACCGGGTGGCGCTCCCGGACACCGGCGCACTGTCCTACACGGCCTCGGCCGCCGCCGTTCTGGCCGCCGTCTGGACGGCGTACGGCCGCGCCCTCACCGGGCTGCGGATCCCGCTCCCGGCGGCGGTGGCCGTGGCCCAACTCCCCTTGCCGCTGGCGGTGCTGGCCGCCGGGGGCGGGGCGCCGGCCATCGCGTGGGCGGCGCTGGCCACGGCCGTGCCCGACCTGGTGGTCGCCCTGCGGACGAAGCCGGCCGCGCCCCGGATCGCGGCCTTCGTCGCGGCGGGCCTCCTGGGCGGTTGGGCGCTCCTCTCGGGCCTGGCCCTGTCGGCCGGGACCCCGCTCCGCGCCGCCCCGCTGCTGCTGGCCTGCGCGGCGCCGCTGCTGTACGTGGCGGTCCGCGGCCTCTCGGCGGCCGCGCTGCCCTCGGCGATCCTCGCCGGCCTGTCCCTGATCGCGGCCGTCGGCGGCCTGCTGCGCTCGGTTCTCCCCGAGGCCTGGGCGGTGCCGGGCTACGCGGTGTGCGCGGTGGCCCTGGCGGCCCTGGCCCTGCGGGTCCGGGCCGCGGCCGCCGAGGGGGCCCAGGATGCCCCGTGGCGTCCTGCGTCTGCGGTGCGCCACGGTCTGGCCTGGGCCGGTGGCGGGGTGCTCGGCCTGGCGCTCCTGTGGGCGCTGCCGCCGGTCGCGGCGGGGCTGCTCGGGCCGCCGGCACGCGAGGCGGCGCCGTGGTCGGGAGAGCACGCGGAGCCGCTGCTGACCGGGTATCCCGCGACGGCCCCGCTGGTGGTCCTGCTCGCGGCCGGGGCGCTGGCCGCGCTCCCCCGCGGCTGGGCCCGCCGCGGCGCCCTCGCCCTGGTCTGGGCACTGCTCACCGCGCTGCCGGTCTCCCTGGGCCTCTCCTACGGCCCGACGCTCGCGCTGCTGCTGCTGACGGCCGCGGCCGGGCTCGCCGGGGCGGTGCGACCCGGGCTCCTGACGCGGGGCCTGCCGGAGGCGGAGGCGTCCGGGGAGGGCGTCGCGTGGATCGCGTACGCCGGTGGGCTCGTGTCCGCCGTGGACGCCGTGGCACTGGGGCTGGACGCGCGGGCGGCGACGTTCGTGGTGCTCGGGGTGCTCCTCGCGCTGTTCGTCGGGGTCGCGGTGCTCGCGGGCGGTGCGCGGCGGCTCGTGGGGGCCTGTGCTGCCGTGCTCGCGGCGGCCGGTCTGGTCGGGGCGGCGGCCGCGGCCGCCCATGCGGGGCCGGCGGTGAGCGGGCTGGTGCTGCTGGTGGTCCCGGCCGGGACCGTGGCCCTCGGGGCGCGGCTGCGGCGCCACCCGGTGGCGGTGGCCGTGGAGGGCGCGGGCGCCGCCGTGGCGCTGTGCGCGCTCGGGCTGACCGGGGGGCGGCCCGCGCTGCTCGCCCTGGCGCTCGCGCTCGGCGGGGTGCTCGCCGCGGCGACGGCGGTGCGGCCGGAGCGGCGTCCGGTCTCCTCGTGGGTGGCCGCGGCGCTGTTCCTGCTCGCCGCCTGGGTGCGGCTCGCGGTCTGGGAGGTGACGACGCCGGAGGCGTACACGCTGCCGGTGACGGTGCCGGCCCTGGTGGTGGGGGTGCTGCGGCGGCGCCGGGACCCGCAGGCCTCGTCCTGGACGGCGTACGGGCCGGGGCTGGCGGCGACGCTGCTGCCGAGCCTGCTCGCGGCCTGGACCGACCCGGGGTGGCTGCGTCCGCTGCTGCTCGGGCTCGGGGCGCTCGTGGTGACGCTGCTGGGTGCCCGCTACCGGCTCCAGGCGCTGCTCCTCCTCGGCGGCGCGGTGCTGGCCCTGGACGGGCTGCACGAGCTCGCTCCGTACGTCGTGCAGGTCGTGGGCGCGCTGCCGCGCTGGCTGCCGCCGGCGCTGGCCGGTGCGCTGCTGCTGGCGGTGGGGGCGACGTACGAGCAGCGGCTGCGCGACGCCCGGCGGCTGCGGGAGCGGCTGGGGCGGATGCGCTGAGCGGCCGCGGCGCCGGTACGCCGAAGGCCCGGAGACGGTGTCGTCTCCGGGCCTTCGGGCCGGGTGGTGGGCGATACTGGGTTCGAACCAGTGACCCCTTCGGTGTGAACGAAGTGCTCTCCCACTGAGCTAATCGCCCGGCGCACCGCAAACATTACCCCATGTCAGCGGTGCTCTCGCACCGGCCTCGGGTCACTCGTCGATCTTCCACGGCATGACGAAGCCGAACTTCCAGAGGTAGACGGCGCACAGGGCGGCGACGATCACCAGGCCGATGCTCGTGAGGATGATGTTGCGGCGCCGGACCTTGGGGTCGAGCGCGCGCTGGGCGGCCTCGGTGACCTTGCGCTTGGTCCAGCGCAGCACCAGCTGGGCCCAGACGAACTCGGTGGCCCAGATCGCCATGCCGGCGAAGATCACCAGCCAGCCGGGGCCGGGCAGGGGCAGCATCACGATGCCGGCGCCGACGACGGCGAGGCCGACGACGAAGACGCCGACCTGCCAGCTCAGGTGCAGGGTCCGGCGGGCCTTGATGAACTCGGGGGCGCGGGATCCCAGCGCCGCCTCCTCGCCGTTCCCGCCGCCGTTCTCCGGCTTCTGGTGGCCGCTCTCCCCGCTCGCCGCGGACGCCCCCGTGCGCTCGTCACTCTCCGCATTCATGGCCCCAACTTACCGGACGGGTCGATCCGGCCGGAATGGCGGTATTACCCAAAGTTACACGCGTCCATACGAGCTACCTGAACGATCACAAAACAGACAGAGGGGTTTACAACGGCACCGGAGGTGGCATGTCGATTTCGCCGACGTGCGAATCCCCGAGCGCACACTGAGCGAAAGGCCCTGGCGCTTATGAACACCACGGTCAGCTGCGAGCTGCACCTGCGCCTCGTTGTGTCGAGCGAGTCCTCACTGCCTGTACCCGCGGGCCTGCGGTATGACACGGCCGATCCGTATGCCGTGCACGCCACCTTCCACACCGGAGCCGAGGAGACGGTCGAGTGGGTCTTCGCCCGCGACCTTCTCGCCGAGGGGCTGCACCGGCCCACCGGCACGGGCGACGTCCGGGTCTGGCCGTCTCGTAGCCATGGCCAGGGAGTCGTCTGCATCGCGCTGAGTTCCCCCGAGGGCGAAGCCCTGCTCGAGGCCCCGGCGAGGGCCCTGGAGTCGTTCCTGAAGAGGACCGACGCTGCCGTGCCACCGGGCACCGAGCACCGGCACTTCGACCTCGATACGGAGCTCTCCCACATCCTGGCCGACAGCTGAGCCAGGCCAAGAGCCGCACGGCGCCGTCCGACTCGGGGAGACGGCGCCGCGCGGGCGATCACATACGCGGGACATCGGCGCTCTCCACCGCGCAGCCGGCGCGGTGCGGGGCGCCGATGCCCGTTTCCGGGTCGCGCTAGAGTCAGCGCAATTCGCGGGCGCCCGCCCGCAGCCGGCCAGGGAGCGAAGCGTGCTGATCCCCCACGACACCCGGATCGCCCTCGACACCGTCGTCGATCTGATGAACACCGCCCCCCAGGGCGATCGCGAGGACGAGCTCGAGGACCTTCCGGCGCTGCGGAGCTTCGTACGCGACCACAAGATCAGCGACGTGGGCGAGCTCGGCGCCGGGGACCTGCGGGCCGTCCGGGACGTGCGCGACCGGTTCATCGCCGTCTTCACCGCCCCGGACGCCCGGATCGCGGCCACCCTGATCAACCAGCTGGTCGCCGCCGCGGGCACGACGCCGCAGCTCACCGACCACGACGGCTACGACTGGCATGTGCACTACTTCGCGCCGGGCGCCTCGGTCGCCGACCACCTGGCCGCCGACTGCGGAATGGCGCTGGCCTTCATCGTCGTGGCGGGCGAACAGGAGCGACTGCGCCGCTGCGAGGCGCCGGACTGCGGCCGCGCCTTCGTCGACCTGTCCCGCAACCGCTCCCGCCGCTACTGCGACAGCCGGACCTGTGGAAACCGCCTCCATGTCGCGGCCTACCGGGCCCGGCGCAAGGAAGCCGCGGGCTGAGCCCGCCCGGGGCCGGTCTCACAACAGGAAGAGATCGTGGACGGCGGCCATGAGCAGCAGGGCGCCGATCACCGCGAGGAAGATCATCAGCGGTGGCTGGGAGAGCGCGAAGAGACAGCCGCGCGGCTCCTCAGGGGCGCTTGTGGCGGGTGTGGCGACGGGGGTGGGGACGGGGTCCCGCGAGGTATCCAGCATCTCGGGGGGATGATGGCGCACGGCGCACACCGAAGATCGCGCAACACACCCCGCGGCAGGGCGCGTTCACCCCATCCCGTGGTCACCGGGAGCGAGAACCGCCAGAAGCGGTCAGATCACCGTCGGATCCCGGTCATATTCCGTGCTTCTTCAGAATCGCCTCGATGTCGCTGAAGTCCTCGTCGGGCGCCTTCGCCTGCGCCTTGGGCGCCGCCGCGCGCTGCCCGCCGCCGAGCGGGGGCGCGGAAGCCGCCGGCGCCACGGCCTCCCGGCCCGCTCCCGCGACGGCCGCCCCACGCCCGGCCCGGCGCCGCTCGACCGCCCGCGTGGACGAGAAGAGCAGCCAGGCCGCACCGAGCACGCCGAAGCCGGCCCAGGCGGTCGGACTGAACGCGGTGTTCGCGAGCCACGCCACCGCGCCGGTCATCACCAGGCCCAGCGGCACCAGGGAGTAGGCGGCGATCCGGGCCGCGGACAGGAACTTCCTCCGGTACGCCGTGACCGCGGCGATGCCCAGGCCCGCCACGGACACCGCGGAGCAGATGGTCTCGGCGAGCATGCGATCCTCCAGGTCCGGGTGATACGTCCCTTCCATCCTGCACCGCCCCGCCCTCTCGCGGCCATGCCCGAGGCCCGGGATCAGGGAGATCTCCGGGTCGTCCCCCAGGGAGGGGCGGATGGGAGACTCTCCCCATGAGTGAGTCCACCACCCCCGCCTCCCCCGTCGTCCTGGAGGCCTGGTTCGACCTGCAGTGCCCCGACTGCTTCAAGGCCCTCGACGACGTGCGCGCCCTGCGCGAGAAGTACGGCGAGCGCCTCGACGTACGCCTGCGCCACTTCCCGCTGGCCAAGCACAAGCACGCGTACGCAGCCGCCCAGGCCGCCGAGGAGGCGACCGACCAGGGCAAGGGCTGGGAGTACACCGAGGCGCTGCTCGCCAGGACCGAGGAGCTCGGCGAGCGCGGCGAGCCGGTGCTCCTCGAGGTGGCGACCGAACTGGGCCTGGACGCCGAGGAGTTCGACACCGCTCTGATCGACGGCCGGCACCTGCTGACGGTCGACGCGGACGAGGCCGAGGGCAAGGCGATCAAGGTCACCGGCACCCCGACCTATGTGATCGGCGGCGAGCGGCTCGACGGCGGCCAGAGCCAGGACGGCCTGCGCGCGCGCATCGAGGAGGCCGCCGACCGCCTCCTGCGGGGCTGACCCGCCCCCGGCCCGGCCGCCCGCGGCCTACAGCAGCGTCTTGGCGCTGTTGAAGTGGGTCGTGCGGTAGCCCAGCGACTCGTAGAGCCGGATCGCCGGGGTGTTGCCCGCGAAGACGTGCAGTCCGAGCAGGCGCTCCCCGGCCGCCAGCGTCACGCGCTCGGCCAGCAGCATCAGGCCGCGCCCGTACCCCTTGCCGCGCTGCTCCTCGGCGACCTCGACCTCGAAGACGAAGCCCGTGCGCTCCCCCGGCTCCAGCTCGATCCCGCCGGTCCACAGATAGCCGACGACGTCCCCGTCCCGCACGGCGACGACCACCGAGACGCCCGGGGTCGCGAGGCCCTGCGGGAGGAATCTGCGGCGGCTGTCCTCGGCCTTGGCCCGTGCCAGCTCCGCCGGCATGCCCCGGTCGATCCAGCTCTGCGCGAAGGCGTCCATGGACCGCGCCGACCACTCGGCGAACTCCTCCTCGGTCACCGGCCTGGCGGCGAAGCCCTCGGGCAGCTCCGGAGCCGCCGGGGGCAGCTCCTTGACCATGTTGCGACTGCGTTCGGCGTACCCCAGCGCCGTCGCCATCCGCAGCGCGGCCGCCGACTCCGAGGGCACCGAGATCCGCACCTCGCCGCAGCCCCAGGAGCGCAGCACCTCCTCGGCGGCGAGCGCCGCCACCGTCCCCCGCCCCCGGCCGCGGTCCCGCTCGTCGACCCGGAGGTCCTCGATCACGCCCACGGCCCCGCCGAAGGCCGCGTCGGTGGCGAGGTGGACGGAGCCGACCCGGCGGCTGTTCACACAGATGTCGTAGCTGCGCGAACGGCCGCCGTCGGCGGAGTGCTGGAGCGGCTCGGAGGGCCGCAGGGTGGTGGTCATCACGGGTGTTCTACCCGCCGGGCGGCCACCCGTCATCCTGTTTTGCGCCGGCCGTCGACCGCGGCCTACCCGAGCCGCGGGTCGCGGTCCCGGGCGGCCCGCTCGTCGAAGATCCGCATGGCCTTGGCGGTGACCGGCCCCGGGGCGGCGAGCTCGCGCCCGTCGACCCGGTGCACGGCCTGGACGTCGCGCAGGGTCGAGGTCAGGAAGATCTCCTCGGCGCTCTGCAGGACCTCCAGCGGCAGGTCGGTCTCCTCGGCCCCGGTCCACTCCACGGCGAGCGCGCGGGTGATGCCCGCGAGGCAGCCGGAGGAGACCGGCGGGGTGTGGATGCGCCCGTCGACCACCACGAAGACGTTGGAGCCGGTGCCCTCGCAGAGCTGCCCGACGGTGTTGCCGAACAGCGCCTCGGAGGCGCCGTGCTCGCGCGCCCTGGCGAGGGCGACGACGTTCTCGGCGTACGAGGTGGTCTTCAGGCCGGTGAGGGCGCCGCGCTCGTTGCGCGTCCACGGGACGGTGATCACCGCGGTGGAGTCGGGGCGCCGGCCCGTCTCGCCGAGGGCCACGACGAGGCTGGTGCCCGCGTCGCCGCGCTCGGAGCCGAGCGGGGAGAGCCCGCCGGTGTACGTGATGCGGAGCCGGCCGAGCTCCATCGGGTTGGCCTCCAGGACGGCGGCGCAGGCCCGGCGGACCTCGTCGAGGTCCGGGTCGGGCAGGCCGAGGCCGCGCGCGGAGCGGGTGAGCCGCTCCAGGTGGAGCGTGAGAGCAAACGTTTCGCCACGCTCGGCCTTGACCGTCTCGAAGATGCCGTCGCCCACGGTCAGACCGTGGTCGAGGACGGACACCTGCGCGGTCTCGGCGTCGTGCAGTGCGCCGTTGACCCAGAGTTTCATCGCGATATGGCCCTTCCGCTCGCCTCGTACGCGCCCGACGCTATCGCGACCAGCCGGGAGGCCTTGAGCTCGGTCTCCGCCCACTCGCCCTCGGGGTCCGATCCCCAGGTGATGCCGGCGCCGGTGCCGAAGCGGAGCGCGCCCTCGGCCCGGTCGATCCAGAAGGTGCGTATGCCGACCGCCAGCTCGGCCGTGCCGGCGTCCGCGTCGACCCAGCCGATGCCGCCGCAGTAGGGGCCGCGCGGGACGGTCTCCAGGGCCTCGATGATCCGCAGCGCGCTGGACTTGGGCGCACCCGTGACCGAGCCGGGCGGGAAGGAGGCGGCGAGCAGCTCGGGCCAGCCCGCGTCCTCGCGCAGCCGGCCGGCGACGGTGGAGACCAGGTGGACCAGGCCGGGGTGCTCCTCGACCGCGCAGAGGGCGGGCACGGTGACCGTGCCGGTCTCGCAGACCCGTCCGAGGTCGTTGCGGACCAGGTCGACGATCATCACGTTCTCCGCGTAGTCCTTGGGCAGGAGATCGTCGGCGGTGCGGCCGGTGCCCTTGATGGGCCCCGAGCTCACCAGGGCGCCCTCGCGCCGCAGGAAGAGCTCGGGGGACGCGGTGGCGATCTCCACGCCGTGCGCGGGCAGCCGGATCGTCCCCGCGTAGGGGGCGGGGTTGCCGCGGGCGAGGAGGGCGGTGAGCGCGTCGACGTCGGCACGGGCCGGATCGGGCAGCGGCGCGGACATCACCCGGCAGAGGTTCGCCTGGTACACCTCCCCGCGCGCGATGTGCTCGCGCACGCGGCGCACGCCCGCCGTGTAGGCGGCGCGGTCCAGGGAGGACGTCCAGGCGTCCGCGGCGGGTCCGCGCCAGGCACCCTGCACGGGCGCGGGGACCGGGTCCGGCCGTACGTCGCCGAAGCGGGCGCAGGTGAGACGGCCCTCGAAGTCCGCGCAGACGGCCCAGAAGCCGGAGGAGTCCAGTGCCGCGGGGTCACGGGTGACGTCCCGCAGGTCGGTGGCGAGGAGGCCGCCGAAGCGGGCCATGGGAGCGAGGGAGTGCACGGTGCGAGTCTAGGCGCGCGGGACGTACGGGGCGGGGGTCGAGGCGGGACGCCGGACGGGCTGCCGGGGGCCGGGCGGCCGGGACCTCGGGACGGGGCGGGGAGCCACCCCGGGAACACGGGGAGTGAACCTCGCGGGAACGCTCCCGGACGCGCCGGTGGGGGCGCAGGTCAGCACGCTGCGGAAACGCGTTTTTGTACTGGCCCAGGAATCCGCTAGAGTTCAACACGTCGCCGGGACGCGCAAGCGAAACGGAAACGACAAGCGGACGTGGCTCAGTTGGTAGAGCATCACCTTGCCAAGGTGAGGGTCGCGAGTTCGAATCTCGTCGTCCGCTCGATGTGGGGGATCTTCCCGAACCCCCGTATTCACTCCTGGTGGAGTGGCCGAGAGGCGAGGCAACGGCCTGCAAAGCCGTCTACACGGGTTCAAATCCCGTCTCCACCTCCAAGGACGATTAGCTCAGCGGGAGAGCACTTCCCTGACACGGAAGGGGTCACTGGTTCAATCCCAGTATCGTCCACTGGATCTTCGGGTCCCGGATCTTCGGATCCCCCGCGCGATTAGCTCAGCGGGAGAGCGCTTCCCTGACACGGAAGAGGTCACTGGTTCAATCCCAGTATCGCGCACGCAGTACCACCGGCCCGGGTTCGTCCTGTACGATCCTGACCGTCCCGCGCGATTAGCTCAGCGGGAGAGCGCTTCCCTGACACGGAAGAGGTCACTGGTTCAATCCCAGTATCGCGCACCACAGAAGAGGCCCCCGACCGCATCTCGCGGCCGGGGGCTTCTTCGTTTCGCCCGCGCGGTAGGCAGCGCGGCGAGGAGGCTCTGAGCTCGGGCTCAGAGCCTGGCCTCGGGGGCTGGGCTCAGGAGGAGAAGAGCATCCGGCCGAAGCCGCGGTGGTGTCCGCCGTGGTGGCCGTGGTGACCGCCGTGCTGCGGGGCGCCCCAGGCGGGGGCCGCGGGCTGCGCCGGGTAGGCGGGCGGGGCGGGCGGGGCCTGCCACTGCGACTCGAGGCGGGTCAGGGCCTCCAGCTCGCCGTAGTCCAGGAATATGCCCCGGCAGCCGCTGCACTGCTCGATCTGGACGCCGTTGCGGTTGTAGGTGTGCATGGGCGCATGGCACTTGGGACACTGCATGCTCGGCTCAACTCCCTGCCGTTCGGATGGTGCTCTCACCCTACGGGGACGCGGGCGGAGCCAACTCGGTTCGGAGCGAGGCGATTCGGACACAGGTGTCGATCATCACCTCCTCCACCTCGTCCAGCGGCCGCCCTTCGACCGCCGACTTGGCGAGGGCCAGCGCCGCGGTCTGCACGGTGAGGGCCCGGGCCGGGAGGTCGAGCCGGGCCCAGGGGTCGCCGCCCGGGCCGCCGGTCGCGGTGCCCGTGGCCGGGCCGCCGGCCGACTCGTACGCGCCGAGGAAGCGCGACCAGACCTCCGGCGGCAGCAGCCCCGCGGCGAACCAGGCCGCGGGCCGGGCCAGGTCCCAGGCCGGGTCGCCGACGCCCAGGTCGTCCACGTCGATCAGGCGCCAGTGCGGGGCCCGGACGAGCTGGCCCAGGTGGAAGTCGCCGTGGCACAGGGCCGCCGGGGCGGTGCTCCCGGCCTCCGTCGGGTCGGGCAGCGTGCGCCAGGCGCGCAGGACCGTGGCGGTGGCCGGACGGTCAGGGGCCGAGCGGCGCATCCGCTCCACGGCCAGGGCGGCCTTCAGGGGCGCGCGCATCGCGGGGAGGGCCGGCGGGGGCGGTGTCCGGTGCAGCAGGGCGAGCAGCCGGCCCGCCTCCTCCCACGGGGCCGCGGCGGGCTCCTCCGGATCGACGGGGGCGCCGTACGGCCAGCCGGTCACCAGGCGCCCGTCGAGCGCCGCCCGGGGGCCGGGGAGCGGCGGCAGGAGCACCTCCGCCAGGGCGGGCAGGGACGCGACCCCGACCCGCGAGCGCAGCTCCTCCGTGTCGCTGCCGGGCGCGTGCGACTTCAGGACCAGGCGTCCATGGCGTACGACCGTGCCGTCGTCCCGGTCCGCGAGCACCCCGACCGCGCACGGGCACGAGGGCTCCGCCCCGGGGTGCGCGGCGGCGCGGGCGAGGGCGTGCAGCTGTACGAGAACGGTCTCCTCCACGGGAAGAAGGCTAGGCCGTGTCCGGAAAAGCGCGAGGGCCGGTCAGCTCCCCAGCTGACCGGCCACACGCTGCCGTCCGCCGCACCCCCGTCCCCACGGGGTTTCCGGCCGGATGTCCCCGACCCGGGCCGCTCTCCCGGGTCCGGAGCGCCGCTCAGCGCCCCAGCATCACGCCCACGGACGACGCCTGAGTGACCACCGCGTCCCAGCCGCCGAAGACGACCACGAGCAGGGTCGCGAGAGGGAGGACCATGGCGGTCGCCACCAGGGGGTGACGGCGGCCCGAAGGGCGGGGGGTCAACCGCGGTGCCGGGTACGCCATGGTTCCTCTCCTGTCGTGTCTGACGCGGCGGGTGCGGTGACCTCGGGGGACGAGTGCTGCACCCGCCGCTTGTCCTCCACACTAGGCAGCGGCGGCACCCCGGACGTCATGCCCGCGTACCGACTTCCAGGCCTCCGGGAGGATGACGCCCGTCCGCCCGGCGTACTCCCCTGGGTGGAGACGCCCGCGCCTGACTCGGGGTCTTCCCCCAGGGGTGCGTGACCTGCCTCACGTCCCCGCGGTGCCTGCGGAGTGGCGGCGAGCGTCGTCCCCAACTCTTCTGGTAGGAGCGGTTGTTGGCACTTCCCCTTGCTGACCGGCCCTCAAGTGTCCCCCTCAGCACTGACAATCGATGCGGGTGCGAGGGCGCGGCCTGTGAGCGCGCCGGGGCGGGGGTACGTAAGCTGTGCCACGTCGAACGGACGAGGGGACGGACATGGCGATGATGCGGCTCCGGCGCGAGGACCCGCGGATCGTCGGGTCGTTCCGGCTCCACCGCAGGCTCGGGGCCGGCGGGATGGGGGTCGTGTACCTCGGGTCCGACCGGCGCGGGCAGCGGGTGGCGCTGAAGGTCATCCGGCCCGACCTGGCCGAGGACCAGGAGTTCCGCTCCCGTTTCGCCCGCGAGGTGTCCGCCGCGCGGCGGATCCGGGGCGGCTGCACGGCCCGGCTCGTCGCCGCGGACCTGGAGGCCGAGCGGCCCTGGTTCGCCACCCAGTACGTGCCCGGCCCCTCGCTCCACGACCGGGTCGCCGAGGAGGGCTCTCTGCGGGCCGCCGACGTGGCCGCGATCGGCGCCGCGCTCTCCGAGGGGCTCGTCGCCGTGCACGAGGCGGGGGTCGTCCACCGGGACCTGAAGCCCTCCAACATCCTGCTGTCGCCCAAGGGCCCCCGCATCATCGACTTCGGCATCGCCTGGGCGACCGGGGCCAGCACGCTCACCCACGTCGGGACCGCGGTCGGCTCCCCCGGCTTCCTCGCGCCCGAGCAGGTGCGCGGGGCGCCCGTCACGGCCGCGACCGACGTCTTCTCGCTGGGCGCGACCCTGGCGTACGCGGCGATGGGCGACTCCCCGTTCGGGCACGGCAGCTCCGAGGTCATGCTCTACCGCGTGGTGCACGAGGAGCCCCAGCTGCACGGCGTGCCCGACGCGCTGGCGCCGCTCGTCCGGGCCTGCCTCGCGAAGGACCCGGAGGAACGTCCCAGCACCCTGCAGCTGTCCATGCGGCTCAAGGAGATCGCCGCCCGGGAGGCCCAGGGGCTGCCGGCGGCGCCGCGGCCGCCCGGGCAGCGGGAGCGGGCCGAGGAGCGCCCCGCGGCGCGGCCGGGCGCCCGGCCCACGGAGCGCTACACCGAGCGCTCCGGGGAGCGGCGGGGCACCGCCACCGGTTCCGAGCGGCACGTCGACCGGGCCACCGAGCGGTCCGGCGAGCGCGGTGAGCGCCCGACCGGGACGCAGGGGCGGGGCGGCGCGGCGCGGCCGTCCGCCTCGCGCACCGGCGGGGGCTCCCGGGCCCCGCAGTCCCGGCCGGGGACCCGGCCGGGCGCGCGCAGCACGTCGACCGGACGGCGGCCGGCCAACCCGCGGCTGCTGCGGCAGCGGCTCTTCGTCTTCGTCGTGGTGACGCTGGTCGTGGCCCTGGGGATCGCCGCCGCGCAGGCCCTGCAGGGCTAGGGCTGCCCGCCCTGGGCAGCGGCGGTCCTGCGGCCGGGCCGGGGCTCGGGCAGCCGGCCGTGCGGCGCGGGCCCCCGGGGGTCAGTCCCGGGGGCGGCCGCTCGTGACCGCGTAGAAGGCGACCGCCGCGGCCGCGCCCACGTTCAGCGAGTCCACGCCGTGGGCCATCGGAATGCGTACCCACTCGTCGGCGGCGCGCAGCGCCTGCGTCGACAGGCCCTCGCCCTCGGCGCCCAGCATCAGCGCCACCCGGTCGAGCCGGTGCGGGGCCGCGTCGTCGATGGAGGTGGCACGGTCGGCGGGGGTGAGCGCCAGCACCTTGAAGCCCGCCTCGCGGACCGTCTCCAGGCCGCGCGGCCAGGTGTCGAGACGCGCGTACGGGACGGAGAAGACCGCGCCCATCGAGACCTTCACCGAGCGGCGGTAGAGCGGGTCCGCGCAGTCCGGGGAGAGCAGCACCGCGTCCATGCCGAGCGCGGCGGCGCTGCGGAAGATGGCGCCGATGTTGGTGTGGTCGTTGACGGACTCCATGATCGCGACCCGGCGGGCCGTGCTCAGGAGTTCCGCCGCGTCCGGGAGCGGCTTGCGCTGCATCGAGGCGAGCGCGCCACGGTGCACGTGGTAGCCCGTCACCCGCTCCGCGAGGTCCGGCTGGACCGCGTACACGGGCGCCGGGACCTCGTCGATGACGTCCCTCATGACGTCGACCCACTTGGCGGAGAGCAGCATCGAGCGCATCTCGTACCCCGCCTGCTTGGCACGGCGGATGACTTTCTCGCCCTCGGCGATGAACAGGCCCTCGGCGGGCTCGCGCCTGCGGCGGAGCTCCACGTCGGTCAGTCCGGTGTAGTCGCTCAGGCGGGGGTCGTCGGGGTCGTCGATCGTGATGAGTTCGGCCACGGGGTGATACTGCCTTGTCCGGGGTGTGGTGCCAATGCGCGGGGGCGCGCGGGGTGCGGGTGCGCGGGTGCGTGGGGCGCGCGGGTGCGTGGGTGCGTGGGGCGCGCGGGTGCGTGGGGCGTGCGGGCTACTTCGCGGGCTTGGTCGGGCTCTCGGCGACCACGTCGCCGATGACGATCACCGCCGGCGGGCGGACCTCGTGGGTCAGCACCGCCTCCGCGACCGTCGCCAGCGTGGCGTCCACGCGGCGCTGGGCCGCGGTGGTGCCCTCCTGGACCAGGGCGAGGGGCGTGTCCGGGGACTTGCCGTGGGCGATCAGCGCCTCGGCGATCTTGTCGATCTTGTCGACGCCCATGAGGATCACGAGGGTCCCGGTCAGCTTGGCCAGGGAGGCCCAGTCGACGAGGGAGCGCGGGTCGTCGGGGGCGACATGGCCGCTGACCACGGTGAACTCGTGGGCGACGCCGCGGTGGGTGACCGGGATGCCCGCGGCGCCCGGGACCGAGATCGAGCTGGAGATGCCCGGGACGACCGTGCAGGCGATGCCCTCGGCGGCCAGCGCCTGGGCCTCCTCCATGCCGCGGCCGAAGACGAACGGGTCGCCGCCCTTGAGCCGGACGACCGACTTGCCCGCCTTGGCGTGCTCGATCAGCGCGTTGTTGATGGCCTCCTGGGCCATGAAGCGGCCGTACGGGATCTTCGCCGCGTCGATCACCTCGACGTGCGGCGGCAGCTCGTCCAGCAGGTCGCGGGGGCCGAGGCGGTCCGCGATCACGACATCGGCCTCGGCGAGCAGGCGGCGGCCGCGGACCGTGATCAGGTCCGGGTCGCCGGGGCCGCCGCCGACCAGGGCGACGAAGGGGGCGCGGGCGCGCTGGGCCGGAGCGGCGATCGAGCCGTCCCGCAGGCCCTCGACGATGGCGTCGCGCACGGCGGCGGAGCGGCGCGGGTCGTGGCCGACGGGGCCGGTGAGCACGGCGACGGTGACGCCCTCGCTGCGGCCGGTGGCCGGGGTCCAGGCGGTGGCGGCCTCGGCGTCGTCCGCGCGGACGCACCAGGTCCTGCTCCGCTCGGCCTCGGCGGAGGCGGCGGCGTTGGCGGCGGCGTCGGTGGTGGCGACCAGGGCGTACCAGGTGTCGGCGAGGTCGCCCTCCTGGTAGCGGCGCTTGATCCAGGTGATCTCGCCCGCCTCGGCCATCGCCTCGACGGAGGGGGTCGCGGAGGGGGAGATCAGCGTGACGTCGGCGCCCGCGGCGACCAGCGCCGGAAGCCTGCGCTGGGCGACCTGACCACCGCCGAGCACGACGACGCGGCGGCCCGTAAGGCGCAGTCCGACGGGGTAGGCGGGGTGCTCGGCGGGGTCGGCGTGGTCGGCCATGTGCGGGCGGCTCCTCGGAGGGCGGTGCGTGAGGGCACCAACGATATCGGTGACCAGGGCTTGTCACGCTGTGACGGATCTCCCGTACGCCTCCGTCCCCCACGCCCCGGGGAGGGGGTGGGGGACGGAGGCGTACGGGCGGGTGGCGCGGCCGGCGCTACTTCTCGGTGACGCCCGCGGAGTCGAAGGTCGCCACCTCGTGCATCGCGCGGGCCGCGCTCTGCACCAGCGGGAGGGCCAGGAGCGCGCCCGTCCCCTCGCCGAGGCGCAGGTCGAGGTCGACCAGCGGACGCAGGCCCAGCTTGTTCAGGGCCGCGACATGGCCCGGCTCGGCGCTGCGGTGGCCGGCGATGCAGGCCGCCAGGGACTCCGGCGCGATGGCCCGGGCCACCAGGGCCGCGGCTCCGGTGGAGACGCCGTCCAGGATCACCGGGGTGCGCAGCGAGGCCGCGCCCAGGATGAGGCCGACCAGCGCCGCGTGCTCCAGGCCGCCGACCGCCGCCAGGACGCCGATCGGGTCCGCCGGGTCCGGCTTGTGCAGGTCGAGGGCGCGGCGGACGACGTCCACCTTGCGGGCGTGCATCTCGTCGTTGATGCCCGTGCCGCGGCCGGTGACCTCGTTCGGGTCCACACCGGTGTAGACCGAGATCAGGGCGGCGGACGCGGTGGTGTTGGCGATGCCCATCTCGCCGGTGAGCAGTGCCTTGTTGCCGGCGGCGACGAGGTCGCGGGCCGTCTCGATGCCGACCTCGATCGCGGCGACGGCCTCTTCGTGGGTCATGGCCTGGCCGATGGTGAAGTCGGCGGTGCCGGGCCGGACCTTGCGGGGCAGCAGGCCGGGGGTCGAGGGGAGCTCGCTCGCGACGCCCACGTCGATCACGCAGACCTCGGCGCCGACTTGGTTGGCGAAGGCGTTGCAGACCGCTCCCCCGCCGAGGAAGTTCGCGACCATCTGGCCGGTCACCTCCTGGGGCCAGGCGGTGACGCCCTGGGCGTGCACCCCGTGGTCGCCGGCGAAGATCGCCACGGCGGCCGGCTCCGGGATCGGCGGCGGGCAGACGCGGGAGAGACCGGAGAGCTGGGCGGCGATGATCTCCAGCATGCCCAGGGCCCCGGCGGGCTTGGTCATGCGCTTCTGCCGCTCCCACGCCTCGCCGAGCGCCTTGGCGTCGAGCGGGCGGATGTTGGCGACGGTCTCCTGGAGCAGGTCGTGCGGCTCCTCGCCGGGCAGCGCGCGACGGCCGTACGTCTCCTCGTGGACGACCCAGGACAGCGGGCGGCGCTTGGACCAGCCCGCCTGCATCAGCTCGGGCTCCTCGGGGAACTCGTCGACGTAGCCGACGCAGAGGTACGCGACCACTTCGAGGTGCTCGGGCAGGCCGAGGGCGCGGACCATCTCGCGCTCGTCGAAGAAGCTGACCCAGCCGACGCCGAGGCCCTCGGCGCGGGCGGCGAGCCAGAGGTTCTCGACGGCGAGGGCCGAGGAGTACGGGGCCATCTGCGGCTGCGTGTAGCGGCCGAGGGTGTGGCGGCCGCCCCGGGTCGGGTCGGCGGTCACGACGATGTTGACCGGGGTGTCGAGGATGGCCTCGATCTTCAGTTCCTTGAACTGCTTCGCCCGGCCCTTGGGCAGGGACTTCGCGTACGCCTCGCGCTGGTGGGCGGCGAGCTCGTGCATCGTGCGGCGGGTCTCGGCGCTGCGGATGACGACGAAGTCCCAGGGCTGCGAGTGGCCGACGCTGGGCGCGGTGTGGGCCGCCTCCAGGACGCGCAGCAGCACCTCGTGCGGGATCGGGTCGGAGCGGAAGCCGTTGCGGATGTCCCGGCGCTCGCGCATCACGCGCAGCACGGCCTCGCGCTCGGCGTCGTCGTAGCCGGGGGCGGGGGCGCCCTCGTGCTCCTGGACGGGCTCGGCCACGGCGGCGGGCTCGACCGTCACCTCGGCCTCGGGCTCCGCCTCGGCCACCGGCTGTGCCTCGGGCTCGGGGTCCGTCGCCTGCGGTGCCTCGGCGACCGGGGCCTCGACCGTCTCGGGGGCCGGGACGGGGGCGTCCTCGGCGGCGACCGGGAGCTCCTCGGCCGCGGCCTCGGCCGCGACCTCGACGGGGGCCTGGGCCGGCGCCTCGACGGGCTGCTCCGCCTGGGGCTCCACGACGGGCGCCTCAGCGGGGGTCGCCACGGGCTGCGCCTCCGGCGCGCGGGGAGCGGGGACGGCGGCCTCGACGGGTACGGGCGCCGACGCCGGCGCCTCGAAGGGAGCCTCGGCGGTCGGCTGCTCGACGACGGGCGCCTCTACGTCCGGCTGCTCGACGACGGGCGCCTCGGCCACGGGCTGCTCCGCGACGGGTGCCTCGACGAGCGGCTGCTCGGCCACCGGCTGCTCCGCGACGGGCGCCTCGGCCACCGGCTGTTCGGCCACCGGCTGCTCGACGAACGCCTCCCGCGCGAGCGGCTGCTCCGGGAGCTCCTGGACGGCAGCCGGGACGGCCTGCTCCGCGACGGGCTCCGCCGCCTCGGGCTCGGGCTGGAGCTCGGACTGGGCCTCGGCGGCGGGGGCCTCGTCGAGCGCGGCCTCCTCGGGGGCCTCGGCGAGCGGGGCCTGCTCGGGGGCCTGTTCGGCGACCGGGAGCTCCGGCTCGGCCGGGGGCGTCGGTGCCAGGTGCGGGGCGGTCGGGACCGAGCCCTCGACCGGGACGAAGCGGGCGGCCGGAGGGACGACCGTTTCTGCGGCGACGGCATCGGGGCCCTGGGGCTGCGCGGTCCACGGCACGGCGCCCTGCGGGGCGGTCTGCTGGTCCTGCGGGATGTCCAGGTACTCGGGGCCGGTCGTCGGCGGGCCCGGGGTGCGGACCGGGATCGGGGTGGGCGCCACGGCGGCGACGGGCTGCGCGGCCGGGGCGGCGGGACCACGGTCGGCGAGGGAGCGGACCGCGGGGCCTGCGCCCTCGGAGACCGGCGGGCCCATGTGCAGGGGGCGGCGGGCCGGCGGCGGGGTCGCGGCGGCGGGCTGGGGGACGCGGACGCCGCCGAGGTCGACGGAGCCGGAGTCGCGGCCGGCGGCCTCGTGGGCGCCGGTGTCCAGGACGCCGGGCTCGTACCCGTACTCCTGCTCGACGGGCACGCCGTGGGCCGGGGTGCCGTGCGAGGTCAGCGGAACGCCGTGGGCCGGGGTCGCGGTCACCTGGTCCAGCGGGGCGGTCAGCGGGTCGACGAGTTGCTCGGCCTGCGGCATCGGGGCGGGCACGGCGACCGGCGGAGCGGGCGCGACGCCGGGCTGGTGCTCGCTCCAGGCGCCCTGGGCGCCCGGCATCAGGAGCAGGTCGTCGTCCTCGGCTGCGTTCTCGGAGGGGTCCAGGAAGGTGTACGCGCCCGGGGCGGGGATGCCCGGCTGCTCGACCATGCCTGCGTTCTCCGGCAGCCCCTCGCCCGGGATCTGGCCGGTGTCCGTCATGCTGCGTACCCCTCGCCCATCGGTTGTGCTCCTTCAGACCTTGCGCCCGTCGACAAGAACGAGCGTGCGCGCCGCGCGGCACGAAGGACGCGTGGACACCCATGCATTGTCCCGGCCTTCGACCATCCTGGCAGGCGGATCCGCCACGGTTCGCTGTGGACTGCGCCACGTCGCGCGGCCCCCCAGTGCTCCGTACCACATCAGGGGCCCAAAGCGGCCCCTGGTTCAGGACATTGGCGAACAAAACGCCGAACGTCCCGGTGCGGTACAACAATCGGCCAGCCTACCTTCCCCGGCAGGTCCCGCGATCACGGGGAGCGGTGGGTCCGGCTGCCGCAGAGGAGGAAGACGACGGTCCGCTCGCGCTCGGTCCAGTCGGCCGGGTCGAGGCCCACCGTCTGCAGGAGTCCGCACTCGACCGTGTAGCCGCCGTCGGTGAGGGCGGCGGCGATCGCCTCCGCCTCGTCGCGGGTGCCGGCGTGCGCGACGATCCGCTCGGGCCTGCGGTCGGTGCAGGCGGTGACGACGGGGGCTCCCCCGCCTCCGATGCGGACGACGTCGGGTTCGGGCAGGCTCTCCAGCACGTGCGGGGCGCGGCCGGGGACGGCCTGGAGCTGGACGCCGGCGCGGCGGGCGGCGGACTCGGTGCGGGCGCAGGCCTCGGGGTCGGCGTCGACGGCGATGACGGCGGCGCCGAAACGGGCGGTCTCGACGGCGAAGGCGCCGTCGGCGCAGCCGATGTCCCAGACGAGGTCGCCGACGCGGGGGCCGAGGCGGGCGAGTTGCGCGGCGCGCAGCGCGGGGTCCTGGCCGGTGCGGCCGCCGGTCTCCTCGCCGGGCAGTCCCCAGCCGCGTACGGCGGGGGTGTCGTCGCCCATCAGCCAGCCGCCGGCGCGGCCGGGGGCGGGTGCGGGGGCGCCGCCGATGACGATGACGACGTTGGGGTCGCGCCAGACGTGGTCGGCGGCCTTGTCGGAGGTGAGGACGGTGACCTGTTCGCGCTCGGTGCCGAGCTCCTCGCAGATGACGAAGGTGCGGTGCACTCCGTCGAGGAGGAGGGCGAGTTCGGCGGGGCCCGCGCCGGGCGAGGTGAGGACGGCGACCTTGGGGTGGGCGCGGCAGACGTTGACGGCGCGGCGCAGGGTGCGCTGGTGGGCGACGACGATGCGGGCGTCGTCCCAGGGCATGCCGGCGCGGGCGAAGGCGGCGGCGACGGAGGAGACGGCGGGGACGACCTCGACCTCGAGGCCGTACTCGGGGGCGCGCAGGGTGCGGACGACGCCGAAGAAGCCGGGGTCCCCGTCGGCCAGGACGACGGCGGTGCCGCGGTGGCCGGCGATCCGGCGGGCGGCGAGTTCGACGCTGCCGAGGCGGACGCGTTCGGCGGTCGGCGGCACTTCGGGGAGGGCGAGGTGGTGCGCGGCGCCGGCGACGAGGGTGGCCGCGCCCAGTGCGGACCGGGCCGCCGCGGTGAGGGGCGAGCCGTCCCAGCCGATCACCGTGACCCGGTCGGCCATCTGTGTCTGTCTCCCTGGGTGTGTGCAGGTCGGGGGCGGGACGAGCCTACCCGGGCACGTCCCGGCTCAGCTCCAGTCGGCGAGCACGGAGTACCCCGCGTCGGCCATCTCGTCGGTGACGCCCTCCAGGTCCTCGGGGAGGAGGCTCCAGACGATGAGGTCGGTCCGGACGTCGGTCCATTCGCCGGACTCGGTCTGGCTGCGCGCTATCCAGGCGTTGCGCAGGACGCCCTCGCTGATGCAGCCGATCTTCTGGGCGACCTGCTGGGAGGCGGTGTTGTCGGCGGCGGTGCGCAGTTCGAGGCGTTCGAAGCCGCGGTCGCCGAAGAGCCACTGGGCGACGGCGAGGACGGACTCGGTGGCGTATCCCTCGCCGCGGGCCCAGGGGGCGGTCACGTAGGCGACCTCGGTCGCGCGGGTGCGCCAGTCGGTGTGGTGGAGGTGGACGGTGCCGACGAGGCGCTGGGTGAGGAACTCGGTGACCGCGAGGACGATGCCGCGGCCCTCGGTCCGTTCGGCAGGAGCGATCCTGCGGATCCATGACTCGGCGTCAGCGGCGGTGTAGGGGTGGGGAACCGAGGTCCAGGCGACGACGAGTTCGTCGTTCATCATCTCCACGAAGGCGGGGATGTCGGCCTCTTCGTACGGGCGCAGCACCAACCGGTCCGTGCTGATGGAGATGTCCGGGAAGGTGGAAGTCATGCGCCGCTCCATACCGTGAAGACCGTGAACGCACAGCATGCAGCATGGGGCCGCCGCCGCGCATACGCGGGTGAGCCGAAGGCCCCGTGCGCCGGACGGGGCGCGCGGGGCCTTCTGGTCGGGGACCGTACTGCGGGGCCTACTTGGCGGGGGCGCCGAAGGCCGGGATGACCGAGCCCTTGTAGGTGTCCTCGATGTACTTCTTCACCTCGGGGGAGTTGAGGAGCTTCGCGAGCTTCTGCACGCGGGCGTCCTTCTCGTTGCCCTCCTTGACGGCGAGGAAGTTGGCGTACGGGTTGCCCTCCGCCTTCTCCAGGGCGAGGGAGTCCTTGGCGGGCTCCAGCTTGGCCTCGATGGCGTAGTTGCCGTTGATGACCGCGGCGTCGACGTCGTTCAGGGCGCGGGGCACGGTGGCGGCCTCCAGCTCCTTGAACTCCAGGCCCTTCTTGTCGGTGATGTCGGAGAGCTTGGCGTCGGTGCCGACGCCCGCCTTGAGGGTGATGAGCCCGTTGTCGGCGAGCAGGTGGAGGGAGCGGCCCTCGTTGGTGGTGTCGTTGGGGACGGCGATGGTCTGGCCGGCCTTGATGTCCTTCAGCGACTTGAGGCTCTTGGAGTAGAGGCCGAGCGGCTCCAGGTGGACGTTGACCACCGGGACGATGTGGGTGTTGTTCTTCTTGTTGAAGTCGTCGAGGTACGGCTTGTGCTGGAAGAAGTTGGCGTCGACCTGGCCGGACTCGGTGGCGGTGTTCGGCAGGACGTAGTCCGTGAACTCCTTCACCTCCAGCTTCAGGCCCTCCTTCGCGGCGAGCTTGTCCTTGACGAAGTTGAGGATGTCGGCGTGCGGCGTCGGGGACGCGGCGACGACGAGCGGCTTGTCGGCGGAACCGGCCGAGTCCTTGGTGGAGGACGGGTCGGAGGAGGTGCCGCAGGCGGTGAGGCCGAGGGCGAGAGCGGTGGTGGCGGCGATGCCCGCGGTGAGCTTGATGGTGGTGCGCACGAAGAGTGCCTCTTTCCGGTGGAGCGGTGGACGCCTGGACAACAAGTCCTGACTGTTCTTCGGGTTGCGAAGTCTGGGTGGGCCGGGCCGGGTTACGCGGTGCGGCCGCGGCGGGCGAGGAGGCGGACGACGCCGTCGCCGATGAGCTGGACGACGGTGACGATCGCGACCAGGACGACGACGGTGACCAGCATGAAGGTGGTGTCGAAGCGCTGGTATCCGTAGGTGACGGCCTTGGAGCCGAGGCCTTCGCCGCCGACCGCGCCGGCCATCGCGGAGTAGCCGATGAGCACGATCACGGTGGTGGTGACGGCGGAGACCAGGGAGGGCAGGGCCTGCGGGAGCAGGACCTTGCGGACGATGGTGGGGATGCCGCCGCCCATGGCCTGGACGGCCTCGACGAGTCCGTGGTCGACCTCGCGGATCGCGGTCTCGACGAGTCGGGCGAAGAAGGGGATGGCGCCGATGGCGAGCGGCACGATCATCGCGGTCGGTCCGATGAAGGTGCCGACGACGAAGGTGGTGAAGGGGATCAGGGCGATCAGCAGGATGATGAAGGGCAGCGAGCGGCCCACGTTCACGATCGCGCCGACGACCTTGTTCACCGGCCGGTTCTGCAGCAGTCCGCCCTTGTCGGTGAGGACGAGGAGGATGCCGAGCGGGAGGCCGCCGAGCACGGTGACGACGGTGGCCCACAGGACCATGTAGAGGGTGTCGACGGTGCCCTGCTCCAGCAGCGGCTGCATCTCGTTCCAGGTCACTTGGCACCTTCCTTCACCAGTACGGGCGTGGCGCCCGGGTGGGCGTCCCCGTCCACGAGCTCGACCTGGAGGCCCTGCTCGCGCAGGAAGCCGACCGGGACGACGTTGTCCTCGTACCGCCCGGGGAGCTCGATCCGCATCCGGCCGATCTGCTTCCCGCCGACGGTGTCCATCGCCGCCCCGAGGATCGAGATGTCGATGTTGTAGGTCCGGGAGAGCTGGGAGATGACCGGCTGGGTCGCGGACTCGCCGTGGAAGGTGACGTCGATGACCGTGCGGTCGGGGCCGGTGGGGGCGCCGCTGACCGGGAAGAGCTCGGCGGCCAGCTGGGAGCCGGGGGTGGCGAGCAGTTCGCCGACCGTGCCGGACTCGACGATCCGGCCCTTCTGCATCAGCGCGGCCGAGTCGCAGATCGTCTTGACCACGTCCATCTCGTGCGTGATGAGCAGGACGGTGAGGCCGAGCTGCCGGTTGAGGTCGCGCAGCAGCTGGAGGATGGAGCGGGTGGTCTCCGGGTCGAGGGCGCTGGTGGCCTCGTCGGAGAGGAGGACCTTGGGCTCGCCGGCGAGGGCGCGGGCGATGCCGACGCGCTGCTTCTGGCCGCCGGAGAGCTGGCCGGGGTAGGCCTTGGCCTTGTCGGCGAGGCCGACGAGGTCGAGGAGTTCGAGGGCGCGGCGGGAGCGTTCGGCGCCGGAGACGCCGAGGATCTCCAGCGGGAGCTCGATGTTGTCCTTGACGGTGCGCGAGGACAGCAGGTTGAAGTGCTGGAAGACCATGCCGATGCGGCTGCGGGCCTGGCGCAGGTCCTTGCCGGCGCGGCGGCCGCGGCCCGCGAGGGCGGTGAGGTCGACGCCGTCGACCGTCACGGTGCCGGAGGTGGGGCGCTCCAGGAGGTTCACGCAGCGGATGAGCGAGGACTTGCCGGCGCCGCTCTGGCCGATCACGCCGAAGACCTCGCCCTCGCGGACGTGGAGGTCGACGCCGTCCAGGGCGGTGACCTGGCGGCCTCTCGACTCGTAGACCTTGGTCAGGCCCGATGTGGTGATCACAGGGTTTCCGTCACTGTCGAGTGCGCGGCGCGGGGTCCGCCGTGCACGGGGCATACGTCGTTCGGACAGTCAGGCGCAGGCGGTCGCTGTCGCGGCTGGTGGCCGGGAGGCAGCGCGTGCGCGGGGCGGGCACGGTCCGACGCCTGGTGGCGTGCGGAGCGGCTTGCCGTCGGGGCTCGCTTCGGGGCGCGAGTCTCGGTCGGGGGCCCTCAGATGGCGCACATTCGACACATACAACGAGCACCGGGCGTCGTGATCGCCTCGGTCGCAAGGGTGCGGCTGCTCGTCGTGGTCATGGGTGCAAGTAAAGCATGCACATGTGCGAACGACAGGCGGCTGTCCGAATACCGGACATCGCTGAGACGGTATGCGGACAGACCGGAGCCGGCCCCTCCACCACCGAGCGGCGCCGTTCCGCCGTCGGTGGCCTGCGCCGATGCGTCCGGTGGAGGAGCCGCGGGGACTTCCGCGTCGAGGCGGCCCCGGCCGCCGGTTGTGGCCAAGGCCACGGCGGCCGGGGTTCGCCGTGTGCCTTCAGGAAGATCGACTCCCCGGGGCAGGGGGCGAGCGCATCCGGCCATGGGGCGCGTAATACCCTCGGGCGCATGCTTGACGCCCTGACGGTCGCGGTCTCGGTGACCGCGCTCGCCCTCGCCGCCTGGTGCGGCTTCGCCTTCACCCGGAACCAGTCCACCAAGGACTGGCACTTCATCGGCATGGCCGTGGTGACCTTCCTCGCCCTGGTGCAGCTGGTGGTCGGGATCGTGCAGCTGGTCCGCGGCGAGAAGGCGGAGGAGGGCACGACGATCTTCGTCGCCTATCTGCTGGGCGCGCTGTGCGCGGTGCCGGCGGCGGGGCTGATGTCGCTGACCGAGCGCAGCAAGTGGGGCTCGGCGACGGTGGCGGCCGGTGCGGTGGTGCTCGCCGTGCTCGAAGTGCGTCTCTACGACATCTGGACGGTGGGCTGATCATGACCGCGACGGAGACCGAGGAGCAGGGGACCGGCCGGCTGGTCAAGGGCCCCGGCATGCTGCTCGTCTGGCTGTACGGCGTGATGTCGGTGGGCGCGGTGTCCCGCTCGGTCTACCAGATCGCCACCGAGTTCGACCGGGCGCCGCTCGCGTACTCGCTGTCGGCGGTCGCCGCGGTGGTGTACGCCTTCATCACGTACACGCTGGTACGGGGCGGGGAGACGGCCCGCAGGGCGGCGCTGGTGTGCTGCGCCGCCGAGCTCGTGGGCGTGCTGACCGTGGGGACCTGGACCCTGATCGAGCCGTCCGCGTTCCCGGACGCGACCGTGTGGTCGGACTACGGCTACGGCTACATCTTCATTCCGGTGCTGCTGCCGCTGACCGGCATCTGGTGGCTGCGCCGGTCCCGTGGCGCGGTCTGACGTACCGCGGTCTGACGGCGCCCGGGGCCTGCCCGGAGGCAGGCCCGGAGGCCACGACCTCGGGTCCGGGGCCTGGGCCCGAGGCCTGGGGCTTCGGGCCCCGGAGCTCAGGCCGCCTTCTCCAGGGTGACGAGGGTGAGGCTCGGGCCGATCTCGCGCGTGGCGACCTGGGCGTAGCCCTTGCTGCGGTAGAGCCGCAGGTTGCCCTCGCTGCGGTGGCCGGTGAAGAGCCGGAAGCGCTTGGCGGCGGGCGCGGGCTCGTCGGCGAAGTGGCTCTCGATGGCGTCCAGCAGCCGGCCGCCGAGGCCGTGGCGCTGCAGGCGCGGGTGGACGATGAGCTTGGCGATCCGCACGGTGCCGTCCTCGTCGAGCCGGCCGCGCACGGAGGCGACGATCTCCTCGCCGAGGCGGGCCACGAAGCCCTTGCCCTCGACGAGTTCGGCGCGCAGGGCGTCGAGCGACTGGGTCAGCGGCTCGATCGACCAGTCCTGGTAGATCTCGGCCTCACGCTGATAGCAGAGGTACTGCAGCTTGAGGATGTGCTCCGCGTCCTGCGCGTCTGCCGCTGAGATGGTCACGCTCATGCCCATGTGTGCATGCCTCCCGCTCACCTGGTCCGCCGTCGGTCTACGGCACCCTTCCCCGAACGCCGGGGAGGGGAACCTCCGCTGCCAGCATTCTGCGCAGGCATCCCAGGCAACGGGAACGCATCGGCCCCAGACTCCCCTGTGAGATACCCAACGCCCCTGCGATTTCGCGGTAGGTGGGGTCGGCGGGGTGGAGCATCGCGGTGAGCAGTCGGGGGCAGTGGCCGGGGGTGCGGCGGACGGCGGCGCGCACGGTGCGCCGCCGTTCCGAGACCAGCGCGGAGCCCTCGGGCGAACCGTGCGGCTCCTGGCCGGGTTCGCCCCGGTAGGGCCGCTCCCGCGCGGAGGCCCGGCGGGCCCGGCGGGCCTCCGCGCGGACGGCCCGGCGCAGCCAGTCGGCGGGGTGCTCGGGGGCGCCGTCCTCCTGGAGCCGTTCCAGGAGGCGGAGCCAGACGGCCTGTTCGAGGTCCCCCGCCTCGATCCCGGCGGCCGGGGCCTCCGCGCGGGACTCGGCGGCGAGCAGGGGCGTGAGCGTGGCGAGGAGCGTTTCGGGGGAGGTCATGCCCGCCACGATGCGGGGCGGGGTGCGCCCGGTTGCGCGTGCGGGCGGAAACCACCCGGTCGGGGTATCGGATCCTGGATCCGGGATGTTGGATCCGGGACCTCGGATCCGGGATGTTGGATCCAGGATGTTGGATCCAGGATGTTGGATCCAGGATGTTGGATCCGGACCTCGGATCCAACATCCGCTGTCCACCTCTCAACGCTCGCGGAACTCCGCCGCCGCCAGCAGTGCGGTGTCCGCGTTGTCCGAGAAGATGCCGTCGATGCCGGTCTGGAAGAAGCGCCTGAGCGCGCCGAAGGCGTCGCCGTACGCCGCCGGGTCGGTGCCCCGCCGGTACTCGGCCGGCAGGAAGGTGTTCTCGTTGCGCTGGGTGTAGGGGTGGAGGATCAGGCCCTCCGCGTGGGCGTCGCGGACCAGGGTGGTCTCGGTGCCGAGGCGGCCGTTCGCGTCACGGGGCAGGATCAGGTCGAGCGTCGGGCCGATGCCCTGCGCGTAGGAGGCGATCCAGCGCAGGCCCTCGGGCGTGACCAGGTCGGCGACGGTGCGCGGGTCGCCGGACTGCACGAAGTCCCAGGGGCGGGTGTTCGCGCCGGAGAGCAGCACCACGCCGGGGCAGTCGACGAGGCGGGCGAGCCGCTGGATGCTGCTGGGCTCGAAGGACTGCAGGAAGACGGGCGCGTTCGCGCGGTGGCGGCCGTAGCGGCGGAGCAGCCCGGCGAGCCGCTCCTCCAGGCCGAGGCCGAGGGAGCGGAAGTAACTGGGGTGCTTGGTCTCGACGTGCAGCCAGACCTCGCGGCCCCTGCGGCGGCCCTCCCGCTCGGCCCAGCGCAGCACCTCCTCGAAGGTGGGCACGGTCCAGCGCCCGTCGTAGAGGGTGTTCTCCTGGCGGGTGGCGGGGATCCGCTCCTTGGCCCGCAGGGTCTTGAGCTCGGCGAGGGTGAAGTCCTCGGTGAACCAGCCGGTGAGCGCGACGCCGTCGACGGTCTTGGTCGTCTTGCGGGAGGCGAACTCGGGGTGGTCGGCGACGTCGGTGGTGCCGGTGATGTCGTTCTCGTGGCGGCAGACGAGGTGCCCGTCCTTGGTGGGGACGAGGTCCTGCTCGATGACGTCGGCGCCCAGGTCGAGGGCGAGCTGGTAGGAGCCCAGCGTGTGCTCGGGGCGGTAGCCACTGGCGCCGCGGTGGCCGATGACGGTGGGGACGGGCAGCGAGCGGTAGCCGCGGCCCCCTCCCCCGTGCCCGCGGTCCCGGTCCGCCCCGGGGTCCGCGGCGACGGCCGACTGCACGGCCTGCGCGGTGCCGGCGCCCAGGACGGCCGAGCCGCCGAGGACGGCCGCGCCCGCCGCGCCGAGGACCGCTCGTCTCGCCGGGGTCCTGCGCTCACCCTGTGTCATGACACTCCTTCGGTCTTTCGGTGTGATGTCCCGCACCTGCCAACTGACGTCCCGACGCTAGGCAGAGATGCCCTACGGGCGGCAGACCTCGGCAGAACATGGCGGAAACACACGTCAACACCGCGTATCCACTCCGTGAACCCGATGTGCGACAGTCGGTGACCCGCGAGTATCGTCCACACCTGCACGAGCGGCTCCAGGGAGCCGCGCACGCCCGCCCCGCCCCGACACCGGAGGAACCGTTGTCCCGTCTCGCGCTCATGAAGGCAGCTCTTGGGCCGGTCCTGCGCCTCATGTTCCGCCCCCGCGTCGAGGGCGCCGAGAACGTCCCGGGGACGGGTCCGGTGATCCTGGCGGGCAACCACCTGACCTTCATCGACTCGATGATCATGCCGATCTGCCTGGACCGTCAGGTCTTCTTCATCGGCAAGGACGAGTACGTGAAGGGCAAGGGCGTCAAGGGCCGGCTGATGGCCTGGTTCTTCACGAGCGTCGGCATGATCCCGGTGGACCGCGACGGCGGCCGCGGCGGTGTGGCCGCGCTGATGACGGGCCGCCGGGTCCTGGAAGAGGGCAAGATCTTCTCCATCTACCCCGAGGGCACCCGCTCCCCCGACGGGCGCCTCTACCGCGGCCGCACCGGCATCGCGCGGCTGACCCTGATGACCGGCGCCCCGGTGGTCCCGTTCGCCATGATCGGCACCGACAAGCTCCAGCCGGGCGGCGCCGGCTTCCCGCGGCCGGGCAGGGTCACGGTCCGCTTCGGCGAGCCGATGGAGTTCTCCCGCTACGACGGCATGGACCGCGACCGGTACGTGCTGCGGGCGGTCACGGACTCGGTGATGGCGGAGGTCATGCGGCTCTCCGGCCAGGAGTACGTCGACATGTACGCCACGAAGGCGAAGGAAGCGGCGTAGGGCTCGTACGTACGACAGGAGGGCGCCCCCGGGAGACCGGGGGCGCCCTCCTGTCGTGTGTCGCCGAGGGGCGCGGGGGCCGTACGGATCAGTGCTCGACGCCGTCGGCCAGCTTCTGGCCCTTCAGCAGGAACCAGGCCGCGACCGCGGTCGCGAGCAGGACCGCCGACCCGACGCCGGCCGCGATGCGCAGGCCGTCGACGAAGGCCTCCTGGGCGGCCGTGACCAGGGCCTCGGCCTGGGCGGGTGCGAGGCCCGCGGAGGCCTCGACGGCGCCGCCGAGCGAGTCGTGGGCCGCGGCGGCGGTGCCCGAGGGGATGCCGGCCGGGGTGGTGAAGCCCCGGTAGACGCCGGTCACGATGGAGCCGAGGACCGCGATGCCGAGCGCCGCGCCCAGCTCGTACGCCGTCTCGGAGACCGCGGAGGCGGCACCGGCCTGGTCCTTGGGGACGGTCGAGAGGATCACGTCGGCGGTGACGGTGAAGGCGAAGCCCGCACCCACGCCGACGACGAGCAGGCTCGCGCCGAGCAGCGGGTAGCCGGTGGACTGGCCGATGGCGGTCAGGGCCGCGAGGGCGAGACCGATGGCGGCGAGACCGGCGGTGACCACGGACCGTACGGAGAACCGGCGGGCGACGTGGCCGGCGACCAGACCGGCCGTCACGGCGCCGACGGCGGCGGGCAGTTCGGCGAGGCCGGCCTCCAGCGGCTGGCGGCCCTGGACCAGCTGGAAGAACTGGGACAGGAAGAACACCAGGCCGGACAGGCCGAGGATGGTCAGCAGGTCGGCGAGGACGGCGCCGGAGAAGCCGCGGTTGCGGAACAGGCGCATGTCCAGGAGCGGCGCCGGCAGGGTGAGCTGACGGCGGACGAACCAGGTCAGGGCGCCGATGCCGGCGAGCGCGGCGACGGCCACGTCGAGGGTGACGCCGTGGGCGGCCAGCTCCTTGACGGCGTACACGACGCCGATCATGCCGATGAGCGACAGGCCGACGCTGGGGAGGTCCCAGGGGCCCGGGTTCGGATTCTTCGACTCGGGGATCAGCCTGGCGCCGACGAGGACCAGCACGGCCATGACGGGCAGGTTGATGAGGAAGACCGAGCCCCACCAGAGGTGCTCGAGGAGGAATCCGCCGACGACCGGGCCGACGGCGGCACCGGCCGAGGCCATGGCGCCCCAGATGCCGATGGCGAGGCTGCGCTCGCGCGGGTCGTGGAAGAGGTTCCTGATCAGGGCCAGCGTGGACGGCATCAGGGTGGCGCCGGCGACGCCGAGCAGGGCGCGGGCCACGATCATCATCTCGGGGCTGGTCGCGTAGGCGTTCAGGACGGAGACGGCGCCGAAGGCCACGGCTCCGGTGAGCAGCAGCTTCTTGCGGCCGATGCGGTCGCCGAGGCTGCCCATGGAGACCAGCAGACCGGCGATGACGAAGGAGTAGACGTCGCCGATCCACAGCAGCTGGGTGCCGGACGGCTGGAGGTCCTCGGAGAGGAAGGGGGTCGCCAGGCCCAGCACCGTGGCGTCGACGGCCACGAGCAGCACGGCCAGGACGAGCACGGCGAGGGCGAGCCACCGGCCGGGACGGCGGACGCCCTCGGTATGGCTCTCGTGCTTGACGGTGTCGGTGGTCACTTCTCCACGCTCCTGCGCGCTCCGCCGAGCAGCAGCTCGGCGATCATGTACGGAAAGTCCTTGGCGGCGACCCGGCCGTCGGCGACGGCCCAGGCGCCCGAGCCGATGAGGCCGTAGAAGGCCTCGCACAGCCAGGCGGGGGTCAGGTCGATCCGGAAGACGCCCTCTTCCTGGCCGCGCCGGAAGACGGCGGCGACCCGGGCGTCGAGGCGGTCCCAGCCCTCGTTCTGGCCGTCGCCCTCGAAGAGCTGGTTCTCGGTGACGAGGAAGGACAGCAGCGGCGCGACGGGCTCCACGCCGGCGATGAGCCGCCGTACGGCCTCGTCGGCGGGCCCCTCGTCGAGCCGGGCGGCTTCGAGCGCCGCCTCCAGCTCCTGGATGCCGAGCTCTTCGAGCGCACGCACGAGTGCGTCCCGCCCGGCGAAGTGCCGGTGCAGGGTGGCCCGGCCGATCCCGGCGGCCCGAGCGACCTCGTCCATGGTGGCGGTCGCTTTGCGGGAGAGCAGGGCTGCGGCGGAGCGGAGCACCTCGGTGCGGTCGACTGACATGAGACAACCATACACCGAGTGAGACATTGACGTCTCATTCGGGACGGCGGTGCAACAAAGAGGCCGCCGCCCTCCGGAACCGGAAGGCGGCGGCACTGGGGTGGCGCTGTCGTGCGGGGACTACTTCTTGGCGTCGGCCCAGGCGTGCTGGATGACCAGGTCCGCCTTGATCTCCACCAGCTGGGCGGCGACCGCCGAGGGGGCGGTGCCGCCCCGGCCGTTGCGGGAGGCGAGGGCGCCGGGAACGTTGAGCACCGTACGGACCTCGGGGGTGAGGTGCTCGGAGATCTTGGCGAACTGCTCGTCCGTGAGCTCGTCCAGCTCCTTGCCCTCCGACTCGGCGACCTTCACGCACTCGCCGGCCACCTCGTGCGCCACCCGGAACGGCACGCCCTGCTTGACCAGCCACTCGGCGATGTCGGTGGCGAGCGAGAAGCCGGCCGGGGCGAGCTCCTCCATGCGCTCCCGGTTGACCGTGAGGGTGGCCATCATGCCGGTGAAGGCGGGGAGCAGGACCTCCAGCTGGTCGCAGGAGTCGAAGACCGGCTCCTTGTCCTCCTGGAGGTCCCGGTTGTACGCGAGCGGCAGGGCCTTGAGGGTGGCCAGCAGGCCCGTCAGGTTGCCGATGAGCCGGCCGGACTTGCCCCGGGCCAGCTCGGCGATGTCCGGGTTCTTCTTCTGCGGCATGATCGACGAGCCGGTGGAGAAGGCGTCGTGCAGGGTCACGAAGGAGAACTCCTTCGTGTTCCAGATGATGATCTCCTCGGCGATCCGGGAGAGGTTCACACCGATCATCGCCGTGATGAAGGCGAACTCCGCGACGAAGTCGCGCGAGGCCGTGCCGTCGATCGAGTTGCCCGCCGAGCCCCGCTCGAAGCCGAGGTCCTTGGCGACCGCCTCCGGGTCGAGCCCGAGCGAGGAGCCGGCGAGCGCGCCGGAGCCGTACGGGGAGACGGCCGTACGGGTGTCCCACTGCCGCAGCCGCTCGGCGTCCCGGGAGAGGGACTGGACGTGGGCCAGGACGTGGTGGGCGAAGAGCACCGGCTGGGCGTGCTGGAGGTGCGTACGGCCCGGCATGGCGACGTCGGGGTGCGCCTCGGCGAGGCCGACCAGCGCGTCCTGGAGCTCGGCGATCAGGCCGCCGATGATCCGGGCGTGGTCCCTCAGGTACATCCGGAAGAGGGTCGCCACCTGGTCGTTCCGGGAGCGCCCCGCGCGCAGCTTGCCGCCCAGGTCCTTGCCGAGGCGCTCCAGGAGGCCGCGCTCCAGGGCGGTGTGCACGTCCTCGTCGGCGATGGTGCCGACGAAGGAGCCGTCGGCCACGTCCGCTTCGAGCTGGTCGAGACCGGCGAGCATGCGGGTCAGCTCGTCCTCGGTCAGCAGCCCGGCCTTGTGCAGCACACGGGCGTGGGCACGGGAGCCGGCGATGTCGTACGGCGCGAGACGCCAGTCGAAGTGGACCGACGCGGACAGCTTCGCCAGGGCCTCGGCGGGACCGTCGGCGAACCGGCCGCCCCAGAGCCGGACGTCACCGTTGTTGCTGCTCACTGCTGGTAGCTCCTCTGGAGGGTGGTTTCGAGGCCTGAACGAGTCGGGAACAGGCGAGGTCACGCCGCGCGGCGCTCTTCGACGACAGGGCGAACGGCGATGCGCTGGGTATAACTATGCAGATCTCCGTATGTTTTTGTCAACGGAGCTCGGGGGTGGTGCCGGCGGGGCGGAAAACCGCAGGCGGGGAGGGGCGCTCCCTGCCTAGGCTCCGCGCATGTCGAGCTTGATGTGGGACGAGGAGCCGCCGCGCGAGGCGGCGATACGACGCCTCCGGCGGGGCCACAGGCTCGCGCGGGCCCTGGAGACCTGGCGCCCCGAGGCCTGGACGCACCTGGACGAGGACGTGCGCGGGGCGGTCCGCCGGGGCCGGCTCCGGCCGGGCGGGTGGCAGGGCGTGCTCGGGCGCGAGCACCCCGCCGGTCTGCGCGCCCTCCTCTTCCGCCACCCCACGGAGGCGGAGCTCGCCCTCGCCCTGTGCGACCCGGACGGCAGGATCCGCGAGGCCGCGCTCGCCCAGGCCGCCGACCGGCCCGCCGTCCTCCCCCTGGTCGCCGTGCGCGCCGCCGACTGGGCCGCCCCGGTACGGGACAGGGCACGGGCCGTGCTGGCCGCCGCCCTGCCGACGGCGGACGCCGCAGCGCTCGCCGCCACCGCGCCGGTGCTCCTGCTGATCCGGGGACGGCTGCACGGCGGTGCCGGAGCGGCCCTCCTGGAGGAGTGGCTGCGCGGGGCCCCCGCGGATCGGCTCACCCCCTTGTTCCTGCACCGGGACCGCGCCACGCGGCGGCTCGCCCTGCGGACCGCCATGGACCGGCGCCTGATCGAACCGCCGGAGCTGGTCCGGCTCGCCACGGCCGACCCCGACCCGGCCGTGGCGGACGCGGCCGCCGGCGCCGCGATCGCGGCGGGCTGCCAGGACGGGACGCTCGGCCTGCTGCTCGGCGCACGCACCGGCCGGATCCGCGCCGCCGGGGTCACCGCGCTGCACCGGGCCGGGCGGCACGCGCAGGCGGAGCCGTACCTGTACGACCGGTCGGCCATGGTCCGGGCCTGCGCCCGCTGGGTGCTCCGGCAGGACGGCGCCGATCCGCTCGCCCGCTACCGGGCGGCCTGCGCCGACCCGGAGACCGTGCACGGCCGCGCGCCCCTCGGACTCGCGGAGTGCGGGCAGCGCTCGGTCGACCTGCCCGTCCTGTGGGCGCTGACCGGGCACCCGCGGCCGCTCGTGCGGAGCTCGGCCGTGGCGGGCCTGCGCGCGTTCGAGGTCGCGGACCACGCCCGGCTGTTCCCGCTGCTCCAGGACTCCGCCCCCGGCGTCGTAAGGGAGGCCGCCCGCGCCCTGGCGCCGTGGGCGGACCGGCTGCCGGAGAACGAGCTCCTCGGCCTCACCGGGCCGGACCGGCCGCCGCACGTACGGACCCGCGCCCTGCGGCTGCTGCGCGACCGCGGCTCCTTCGCGTACGAGGAGACGGCCCGGCGGCTCACCGAGGATCCCGACCCCGTCGTACGGCAGCAGGCCCGCCGGATGCTCGGCCGCCGGGAGCGCCTCGCCACGAGCCTCGACGGGCCGCCCGCCGTGCCGCTCCCCCGGTCGGGTGGCTGACCTGGCGCCGGCCGGAGCGGACGCCTAGCGTCGCGCCATGCGAACCCTTCTTGCGCTCGGCGCCGTCCTCGCCGGCCTGTACACCGCTCCCCCTGCGCCGCTCCCCGAGCGGATGGCGGACACCGGGGGCGGTACGCAGCTGATCATCGCGGAGGCGGCCGACGCCCGCGCCACCACCGGGACGCTGACCTGGTGGGACCGGCGCGACGGGCGGTGGGTGAGGGCCGGCTCCGCGCCCGCCCGGTTCGGGGCGAAGGGCCTCGCAGAGGGGGCGGGGCGCCGGCAGGGGACGAACACCACCCCGACGGGGCTCTACCGGCTGCCGTACGCCTTCGGGGTGCGGCCCGCGCCGGCCGGGACGGCGTACCGCTACGCGCGGGTCACCGACCGGTCCTGGTGGTGCCAGGACAACGCCTCACGGGCGTACAACCGCTGGGTGGAGGGGCTGCCGAAGGACTGCCGGGCCGCCGAGTCCGAGCATCTCGTGGCGTACCGGACGCAGTACGCGTACGCCCTGGTCATCGGCTTCAACTACGACCGCCCGGTGCGCGGCCGCGGCGCCGGGATCTTCCTGCACGTCGACGGGCCCGGGGCGACGGCCGGGTGCGTGTCGGTGCCGCGGGACGCGATGCGGCGCGTGCTCGCCTGGGCCGATCCGGACCGGCGGCCGCACATCGCCGTCGGCACGCGGGGCGGACCGACGGCGATCACGCGCTACTAGATCCTGCTCTGCGCTCAGCGGTCCTTCTGGGCGAGGCGCAGGAGGTGGTCGGCGAGGGCCTGGCCGCCGGCCGGGTCGCGGGAGATGAGCAACAGGGTGTCGTCGCCCGCGATGGTGCCGAGGATCGCGTGGAGCTCGGCCTGGTCGATGGCCGACGCGAGGAACTGGGCCGCGCCCGGCGGGGTGCGGAGCACCACGAGGTTGGCCGAGGCCTCCGCGGAGATCAGCAGTTCGCCGGAGAGGCGGCGCATCCGCTCCTCCTTGGCGGACTCGCCGAGGGGGGCCTGCGGGGTGCGGAAACCGCCCTCGCTGGGCACGGCGTAGATCAGTTCGCCGCCCGTGTTGCGGATCTTCACGGCGCCGAGCTCGTCCAGATCGCGGGAGAGCGTCGCCTGGGTGACGCTCAGTCCGTCGTCCGCGAGCAGCTTGGCGAGCTGGCTCTGCGAGCGCACCGGCTGCCGGTTGAGGATGTCGACGATCCTGCGGTGGCGTGCGGTGCGGGTCTGCGGAACGGACGGCCCGCCCCCGGGCTCCGCCTGGGGGGATCCCCAGTTCCCGTTCTCCTGCGCGTCGCTCATCGTCGTCTCATTCTCCGGTTCGTCCTTCCCCGTTCACCACGTCCAGGACACCGGGCAGGGCCCGGAGGAAAGCGTCGACCTCGCCGTCGCCGATGACGAGCGACGGCATGAGCCGTACGACATCGGGGGCGGGCGCGTTCACCAGGAGACCGGCGTCCTGAGCCGCCTGCTGCACCTGCGGCGCGACGGGCTCGGTGAGCACGATACCCAGCAGAAGCCCCGCACCACGGACGTGGGAGACCAGCGGGTGCCCGAACGACTCGATTCCGTCGCGCAGCTTCTCGCCGAGCCGCTTGACCTCGTCGAGCCTCGCGTCGGCGGCGAGGGTCTCGATGACGGCGAGCCCGGCGGCGCAGGCGACGGGGTTCCCGCCGAAGGTGGTGCCGTGGTGGCCGGGCGCGAACAGCTCGGCGGCCGGGCCGAAGGCCACGGTCGCGCCGATGGGCAGGCCGCCGCCGAGGCCCTTGGCGAGGGTGACGACGTCGGGGTCGACGCCCTCGTGCGCCTGGTGCTCGAACCAGTGGCCGGTGCGGCCGATGCCGGTCTGGACCTCGTCGAGGACGAGGAGGGTGCCGGTGGCGCGGGTGATCTCGCGGGCGGCCTTGAGATAGCCGGCGGGCGGGACGACGACGCCGTTCTCGCCCTGGACCGGCTCGATGATCACGAAGGCCGTCTCCTCGGTGACGGCCGCGCGCAGGGCGTCGGCGTCCCCGTACGGCACATGCGTGACCTCGCCGGGCAGCGGCAGGAACGGGGTCTGCTTGCCGGGCTGGCCGGTGAGGGCGAGGGAGCCCATGGTGCGCCCGTGGAAGCCGCCGGTGGTGGCGACCATGTGCGGGCGGCCGGTGAGCCGGCCGAGCTTGAAGGCGCCCTCGTTGGCCTCGGCCCCGGAGTTGCAGAAGAAGACCTTGCCGGGCCGTCCGAAGAGCTGGAGCAGCCGCTCGGCGAGGGCGACCGGGGGCTCGGCGACGAAGAGGTTGGAGACGTGCCCGAGGGAGGCGATCTGCCGCGACACGGCCTCGACGACGGCCGGGTGGGCGTGGCCGAGGGCGTTGACGGCGATGCCGCCGACGAAGTCGAGGTACTCGTTGCCGTCGGCGTCCCAGACCCGGGGGCCCTCGCCGCGGACCAGCGGCAGCCGGGGCGTGCCGTAGTTGTCCATGAGCGAGTGCTGCCACCGCTCGGTCAGCTGCCGGTTGCTCACGATTCCCCCTGTCCGTCCGGCACGACCATCGTGCCGATGCCCTCGTCGGTGAAGATCTCCAGCAGGATCGAGTGCTGGACCCGGCCGTCGATCACACGGGCGGTGGTGACCCCGTTGCGCACGGCGTGCAGACAGCCCTCCATCTTGGGGACCATCCCGCTGGAGAGCTCGGGCAGCAGCTTCTCCAGCTGGCTCGCGGTGAGCCGGCTGATGACCTCGTCGCTGTTGGGCCAGTCCTCGTAGAGGCCTTCGACGTCGGTCAGGACCATCAGCGTTTCGGCGCCCAGCGCAGCAGCGAGTGCCGCAGCCGCCGTATCAGCATTGACGTTGTAGACATGTGCGTCGTCCTGGGAGCGGGCGATGGAGGAGACGACCGGGATCCGGCCGTCGGCGAGGAGGGCCTCGATCGCTCCGGTCTCGATGGAGGTGATCTCGCCGACCCGGCCGATGTCGACGCTCTCGCCGTCGATCTCGGGCAGGTGCTTGGTGGCGGTGATGGTGTGGGCGTCCTCGCCGGTGAGGCCGACGGCGAACGGGCCGTGCTGGTTGAGCAGGTTGACCAGCTCGCGCTGGACCTGTCCGGCGAGCACCATCCGTACGACGTCCATGGCGTCCTCGGTGGTGACGCGCAGGCCGGCCTTGAACTCGCTGACGATGCCGTGCCGGTCGAGGGCGGCGCTGATCTGCGGGCCGCCGCCGTGCACGACGACCGGCTTCAGGCCGGCGTGGCGCAGGAAGACCACGTCCTGGGCGAAGGCGGCCTTCAGCTCCTCGTCGATCATGGCGTTGCCGCCGAACTTGATGACGACCGTCTTGCCGTGGTGGCGGGTGAGCCAGGGCAGCGCCTCGATGAGGATCTGCGCCTTGGGCAGCGCGGTGTGCTTGCGGGCCGGGGTCTTGGAGTCGCTCATGAGGAGTACGCGCTGTTCTCGTGGACGTAGTCGGCGGTGAGGTCGTTGGTCCAGACGACGGCGGACTCGGCGCCGGCGGCGAGGTCGGCGGTGATGACGACCTCCCGGTAGCGCATGTCGACGAGCTCGCGGTCCTCGCCGACGGAGCCGCCCCGGCAGACCCAGACGCCGTTGATGGCGACGTTCAGCTCGTCGGGCTCGAAGGCGGCGGAGGTGGTGCCGATGGCGGACAGCACGCGGCCCCAGTTGGGGTCCTCGCCGTGGATGGCGCACTTGAGGAGGTTGTTGCGGGCGATGGAGCGGCCGACCTCGACGGCGTCCTCCTCGGTGGCCGCGTTGACCACCTCGATCCGGATGTCCTTGCTGGCGCCCTCGGCGTCGCCGATCAGCTGGCGGGCGAGGTCGGCGCAGACGTCCTTGACGGCCTGGGTGAACTCGTCCTGCGCGGGGGTGACGGCGGCGGCGCCGGAGGCGAGCAGCAGCACGGTGTCGTTGGTGGACATGCAGCCGTCGGAGTCGACCCGGTCGAAGGTGACCCGGCTGGCGCCGCGCAGGGCCTCGTCGAGTCCCTTGGCGTCCACGTCGGCGTCGGTGGTGAGGACGACGAGCATGGTGGCGAGGCCGGGGGCGAGCATGCCGGCGCCCTTGGCCATGCCGCCGACGGTCCAGCCGTCCTTGGTGACCACGGCGGTCTTGTGCACGGTGTCGGTGGTCTTGATGGCGATGGCGGCCTTCTCGCCGCCGTGCTCGGACAGCTCGGCCGCGGCCTTCTCGACGCCCGGCAGCAGCTTGTCCATGGGGAGCAGGACGCCGATGAGGCCGGTGGAGGCGACTGCGACCTCGCCCGCGCCGATGCCGAGGACGTCCGCGACCTTCTCGGCGGTGGCGTGGGTGTCCTGGAAGCCCTGGGGGCCGGTGCAGGCGTTGGCGCCGCCGGAGTTGAGGACGACGGCGGTCAGCTCGCCGTCGGCGAGGACCTGCTGGGACCACAGGACGGGGGCGGCCTTGACGCGGTTGGAGGTGAAGACTCCCGCGGCGGCGCGGCGCGGCCCGGTGTTGACCACGAGGGCCAGGTCCGGGTTGCCGTTCTGCTTGATCCCGGCCGCGATGCCCGCGGCCGTGAATCCCTTCGCTGCGGTGACGCTCATGGAGCGACTCCAATCGTGGAGAGTCCGGTCTGCTCGGCGAAGCCGAGGGCGATGTTCATGCTCTGCACCGCGCCGCCCGCGGTGCCCTTGGTGAGGTTGTCGATGGCGCTGATCGCGATGATCCGGTTCGCGGCCGGGTCGAAGGCGATCTGCACGTGTACGGCGTTGGAGCCCTGGACGGACGCCGTGGACGGCCACTGCCCCTCCGGGAGGAGGTGGACGAACGGCTCGTCCGCGTAGGCCTTCTCGTAGGCGGCCCGCACGGTCTCGGCGGTGACGCCCGGCCGGGCGGCGGCCGAGCAGGTGGCGAGGATGCCGCGGGGCATGGGGACGAGGGTCGGGGTGAAGGACACGCTCACCCGCTCGCCGGCGACTTCGCTGAGGTTCTGGACCATCTCCGGGGTGTGCCGGTGGCCGCCGCCGACGCCGTACGGGGTGACGTTGCCCATGACCTCGCTGCCGAGCAGGTGCGGCTTGAGGGCCTTGCCGGCGCCCGAGGTGCCGGAGGCGGCGACGATCACGGCCTCGGGCTCGGCGAGCCCGTTCGCGTAGGCGGGGAAGAGCGCGAGCGACACGGAGGTGGGGAAGCAGCCGGGCACCGCGATGCGCTTGGACCCCTCCAGCGCGGCGCGGGCACCCGGCAGTTCGGGGAGGCCGTAGGGCCAGGTGCCGGCGTGCGGGGAGCCGTAGAAGGCCTCCCAGTCGGCCGGGTCCTTCAGCCGGAAGTCGGCGCCCATGTCGACGACGAGCGTCTCGGGGCCGAGCTGCTCGGCGACGGCGGCGGACTGCCCGTGCGGCAGGGCGAGGAAGACCACGTCGTGTCCGGCGAGGACTTCGGCGCTGGTCTCCTGCAGGACGCGGTCGGCGAGCGGCAGCAGATGGGGCTGGAGTCCGCCGAGACGCTGGCCGGCGTTGGAGTGGCCGGTCAGCGCCCCGATCTCGACCTCGGGGTGCGCGAGCAGGAGACGCAGGACCTCTCCGCCCGCGTATCCGCTCGCACCCGCGACTGCTGCTCGTACCGTCATCGAAACCCTCCTCATGGATGGCATGACTATACGCACAGCCGCAGTTTTATGCAAAGCACTGCATGAGGGCACCGCTGAGGGCGCTGAGGCTCAGGCGCCCGCGGTCACGCGCCGACGTAGGACGCCAGGTGTTCGCCGGTGACGGTGGAGCGGCCGGCGGCCAGATCGGCAGGGGTGCCTTCGAAGACGATCGTGCCGCCGTCGTGGCCGGCGCCCGGGCCGAGGTCGATGATCCAGTCGGCGTGCGCCATGACCGCCTGGTGGTGTTCGACGACGATGACCGACTTGCCCGAGTCCACCAACCGGTCGAGGAGGCCGAGCAGCTGCTCGACGTCGGCCAGGTGCAGACCGGCGGTCGGCTCGTCCAGGACGTACACACCGCCCTTGTCCGCCATGTGGGTGGCCAGCTTGAGCCGCTGCCGCTCGCCGCCGGAGAGCGTGGTCAGCGGCTGGCCGAGGGTGAGGTAGCCGAGGCCGACGTCGGCGAGGCGCTCCAGGATCTTGTGGGCGGCCGGGGTCCGCGCCTCGCCCGCGCCGAAGAAGCGCTCGGCCTCGTTCACCGGCATGGCGAGCACCTCGCTGATGTCCCGGCCGCCGAGCTTGTACTCCAGGACCGAGGCGTCGAACCGCTTGCCCTCGCAGTCCTCGCAGGTCGTGGCGACGCCCGCCATCATCGCCAGGTCGGTGTAGATGACCCCGGCGCCGTTGCAGGTGGGGCAGGCGCCCTCGGAGTTGGCGCTGAACAGCGCCGGCTTGACGTCGTTGGCCTTGGCGAAGGCCTTGCGGATCGGGTCGAGCAGCCCCGTGTACGTCGCCGGGTTGGAGCGCCGGGAACCGCGGATCGTGCCCTGGTCGACCGAGACCACGCCCTCCGACGGCGGGATCGAGCCGTGGACCAGCGAGCTCTTGCCGGAACCCGCGACGCCCGTCACGACCGTCAGCACCCCGAGCGGCACGTCGACGTCGACGCCCTTCAGGTTGTGCGTCCGCGCACCGCGGATCTTCAGGAAGCCGGTGGGCTCGCGGACGGTGTCCTTCAGGGCGGCGCGGTCGCCCAGGTGGCGCCCGGTCACCGTGTCGCTCTTCCGCAGCGCCTCGACGGTGCCCTCGAAGCAGACCGCGCCGCCCTCCGTGCCGGCACCGGGGCCGAGGTCGACGACGTGGTCGGCGATCTCGATGACCTCCGGCTTGTGCTCGACGACGAGCACCGTGTTGCCCTTGTCGCGCAGCCGGAGCAGCAGGTCGTTCATCCGCTGGATGTCGTGCGGGTGCAGCCCCGTCGTCGGCTCGTCGAAGACGTACGTGACGTCCGTGAGCGAGGAGCCGAGGTGACGGATCATCTTGACCCGCTGCGCCTCGCCGCCCGACAGCGTGCCCGCGGGCCGGTCGAGCGCGAGATAGCCGAGGCCGATCTCCACGAACGAGTCCAGGGTCTGCTGGAGCGCGGTGAGCAGCGGCGCCACCGAGGGCTCCTCGATGCCCCGCACCCACTCGGCCAGGTCGCTGATCTGCATGGCGCAGGCGTCGGCGATGCTGATCCGCTTGATCTTGGACGAACGGGCCGCCTCACTGAGCCGGGTGCCGTCGCACTCGGGGCAGGCGGTGAAGGTGACCGCCCGGTCGACGAACTCCCGGATGTGCGGCTGCATGCCCTCCTTGTCCTTGGCGAGCATCGACTTCCGGATCCGCGGGATCAGACCCTCGTAGGTCATGTTGATGCCCGCGATCTTCATCCGGACCGGCTCGTGGTGGAGGAAGTCGTGCAGCTCCTTCTTCGTGAACCTGCCGATCGGCTTGTCCGAGGGGAAGAAACCGGACTCGCTGTAGAGGCGGTAGTTCCAGCCGCCCGCCTTGTAGCCGGGGATGGTGAGCGCACCCTCGTCGAGGGACTTGTCCGCGTCGTAGAGCTGGGCGGGATCGAGGTCGGTGACCGAGCCGCGGCCCTCGCAGCGCGGACACATGCCGCCGGTGCGCTGGAAGGTCGCCTTCACCGCCTTCTTGTCGCCGCGCTCGACCGTGATCGCCCCGCTCGCCCTGACCGAGGGGACGTTGAAGGCGTACGCGCCGGGCGGGCCGATGTGCGGCTTGCCCAGGCGGCTGAAGAGGATCCGCAGCATGGCGTTGGCGTCGGTGGCGGTGCCCACCGTGGAGCGCGGGTCGGCGCCCATCCGCTGCTGGTCGACCGTGATCGCGGTGGTGAGCCCGTCGAGGACGTCGACCTCGGGGCGGGCCAGGGTCGGCATGAAGCCCTGGACGAAGGCGCTGTACGTCTCGTTGATCAGCCGCTGGGACTCCGCGGCGATGGTGTCGAACACCAGCGAGCTCTTGCCCGAGCCCGAGACCCCGGTGAAGACGGTGAGGCGGCGCTTCGGGATCTCGGTGCTGACGTCCTTGAGGTTGTTCTCCCGCGCCCCGACGACGCGGATCACCTCGTGACTGTCGGCGGCGTGCGGCGCGCTGGCCTTCGTCATCGTCTCGTCTCTCCTTCTGGACACTCGGTTGCGGGCGGGGCGCTCGTTCACGGGCGGCCGGCGTCCGCGGCCGGGCCGGGGCCCTGCCGCGGACGGCGCTCCGCTACTGCTTGCGCGGCTGGTTGAAGCGGAGCATGTTGCCCGCCGGGTCGCGGAAAGCGCAGTCCCGTACACCGTACGGCTGATCGACGGGCTCCTGGAGGACTTCGCCGCCGGCGGCACGGATCCGCTCGAAGGTGGCGTCCACGTCGTCCGTGGAGAAGATGACGCCCCGCAGCATGCCCTTCGCGAGCAGCTCGGCGACGGCCTGGCGGTCGGCCGCGGAGGCGGTGGGGTCGGCGAGCGGCGGTTCCAGGACGATCTCCACGTCCTGGTCCGGGGACGCGAGGGTCACCCAGCGCATGTTCTCGAAACCGACGTCGTTGCGGACTTCCAGGCCGAGGACGTCACGGTAGAAGGCGAGGGCCTTGTCGTGGTCGTCGACGGCGATGAAGCACTGGGAGAGGCGGATGTCGTTCATGCCTTCGAAGTTACGAGGCGGTGGCCGATTGCGCTTCTCCGATCCTGATCCGTTCCCCGGCGGGCGCCTCGGGGGCGGGCGCGGGGGCGGGGGCGGGGGCGGAGGCGTTGGCGGGGGCGGGCGCGTTGGCGGACGTCCTGACCGGGCGGGTGGCGACCTTGGCGACGCACGCGGGGATCGGGGCGCCCGACTCGTGGTCGCGGGCCCGGTAGGCGCTGGGGCTCTCCCCGACGAGCTCGGTGAAGCGGGAGCTGAACGACCCCAGCGACGTACAGCCGACGGCGAAGCAGACCTCCGTCACGCTCAGGTCGCCCCGCCGCAGCAGCGCCTTCGCGCGCTCGACCCGGCGGGTCATGAGATAGCTGTACGGGGTCTCCCCGTAGGCGGCGCGGAAGCTGCGGGAGAAGTGCCCGGGAGACATCAGCGCGACCCTCGCTAGGGCCGGGACGTCGAGCGGCTCCGCGTAGTCGCGGTCCATGGCGTCCTTGGCGCGGCGCAGACGGACCAGGTCCTCCAGGTTCATGTCCCCAGCCTGCCACGCGACACCGACATCGCACCGGCTGTCACATCCTCCCGGCCCGGAGCGTCAACGCACTGACGCACCGGCACGGCCGCCCGGCCCCGACGAGGAGTGATGCCCCATGCAGGACGACACCTTCCTGACCGCGCAGTTCGACGCCCATCACGAGCAGCTGCGGGCCGTGGCGCGGCGGATGCTCGGCACCTCCCGCGACACCGAGGAGGTGCTGGCGCAGACCAGGGCGGAGCTGGGCGGCGGGGCAGGGGCCGGGGTCCGGGAGTGGCTGGTGGCCGCGGTGGGCCGGACCTGTGTGCGGCGGCTCCAGGGGCGGGCGGGGGCGGCGGGGGCGGGCGCGGTTCACGACGGCTCGGGCGGTGGCCGCGAGCCCGTCGACCCGGTGTGGCTCGCCTTCCTCGTCGTCCTGGAGGCCCTCGGTCCCGGCGAGCGCCTCGCGTACGTCCTGCACGACCTGTTCGGCCTGCCCCTCGACGACACCGCCCGGATCACCGGCCGCTCCCCCGCTGAGGCCGGCCGGCTCGCCAGGGCGGGCCGGCGGCGGGTGCGGGGTGCCGGGGCGGGTGGCGATCCCGCGCGGCAGCGTGCGGTGGTCGAGCGTTTCCTCGCCGCCGCCCGGGCCCGGGACCCCCGCGCCCTCGCGGCCGTGCTCGACCCGGAGGTCGTCGCGTTCTCGGAGCAGGGCCCGGTGCACGGCGCGCCGGCCGTCGCCGAGGGCGCCGCAGCCTTCGCGCGCGCGGGGCGGGCGACGAGACCCGCTCTGGTCGACGGCGCGATCGGGGTCGTGGCCTTCGCCGGAGGACGCCCGGTCTCGGCGGTGGCCTTCACGCTGCGCGCCGACCGGATCGTGGCGCTGGACATCACGACCGGGGAGGAGCGCGTACGGGCTCTGGACCTGACGTTCCCCGACGCGTGAGGGGCCCCGGTCGAGGGGCGGGGCCAGGGGGTGGGGCGGGTCGGCAGGGCGGGAGGCGCGGGGCGGGGCCGGCCGGCGGGCGCGGGGCGGGACGGGGCGGGAGACGTGCGGCGGCGGGGCGGGGCGCGGCGGGCGGCGGAGCCGGGCGGGACGTGGCGGAGCCGGGCGGGACGTGGCGGGGCGGGGCCGGGCGTGGGGCGGGCGGCGGGCGTGGGGCGGGCAGCGGGGCGGGAGACGCGCGGCGGGGCCGGGGGCGGGACGAGGCAAGCCGGGAGGGGGCGGGAGACGCGCGGTGGAGAGGCGCGGGGCGCGGTGCCGCGCGGCGGGCGCGGGGCGGGCGCGGGGGCGGGGCCGGGGCGGGGCCGGGCGGGACGGGAGACGCGCGGCGGGGAGGCGCGGGGCCGCGTGGCGGCGCGGCGGGACGGGGCGGGAGACGCGGGGCGCGGCGGCGCGGCACGGGGTGGGGCGGCACGGCGCCCGGCGGGCGGCGGCCTGGCGGGCGGTACGGAGCGCGGCAGGCAGCCCGGCCGCGGCGGCCCGGGGCGCCCGGCACAGGGCGCGTCGGCGGCACGGTCCGCGGGCCCGCGGAAATCCGGATGCGGCGCGCGTGGCCCGTCGCCTACCGTGGAGGACATGTCTACGCCCCGAATTTCCTAGCTCAAGGACCTGCTTCCACGCCACCCGTGTGTCCTTCAGCTTGTTCGGAGCGTTCCCTCATGATCACCCTTCGTGGTGCCGACGTGCGCGTCGGCGCCCGTCTCCTCCTGTCCGACATCTCCTTCCACATCGCGCCCGGCGACCGGATCGGCCTGGTCGGCCGCAACGGCGCGGGGAAGACCACCCTGCTCGACACCCTCGCCGGCCTGCGGGCCCCGGCCGCCGGCAGCGTGGTGCGGACCGGCGCCGTCGGCTATCTGGCGCAGGACTCGCGCGCCGCCGACCCGACCGTCTCCGTCACCGACCGCATCCTGTCCGCGCGGGGCATGGACGTCGCCGTGCGCCGGCTGCGGGAAGCCGCCGAGCGGCTCGGCGAGCGCGCCGACGAGCGGGCGATGGACGCGTACGCCCGGGCCGAGACCGCGTTCGAGGCCTGCGGCGGATACGCGGCCGAGGCCGAGGCGGCGCGGGTCGCCGCCGGGGTCGGGCTGCCCGCCGAGCTCACGGGACGGCCGGTCGGCACCCTGTCCGGCGGCCAGAAGCGCCGGGTCGAGCTGGCCAGGATCCTCTTCGGCGGGCACGGCGGCGACGGCACGCTGCTGCTCGACGAGCCGACCAACCACCTCGACGCGGACTCGGTCGGCTGGCTGCGCGGCTTTCTCTCCGCCCACCGGGGCGGGCTCGTCGTCGTCAGCCACGACCTCGACCTGATCGCCGCCACCGTCAACCGGGTCTTCCACCTCGACCCGCAGCGGGCGACGGTCGACGTCCACAACACCGGCTGGGCCGCGTACCTCGCCCAGCGGGACGCCGACGAACGGCGCCGGACGCGGGAGCGTGGCAACGCCGAGAAGAAGGCGGCCGCGCTGCACGCCCAGGCGGACCGGATCAAGGCCCGCGCGGGAATGTCGGTCACCGCCCGCAGCATGGCGCGCCGCGCCGACCGGTTGCTCGACGGTCTGGAGGCGGTCAGGCGTACGGAGCAGGTGGCACGGATCCGGCTGCCCGAGCCCGCGCCCTGCGGGCGGATGCCGCTGGGCGCGGTCTCCCTGACCAAGGGGTACGGGGGCGGGCGCCCGGTCCTCGACGGGGTGGACCTCGCCGTGGACCGGGGTGCCCGGCTGGTCGTGCTCGGGCTGAACGGCGCGGGGAAGACGACGCTGCTGCGGCTGCTCGCGGGCGTCGAGACCCCGGACTCGGGGCGCGTGGTGCACGGGCACGGACTGCGGCTCGGCTACTTCGCCCAGGAACACGAGACGCTCGACCCGGCCCGCACCGTGCGCGAGAACCTGTCCGAGGCCGCGCCGCACCTCACGGACGGCGAGGTGCGGCGGGTGCTGGGCGCGTTCCTGTTCCGGGGCGACGACGCCGACAAGCCGGCCGGGGTCCTCTCGGGCGGCGAGAAGACCCGGCTCGCCCTGGCGGCCCTGGTCCACTCGGGCGCGAACGTCCTGCTGCTCGACGAGCCGACCAACAACCTGGACCCGGCCTCGCGCGACGAGGTCCTGGCGGCGGTCGGCACGTATCCGGGGGCGATCGTCATGGTCACGCACGACGAGGGCGCGATCGACGCGCTGCGGCCCGAGCGGGTGCTCGTGCTGCCGGAGGCGGAGGAGGACCTGTGGAACGAGGGACACCGGGAGCTGGTGTCCCTGGCGTAACGGGCGGGCCGGTCCTGGAACCGGGGCCGGGCCGGAACCGGAGCCGGGCCGGAACCGGAGCCGGGCCGGAACCGGGGCCGGGCCGGAGCCACAACCGCAACCGGGACCGCAAGCGCGCGGGGCCGCAACCGGCTACCGCTTCACCGCCCGCAGGACCACGAACTTCGGGTCGCTCGCGACCAGTTCGCCGTTGCCGAAGATCCGGCGCAGGGTGACGTGGTAGCCGAGGTGCCGGTTGCCGACCACCCACAGCTCGCCGCCGGGCCGCAGGGCCCGGCGGGCCTCGGCGAACATCCGGCGGGCGGTGCGGTCCGTCGTGGCCTGGTGGCTGTGGAACGGCGGGTTGTTGAGCACCAGGTCGACGGAGCCGGGGGCGGCGTCCGCGAGGCCGTCGCCGACCGTGAACTCCGCGGTGCGGGCGTCGCCGGCGTGCGTTCGGAAGTTCTCCTCGGCGGAGGCGACGGCCTGGTACGACTCGTCGGTGAAGAGCAGCTCCGCCTCGGGCTCGGCGAGGGCGACGGCGAGGCCGACGACTCCGTTGCCGCAGCCCAGGTCGACCACGCGGGCCCGGCCGAGGTCCCGCGGCAGGTGCTGGAGGAAGAAGCGGGTGCCGATGTCCAGGCGGTCGGCGCAGAAGACGCCCGCCTGGTTGACGACGCTCAGCCCCGCGAGTCCGGCCGGGGCGTCGGCGGGGAGTGCGTACCGGTAGGGCCAGGGGTTCTCCGGGCGCTCCCCCGCCGTGGCGGCCGGGGTGGTGTGGATCAGCCGTGCCTTCTTCACCGCGAGGGAGGTGCGGGTCGGCCCGAGGATCCGCTCGAAGAGCGTCAGCGTGGAGGTGTGGATCTCCTTCACCATGCCGGTGCCGACGATCACGGTGCCGTCGTGGACGGCGGGGGCGAGCCGGTGCAGCTGGTCCTCCAGGAGCGCGAGGCTCTTGGGGACGCGGACGAGCAGCACGTCGACCTTCTCGGGCGGCGGGTCCTGGGTGGTCAGCAGCCGCACCGCGCCGGGGGCGGCTGCCGCGCGGGCCAGGTTGTCCTCGGTGGCCCGCCGGCCGAGGTACGAGTCGGAGATCTGCAGCAGGTCGCCGGTGACGTGCGCTGCGGACCTCGCGGCGGCCAGCGCGGTGGCCAGGGCGCCCCAACGGTCGCCGACGACGGCGACGGTGCCGGTCAGGTCGGTGCCGGTCTCCGCGAGGTGGCCGAGCAGGTACTCGTCGGACGCGTCCCAGGCGCGCAGGGGATCGCGCGGGTCCGAGGGGAAGCGGGTGAGGGGGAGGTCGCCCCAGGACGTGATCAAACGGTTCATCGTGCGTCCAGGCTAGCCGCCTGGACGGGGGGCGGGCGCCGCCGAGTGGTGGGGGCCGTCAGGGCACGAGGGGCAGGGGCCCGGCCGCGCCCGCCGTCCCGTGCGCCCCGCCCGTCCTGCCCGTCCCGCTCGTCCCGCCTATCCCGCCCGTCCTGCCCGTCCTGCCCGTCCCGCCTATCCCGCCCCTCCCGCTCGTCCCGCCTGTCCGGCCCGTCCCGTGCGCCCCGCCCGTCCTGCCCGTCCCGTGCGCCCCGCCCGTCCCGCCCTAGCGGAACGAATGCCCGCACGGGGGGGGCGAGGGCCGGAGCAGGGCGAGACCCGCAGGGAGCGCGCCGTGCCGGCGCGGCCGACGTGCGGTCTCGGCCCCTCAGGTCATCGCCGCCGCCAGCTGGAGGTGCCACAGGCCGGGGCGGCCGGTCAGGGTGATGGTGGAGAGGGGGCGGACGTCCACGTTCCAGTAGGTGGCGGGGTGGGCCTTCAGGGCGTAGACCAGAGCGGCGCGTACGACGGCGGGTTCGGCGACGGCGACGATGGCGCCGTCGTCGGCGGGGCGGGTGTCGAGCCAGCCCCCTATGCGGGTGATGAACGACAGAAGCGTTTCGCCGCCGTGCGGCGCGCTGCGCGGGTCGCCGAGCCAGGCGTCGACGGCCCCCGGTTCGAGCGCGGCGACCTCGGCCAGGGTGAGGCCGCGCCAGCGGCCCATGTCGCAGTCCCGCAGGGCCGGCTGGACCAGCGGGGCGTAGCCGAGGGCCGTGCCCGTGGCGCGGCTGCGGGCCGTCGGGGAGCAGTAGCGCAGTTCGGCCGCGCCGAGCGGAATCAGCCGCGGCGCGGCCAGCTGTACCTCGTACCAGCCGGCCTCGTCGAGCGGCCGGTCGTCGTCGAAGCGTTCGGCGAGCAGGGAGGAGCTGCGCGCCGCCGCGACGAGCGTGACCCGAAGACCCATGGCGGCGATCGTGAGGCCGGGGGCCCCGCAGGTCAAGGGGTCATTGACGGGTGCGGGAGATGCGCCGGCTCAGTGCTGTCCGAGTGCCATCCACTTGTCCGGATTCTGCAGTGGCGTGAAACCGACCTTCTCGTACACGCCGTGCGCGTCCGCGGTGGCCAGCATGATCCGGCGCAGCCCGTACGGTTCGAGCGCGTCGCGGACGGCGGTGACGAGCGCGGTGCCGAGTCCGGTGCCCCGGGCCGCCGGGTCGACGTAGACGTCGCAGAGCCAGGCGAAGGTGGCGTAGTCGGTGACGACACGGGCGTAGGCGCCCATCTCGCCCGTCTCGCGGTGGTAGGCGCCGAAGTTGAGCGAGCCGGCGATCGCCCGGTCCTGCTTCTCCCGAGGTCGGCCGAGGGCCCAGTACGCGTCGGTGGACAGCCAGTGGTGGACGCGGGCCGGGTCGAGGCGGGCGGGGTCGGCTGAGATCTCGTACGCCCCGTGCATGACGGGGCCGTCCGCGGTGGTGGTGTCGCTCATGGGCGAAGGCTGCCAGGGGCGGTGGCGCTTGTCAGGCGAATTTGCCCGGGGCGAGGGCCGCCCGGTGCCCCGCGCCCCGGGCCGGCCTCGTGGTCAGCCGAGCAGTGCGTCGATCGCCGTGCGCAGCCGCCGCACCCCCTCGACGATCTCCGTGGGCCCCGCGACACCCGCGAAACTCAGCCGGATGTGGCCGGCGGGCGGCTCGGCGCAGAAGTAGGGCCGTCCCGGGGCCACCGCGACGCCGTGGCGCAGGGCGGTGGGGACGAGGGCGGCCTCGGGGAGGGTGTCGGGGAGCCGGAGCCAGAGGTGGTAGCCGCCGGAGGGCACGTGGGGCAGGGCGAGTTCGGGCAGGTGGCGGGCGACGGCGCCGGTCATGGTGGAGCGGCGGCTCTTCAGCTCGGCGGCGACGGAGCGCAGGTGCCGGTTCCAGGCGGGGGCGCCGACGAGTTCGAGCGCGGCCTCCTGGAGGGGGCGGGCGACGAAGAAGCTGTCGACGACCTGGATGGCGCGCAGCCGTTCCAGGACGGGTCCCCGGGCGGCCAGGGCGCCGACCCGCAGGCTCGGGGAGGTGGGTTTGGTGAGCGAGCAGACGTGCACGACGACGCCGTCGGGGTCGTCCGCGGCGAGCGTCGCCGGCAGCGGTCCGGCGTCCTCGTGGACGAGCCGGCGGGCGAAGTCGTCCTCGACGACGAAGGCCCCGGCGGCGCGGGCGATCCGCACGACGGCGGCCCGCCGCTCGGGGGCGAGGGCGGCCCCGGTGGGGTTCTGGAAGAGCGGCTGGCAGACGAAGACGCGGGCGCCGGTGGCGCGGAAGGCTGCTTCGAGGAGCTCGGGGCGGACGCCGTCGGCGTCGTTGGGCACGGGCACGGGCCGGAGCCCGGCGGCGCGGGCGACGGCGAGCATGCCCGGGTAGGTGGGCGACTCGACGAGGACGGGGGTGCCGGGCGGGGCGAGGGCGCGCAGGGCGGTGGTGAGGGCGGGCTGGCCGCCGGCGGTGATGAGGACCTCGGCGGCGGTGACGCCGCCGCCGATCGCCCGGGCGAACCACTCGCGCAGTTCGGGCAGTCCGTCGGTGGGCGGCCGGCCCCAGGCGCCGGGGCGGCGGCCGGCCCGGGCGAGGGCGGCGGCGAGGGCGCGCTCGGGCTGGAGGGAGGGGTGGAGGTAGCCGCCGTTGAATTCGATGACGCCGGGCTGGGGCGCGGAGAGGGTGACGAGCACCCCGGAGGCGTCGACGGCCCGGGGGACGAGCTCGGTGGCGCCGTCGGCGCTGAGGGCGAGCTGCTGCCAGGAGGTGTCGCCGATGGCCGGCGCGGCGACGCGCGGCTCCGCGCGGTAGGCGCCGGCGCCGGGGCGGGTGACGACCAGGCCCTCGGCGGCGAGCTGGGCGAGCGCGCGGGTGACGGTCACCGGAGAGACGTGATAGCGCTCGACGAGCGCCCTGCTCGACGGCAGCTTCTCTCCGATCGAGTAGCGGTTCAGCTCCGCCTTCAGGGATTTCGCCAATTCGGTGACACTGCTACGCTCACTCATGAGAGCACAGGATAGCGCTACCCAGTCGAGCACGATAGCGGTCACCAGGGCCCCGGCCGGATCGCCGACCGGACCGCAAGCCGGATCGGCGGTGGGACCGGTAGCCGGATCGGCAGTCGGATCGACGAGCAGTCCGACGCCCGGATCGGCCGCGGCGCCGGTCCCCCGCAGCGGCACCCTGCTCGCCGCGCTCGGCGTCGTCGCCTTCTCGCTGACCTTCCCCTCGACCGTCTGGGGCCTGGAGAGCTTCGGCCCCTGGTCGCTCGTCGCCGTGCGCTCGGTGCTCGCCGCCCTGATCGCCGGCATGTTTCTGCTCGTGGGGCGGGTGCCGCTGCCCGAGCGCCGGCACTGGGCCGGGCTCGCGGTCGTCGCGGGCGGCGTGGTCGTCGGCTTCCCGCTCCTGACCACCCTGGCCCTGCAGACCTCCACCACCTCGCACGCCGCCGTGGTCGTCGGCCTGCTGCCGCTCACCACGGCGGCCTTCGCCGCGATCCGCACCGGTCGGCGCCCGTCCCGCACCTTCTGGATCGCGGCCGTGTCCGGCGCGGTCGTGGTGCTCGCGTTCACGCTCCAGCAGAGCGGCGGGGCGCTCTCGACGGGCGACCTCTACCTCTTCGGGGCGCTGCTCGTCTGCGCCGCCGGCTACACCGAGGGCGGACGGCTCGCGAGGCTGATGCCGGGCTGGCAGGTCATCGGCTGGGCGCTGGTGCTCTGCCTGCCGCTGATGGCGGCCGGCGCGGCCGTGGCGCTCGCGTACGAGCCCGTGCACCTGACCGCCCACGGGATCCTCGGCCTGCTCTGGGTGGCCGCCGGATCCACCTTCTTCGGCCTGTACGTCTGGTACCGGGGCATGGCCGCCATCGGCATCCCGCGCGCGAGCCAGCTGCAGCTCGCCCAGCCGCTGCTCACCCTGTTCTGGTCGGTGACCGTGCTCGGCGAGCGGCTGTCGCCGGCCGCCCCGGTCGCGGCCGGAGCGGTGCTGGTGTGCATCGCCGTGACCCAGCGGGCGAAGAGCTGAGGACCGCGGTCCGGAGTGACGGCGGGAGTGACCGGGGTCACAATGGCAGACATAGACTCCGAGTAGGACAGGGCCGGCCGCGAGGAGGTCACCCCCATGCGTGCGAACGTGGGCGACAAACTGCTGGTGCACGGCCGGACCGTCGGTCAGCACGACCGTACGGCCGAGGTCGTCCAGGTACTGGGGGAGAACGGCACTCCTCCGTACCGCGTCAAGTACGACGACGACGGTCACGAGTCCCTGATGTCACCGGGCCCCGACACCGTCGTACGCCACCACCTGGAGGCGGGGGCCGACTGACCGCCCGACCCGGCCGCCACCGCCCCGCCCCACCGCGCCCCGTCACGCCCGGCGGCGTCGGCGCGTGGGGTGGGGTGCCGGGTCCTCGGCGATGGCGGTGGTGAGCGCCCCGAGGCGGTCCGCGGCGACCTCCCTGCCCGCGAAGTAGCAGTGCCCGCCCACGGTCGGATGCTCCTTGCCGAGCCGCACGTGGCGGGCGAGCTCCTGCGGGTCCTGCCAGGCGGCGGGCTGGGCGGGGTCGCCCACCTTGTAGAGCGCCTCGCCGAGGTAGAGGCGCACGCCGGTGCCCCGGACCACGGCGTCCCACCAGGGCACGAGCGTGGCGTAGTCGGCGGGCTCGTATCCGATGTTCCAGTACAGCTGCGGGACCACGTAGTCGACCCAGCGCTCCTTGACCCACTTGCGGCTGTCCGCGTACTGGTCGTCATAGCTCGCCCCGGCCCGGGTGTCGGAGCCCAGCGGGTCGGTGGAGGCGTTGCGCCAGACGCCGAAGGGGCTGATGCCGAAGGCGACGCGGGGCTTGAGCGCCCTGATCCGGGCCGAGGTCTCGGAGACGAGCAGGTCGACGTTGTTGCGGCGCCAGGCCGCCAGGTCGGTGAAGCCGCCCCCGTACGCGCGGAAGGTCTCGGCGTCGGGGAAGGCGGCCCCGGCCACGGGATACGGGTAGAAGTAGTCGTCCAGGTGCAGGGCGTCGACGTCGTAGCGGCGCACGGCGTCGAGCATGGCGTCCTGCACGTGCCGGCGGACCGCGGGCAGGCCCGGGTCGTAGAAGAGCCGCCCGTCGAAGACGACCGCCCACTCGGGGTGCAGCCGCACCGGGTGGTTCGGGGCGAGCCTGGTGCGGTCGGCGTGGCCGGCGACGCGGTACGGGTTGCACCAGGCGTGCAGCTCCAGACCGCGGGCGTGCGCCTCGGTGACGGCCGTGCCGAGCGGGTCCCAGCCGGGGTCGCCGCCCTGGGCCCCGGTCAGGCACTGCGACCAGGGCTCGTACGGGGAGGGCCACAGGGCGTCGGCGGAGGGCCGGACCTGGAGCATCACGGCGGTCATCCGGCGGCGTACCGCGAGGTCGAGCAGGTCGATCAGCTCGGCGCGCTGCTCGGCGGCGGTGAGGCCGGCCCGGGAGGGGAAGTCCCGGTTGTAGACCGTGGCGATCCACATGCCCCGGAACCGCTCGCCGCGCCGCGCACCGCGCCGTACCCCGCCGTCCGGCCACACCTCGGTCGCCGCGGCCCCGGCCGGTGCCCCGGCGCCCGCGCCGAACATGCCCAGCGCCGCACCCGCCACGAACCCTCTTCTGCCGATCGGTGGCATTTGTCACCCCTCGCTATCGGATACGTCACAGCCCATCGGAAAGCATGCCCACCCCAGAACGATCGATCATCCGCTCCGTCCGGAGTAACGTCGTGGGGTCGAGGCGGACGCACCGGAATCACACGGGCTGCCCGCCGCCAGGAAACAGCGAAAGGCACGAGGTGACGGACTCCATGGCCGACATTGAGCGCGTCGGAGTGGTGGGCTGCGGCCAGATGGGCGCGGGCATCGCGGAGGTGTGTGCCCGCAGCGGCCTCGAGGTGAAGGTCGCCGAGACCACCGGCGAGGCGCTGGAGATCGGCCGCACGCGGCTCTACAACTCGCTCGCCAAGGCCGCCGAACGCGGCAAGATCAGCGAGGAGGAGCGCGACGCCACGCTGGCGCGGCTCAGCTTCACCACCGACCTGGGCGAGTTCGCCGACCGCGACCTCGTGATCGAGGCGGTCGTGGAGAACGAGCAGGTCAAGACCGAGATCTTCAAGGTTCTCGACCAGGTGGTGACCCGGCCGGACGCCATCCTGGCCTCCAACACCTCCTCCATCCCGCTGGTGAAGCTGGCCGTGGCGACCTCCCGCCCCGACCAGGTCATCGGCATCCACTTCTTCAACCCCGCGCCGGTGCAGAAGCTGGTCGAGCTGATCCCCGCCCTCACCACCTCCGAGGGCACGATCAGCCGGGCGCAGCTGTTCGCCGAGAAGACCCTGGGCAAGCACGCGATCCGTGCGCAGGACCGCTCGGGCTTCGTGGTGAACGCGCTGCTCGTGCCGTATCTGCTCTCCGCGATCCGGATGTTCGAGTCGGGCATCGCGAGCCGCGAGGACATCGACAACGGCATGGAGTTCGGCTGCGCCCACCCGATGGGTCCGCTCAAGCTCTCGGACCTGATCGGTCTGGACACGATCGCCTCGATCGCCGACTCGATGTACACCGAGTACAAGGAGCCGCTGTACGCGGCCCCGCCGCTGCTGCAGCGGATGGTGGACGCGGGCCGCCTCGGCCGCAAGACGGGCTCGGGCTTCTACCCGTACTCCTGAACCGCCGCTCGCCCCGGACGGCCCGTACACCGCACAGGTACGGGCCGTCCGGCGTGTGCACGGGTCTCAGCCGAGCCTCAGGTGCCGCAGCATCAGCAGTCCCGCGGCCATGTTGGCGGCCGGGACCTCGCCCCTGGCGATCAGGTCGGGGACGAGCTTGAGCGGGACCCAGTCGACCCGCGAGGACTCGAAGGCGTCCTGGGGCGGACCGGTGTAGGTGGCCTCGTCGGTCCAGTAGAGGTGGTGGCGGGCGTCGGTGAGGCCGTTGGACGGCTCCACGGTGAGCAGCGGGCGCAGCGGCCCGGGGCGCCAGCCGGTCTCCTCCTCCATCTCGCGGGCGGCGGCGGTCTCGGTGTCCTCGCCGTCCTCGACCACGCCGGCGGCCAGCTCCCAGCCCCAGCTGTCGGTGATGAAGCGGTGGCGCCAGAGCAGCAGGACCTCGTCGGCGTCGTTGACGGCGGTCGCGACGGCGACGGGGCGGAGCCGGATCAGATAGTGGTCCAGGCGGCGGCCGTCGGGGAGTTCGACGTCCGCGAGGTTCACCCGGAACCAGCGGTTCTCATAGACGGGATGTTCACTTAATTTCGTCCACTGCACGTTTCTGCCACCTTCCGACTGGTCGGTGATTACTTGGTGGCAATATCGCAGCAGGGACCGGGCCGCAAGGCAAAGCTCACCCCACACCGCACGGCTCGCGCGGCACCGCAGGGCTCACAGGGGCACGCGCAGCGCACCGTCGATCAGTTCGGCCGCCTCCCTGGCATCCCCTCCCCCACTGGCCAGCAGATGCTCCCGCACCTCGCGCAGCCGGTCCCGCAGCCGCTGCGACTCCATCCCGCGGGCCCCCTCGGTCATCTCCACCGCCGTCCGCGCCGCCCGCTCCGTCTCCCCCTGCCGCAGCTCGATCTGACACAGCATGGCGAGCCGGTGCACCCGCCCCCGGTCGTGCGCCGGGGTCCGCACGGCCGCCGCCGCGTGCTCGTGCGCCCCCGTCAGGTCGCCCAGACTGAGCAGCGCCTCCGCGACCTGCACGTTGACCAGGCCGGGCTGCACATAACCGGTCTCGGCGGGCTCGTGGCCCGGGCTGATCCGCGCCGCCTCCGTCTCCGCCCGCCGGATGCAGCCGAGCGCGGCGGCACCGTCGCCGAGATGGGCGTACGCCTTCGCCTGCATCGCCGTCAGATCGGCGGCGAGCGCGGGCGTGATCTCCCGGCCCGCCGACCGCAGCGCGGCCTCCGCGAACGCCACCGCCTGCCGGTACTCCGCCATGAACAGCGACTGGTTGACCAGCAGCGCGACCACATAGGCGCCCAGTCCCCGGTCGCCACTGGCCTTCGCCAGGCGCAGCGCCTGGTGGAAGTAGCGCTGGGCGAGCCCCTGGGCGTCGGAGTCGTACGCGCAGATCCCGGCCACCGCCACCAGCCCGCCCGTGGCGCGGTGCAGTCGCCGCCCGAGCGCGTCGCTGTAGGCGCCGCGCAGCAGCGGCGCGGTCTCGGCGCTGAGGAAGCCGACGATCCGCGCACGGGTCGCCATGCCGCCGGCCTTGCGGTACATCTGCTCGTAGTGCGCCCGGGCCGCGCTCAGCATCTGCACGTCGGCGGCCGAGACCCGGGTGCGGCCGTCGCGGGAGACGTCCACGTCCTCCGGCGGGTTCTCCCATTCCCAGACCGGCATCACCGCCGGGGTGCCGGTCACCGCCTGGGCACCCAGGACGTGCGGGCGTTGCTGCTCGTCGCAGCGCCACAGGGCGGTGGCCCGCTCGACGAAGCCGGAGAGCGGCGAGCCCGCCGCGGGCAGCCCGGCGCCGGGCACCCCGAGGCCGATGTCGTCGAGGGAGACGGCCCGGTGCAGCCGGCCGCCGAGCACCTCGCAGATCAGGTCGGGCACCTGGCCGCGCGGCCGCTGCCCCTTCAGCCAGCGGGCCACGGCGGTGTGTTCGTAACGCAGGGCCAGGCCCCGCGCCCGGCCCGCCTGGTTCACCCGGGAGGCGAGACCGGCGTGGGACATGCCCGCTTCGTCGAGCAGGGCGTCCAGCAGGGTGTTGGGCTGGAGATGGGGCTGCATGGGACCGCTCCGGTGGGTCGGGGGCGCTTTCACACGGGGTGTGAACGGAGTACTCGTTCTTCCGGTCCGTACGCACTGTCACCGAAACGTCCGGACCGCTTGACTGAACTCCCTCGCCGCAAGGCGAGGAACCGGGCCGCCGGCTCCCCCTCGAACAGTGCGGCCGCCCGGTCCGCGCCGTCCGCGCTGTTGATCTGCCCGACACTCCGTGGCAGCGCGGACGGCGCCGGCCTCGCGACCCGACCCACTAGTGGGGGGAGGGCGCAGGCCGGGTACGGCGCAGCCCGGGTTCGGCGGGCTGCGCCGGTACCCGCACCCGGTCGTTGCGGACGACGAGCAGGGCGACGTCGTCGGTGAGCCGGCCGCCGGTGTGCCGCAGCAGCGCGGTGTGGACCGTGCGGACCAGCGCGGCGGGCGCCTCGCCGGCCGCTCCTTCGAGGGCCGCGTCGAGCGCGAAGAACCTCCCCCGGCGGTCGCGGGCCTCCTCCGCGCCGTCCGTGTGCAGGACCAGCGTCTCGCCCGGCCGCAACCGGGTGGCCGGGTACGGCACGAGGTCGTCGGGGAGCGGGAAGGCACCGAGCGGGGGCAGCGGTTCGCCGACGGGCACGGCCTCGACCCGAGGGCCCAGGCGGTACGGGCCGGGGTGGCCGCAGTCGAGTGCGAAGACCAGCCCGTCGGCGCGGATCTCGAGGAGCAGCAGGGTCACGAACTCCTCGGCCGCCGGGTGTTCGGGCGACCGGCCCGCCCGGGCCGGGTGCTCCTCCCGGGCCCGCTCGCGCAAGTGCCGCCCGAGCGCCCGGTCCAGGCGGCGCAGCACGCCCGCGAGTTCGGGCTCGTCGTGGGCGGCCTCGCGGAAGCTGCCGAGGACGGCGACGACCGCTCCGAGCGCGGCGAGACCGTGGCCCCGCACGTCCCCGATGACGATCCGCACCCCGTAGGGGGTGGCCGTCGCCTCGTACAGGTCCCCGCCGACGACGGCGCCCCGGGAGGCGGACAGCTGCCCGGCGGCCACCGCGAGCCCGTCGAGGCGGGCCGGTGGCGAACGCAGCAGGACCCGCTGGGTGGCGTCGGCCACGGCCCGCACCCGTGCCAGTTCCCGCTGGAGTCCGCGCCGGGCCCCGAGCACGAGACCGGTTCCCACGGCGAGGAAGACGATGCCGCTGGCGAGCCGCATCGGCAGCCCGGGGCGCTGGGCCAGCGGACAGCCGACCTTCCAGGCGACGGCGACGAGCCCCCATGCGACCGGAGCCGCCAGCGGAGCCATCCGCCGGATCCGGGAGCCCTCGGCAACCAGTGCCCTGTCACGGAACATCCACGGCCCTTCCCGAGGCCCGCCAGCGCCCGAAGACCCTGCGGCACACAGGCCCGCCCCTGTGACCGCGTCGATTCTCGCGGGGGAGACGGACACGCGGGAACATCCGCCGGGGATCTCACCCGAAGGAGTGAGCGCCCCCGTACGGGAGTACGGCCGCGCGGGCACACGGGAAGGGGCCCTGCCCCGGGCTCGTCACCCGGGGCAGGGCCCCTTCCGCGTCTCCGGCGTCACGCGCCGCGCAGCACGGCTCCCGTGTGCTCCGCCGCCAGGGCCACCGCCGCGTCGCGGGCGGCCGTGGCCTCCTCGACCGTCAGGGTGCGGTCGGGGGCACGGAACTTCAGGGCGTACGCGAGGGACTTCTTGCCCTCGTCGATCTGGTCGCCGGTGTAGACGTCGAACAGCCGGATGGACTCCAGGAGTTCACCCGCACCGCCGGCCAGGTAGTACTCCACCATCGCCGAGGGGACGTCCTTGTCGACGACCAGGGCCACGTCCTGGGTCGCGACCGGGAAGGAGGAGATGTTCGGGGCCTTCACCGGGCCCTCGCTCGCCCGCTCCAGCAGGTCGAGGTCCAGCTCCATCGCGCAGGTGCGGGCCGGGAGGCCCAGCGCCTTGACGACCCGCGGGTGCAGCTCGCCGCCGTGGCCGACCAGCGTCTTCTCGCCGTCGATCATCACGTGGAAGGCGGCACAGCGGCCCGGGTGCCAGGGGGCGTGCTGGTCGGCGTCGATCAGCAGACCGACCCCGGCCTCGGCGGCCACCGTGCGGGCGGCCTGGATCGCGTCCGCCCAGTCGGACGGGCGGCCCTTGCCCCACCAGCCTGCCTGCTCGCGCGCACCGGCGAGGACGACGGCGGCGCGACGCGGCTGCGCGGGCAGCGCGGCGTTGACGCGGGCGATCTCCTCGTCGGTCGGCCGGCCGTCGACGCCCAGACGGACGGCGACGCCCGGCTGGCCCTCGGTGGGACGGAAGACCAGGCCGGTCTCGAAGAGCGCCAGGTCGTGGCTGCCGCGCCCGTCGTTGCGGCGCAGCGCGCCGAGCAGGCCCGGCAGCAGCGTCGTACGGAGCGCGGGCTCCTCGTCGGAGAGCGGGTTGACCAGCCTGACGACCCGGCGGCGGGCGTCGTCCGCGTCGAGGCCGAACTGGTCGAAGACCTGCTCGCCGATGAACGGGTAGTTCAGCGCCTCGACGTAACCGGCACCGGCCAGGGCGCGGCCCACCCGGCGGTGGGTGCGCTGGCGCTCGGTCAGTCCGCGGCCGGCCGGCGGCTTCGGCAGCGTGGAGGGCAGGTTCTCGTAACCCTCCAGGCGGATGACCTCTTCGGCCAGGTCGTTCGGCACGTACAGGTCGGGGCGCCAGGACGGGACCGTGACGACGAGCTCGTCCTGCCCGTAGACGTCGCAGCCGATCTCCTGGAGACGGCGGACGACGGTCTCGCGGCCGTACTCCACACCCGCGACCTTGTCCGGGTGGTTCGCCGGCATGGTGATGGTGTGCGGCGCGGACGGCGCGACGACCTCGGTGACGCCGGCCTCGGCCGTGCCGCCCGCGAGCAGCACGAGCAGGTCGACCGTGCGCTGCGCGGCAGCGGCGGCGGCCTGCGGGTCCACGCCGCGCTCGAAGCGCTTGGACGCCTCGGAGGACAGCTTGTGGCGGCGGGCCGTGCGGGCGATCGAGATCGCGTCGAAGTGCGCGGCCTCGATGACGACCTCGGTGGTGCCGGTGACGGCGCCGGTCTCGGGGTCGACGACCGGGTCGGCGATCTCGGTGTTGGCACCGCCCATGACACCCGCGAGGCCGATCGGCCCGCGGTTGTCGGTGATGACCAGGTCCCCGGAGTCGAGGACGCGCGCGGTGCCGTCGAGGGTGGTGAACTTCTCCCCGGCGGCGGCCCGGCGGACCCCGATGGGACCGTCGATGCGGGTGCGGTCGTAGGCGTGCAGCGGCTGGCCGAGCTCGATCATCACGTAGTTGGTGATGTCGACGGCGAGCGAGATCGGGCGCATGCCGGCCTTCTGCAGGCGGCGCTGCATCCAGATCGGGCTGCGGGCCTCGGGGTCGAGTCCGACGACCGTACGCGCGGTGAAGCGGTCGCAGCCGATCGGGTCGGCGATCTGGACCGGGTAGCCGTACGAGTTCGGCGCGGGCACGTCGAGCAGCGCCGGGTCGCGCAGCGGCAGGCCGTAGGCGATGGCGGCCTCGCGGGCGACACCGCGCATCGAGAGGCAGTAGCCGCGGTCCGGGGTGACGGCGATGTCGAGGACCTCGTCGTACAGCTCCAGGAGCTTGGTCGCGTCGGTGCCGACCTCGTGCTCCGGCGGCAGCACGATGATGCCGTGCGTGCCGTCGTCGCCCATGCCGAGCTCGTCGCCGGAGCAGATCATGCCGCGGGAGACCCGGCCGTACGTCTTGCGCTCGGCGATCCGGAAGTCGCCGGGCAGCACGGCGCCGGGCAGGGCCACGACGACCTTGTCGCCCTCGGCGAAGTTCCGGGCGCCGCAGATGATCTCCTGGGGCTCGCCGGTGCCGTTGGCCTGGCCGACGTCGACGGTGCAGAAGCGGATGGGCTTCTTGAACTCCGTCAGCTCCTCGATGGTGAGCACCTTGCCGACCACCAGCGGGCCGGTGAGGCCGGCGCCGAGCTGCTCGACGGTCTCGACCTCGAGGCCGGCCGAAATGAGCTTGGCCTGTACGTCACGGCCGGTCGCCGTCGCCGGCAGGTCGACGTACTCCCGCAGCCAAGAAAGCGGGACCCGCATCAGATCTCCATCCCGAACGGCCGGGTGAACCGGACGTCACCCTCGACCATGTCTCGCATGTCTTCGACGTTGTGGCGGAACATCAGCATCCGCTCGATGCCGAACCCGAAGGCGAATCCGCTGTACTTCTCGGGGTCCACACCACAGGCGACGAGCACCTTCGGGTTGACCATGCCGCAGCCGCCGAGCTCGATCCAGCCCTCGCTGCCGCAGGTGCGGCAGGGGCGGTCCGGGTTGCCGACGGACTCGCCGCGGCAGACGTAGCAGAGCATGTCCATCTCGGCGGACGGCTCGGTGAAGGGGAAGAAGTTCGGGCGGAGCCGGGTCTTCATGTCGGGCCCGAAGAGCGCCTGGACCATGTGGTCGAGGGTGCCCTTGAGGTCGGCCATGGTCAGGCCCTCGTCGACGGCCAGCAGCTCGATCTGGTGGAAGACCGGGGTGTGCGTGGCGTCGAGCTCGTCGGTGCGGTAGACGCGGCCGGGGCACACCACGTAGACCGGGGGCTCCCGGTCGATGAGGGTGCGGGCCTGGACCGGCGAGGTGTGCGTACGGAGCACGACACCGGACTCGTCGCCCGTGGTGCCCTCGGGGCCCTGGACGAAGAAGGTGTCCTGCATCTGGCGCGCCGGGTGGTCCGGCACGAAGTTCAGGGCGTCGAAGTTGAACCACTCGGCCTCGACCTCGGGGCCCTCGGCGACCTCGTAGCCCATCGACACGAAGACGTCGGCGACGCGCTCCATGAGGGTGGTCAGCGGGTGGCGGGCGCCGGCCGGGACGCGGTCGTACGGCAGGGTGACGTCGACGGCCTCCTCGACGAGGACGCGGGCGTCGCGCTCGGCCTCCAGCTCGGCCTGGCGGGTGGCCAGCGCCTTGCTGACGATGCCGCGGGCCTGGCCCACGAGCTTTCCGGCCGCGGCCTTGGCCTGCGGGGGCAGGGCGCCGATCTCCCGGTTCGCGAGCGCGAGCGGCGAGGTGCCGCCGGTGTGCGCGGTCTTCGCGTGGGCGAGCGCGTCGAGGTCGTCTGCGGCCGCGAAGGCGGCGAGCGCCTCGTCCCGCATGCGCTCGATCTCTTCCGGTTTCAAGGCCTCGACCTCGACCGGGTCGTACGACTTATTGGGTGCCGACATCTCTTCCCGTGCTTCCGTTGGCTGGCTGGGCGGCCCCGCTCGACGTCAAGGGCGCAAACGTGCCAAAGGACGAGTCTAACGGGGCGCGGGGACGCGAATGAGCCCGTGGGCGGCCCGGGCGGCTCCGGAACTCGTACGGTCTCGCCTGGTGAGACCGTACGAGGGACCTCGAAGGACCTCGCGGGGAGCTCGGCGGGACCTCAGAGGAGGTGGGCCGGGGTGCCGACGGGCAGGATAAATCGGAACTCGGCCCCGCCCCGGGGGCCGCGTCCGACGGTGATCGTGCCGCCGTGGGCCTCGACGACGCCCTTGACGATGTAGAGGCCGAGTCCGGTGCCGCCGCGCTTGCTGCCCCGCCAGAAGCGGGTGAAGACACGGCCCATCGACTCCTCGGGGATGCCGGAGCCCTCGTCGCTCACGCTGACCTCCGTCCCCTTCTCTCCGTCGGTGGTGGCCGTGGTGGGGGCCACCTCGATGGTGACGGTTCCCTCGCCGTGGCGCACCGCATTTTCGAGGAGGTTGCCGAGGATCTGGTCGATCTTGTCGGGGTCGGCCCACAGCTCGGGCAGGTCGGGGCGGATCCGGACGAAGAAGCGGTCGGGGGACTGCCCGCCGGTGGTGTGGGCCTGGATGTGCCGGCCGACGGCGGCGGCGATGTCGACGGGCTGGCGGCGGACCTCGAGGCGGCCGGAGTCGATCCGGGAGATGTCGAGGAGCTCGGCGATGAGGCGCTTGATGCGGCCCGCGTCGGCGTCGACGGTCTCCAGCATCAGCCGCTTCTGGTCGTCGGTGAACCGCTCCCACTTGTCGAGCAGGGTGGCGGTGAAGCCCTTGACCGAGGTGAGCGGCGAGCGCAGCTCGTGGGCGACGGTGGCGATGAGCTCGGCGTGGCTGCGTTCGGTGCGCCGGCGGGCCTCGGTGCCGCGCAGGGACACGACGACCCGGCGCACCGGTCCGGTGGGGTGGGCGCGGACGTAGCGGGCGGAGACGAGGACCTCGCGGCCGCCGGGCAGCAGCAGGTTCCGCTCGGGCTGCCCGCGGCGGGTGGCGAGCCCTCCGTACGGGTCGGTCAGCGTCCACCAGCGGCGGCCCTTGAGGTCCTCCAGGGGCAGCGCCTGGTCGAGGGGGCGGCCGAGGGCCTCGGCGCCGGGTACGGCGGTGATCCGGCTCGCGGCGGCGTTGAAGCAGACGATCCGGCCGGTCTCGTCGGCGACGACGAGACCGTCGGGCAGGTCGTCGGGGTCGATCCCGAGACCGCCGGCGCGCACGTCGTCCTCGGTCGGGCTGTCCGGCAGGTGCGGGCCGGGTGCCGCGGCCGGTTCGCCGGCGGGCGGCGGCGAGGCGTGCGGCGCGCTGCTCCGTGCCTGTGCGGGACTGCCCGTGCCGACCGTCATCCCCGTAACCCCACCCCTCCGTGTCACGCAGTGGGCCCCGAGTGCGTCACCCTACTAGGCGAGGCGGCCGAGGTGGAGTCCTCAGGCGGTGGTTCGGGGGCGCTGGGCGCGCGCGGAGGCGTACAGGCACACGGCGGCCGCGGTCGCGAGGTTGAGGCTCTCGGCCTTGCCGTGGATCGGGACGCGGACGACGGCGTCGGCGAGGGCCCGGGTCTCCTCGGGCAGTCCCCAGGCCTCGTTGCCGAAGACCCAGGCGGTGGGGCCGGTCATGGTGCCGGCGTCCAGCTCGTCGTCGAGGTCGTCCTCGCCGGCCCCGTCGGCGGCGAGGATGCGCACTCCGGCGCTCTTGAGGCCCGCGACGGCCTGCTCGACCGGGACGCCGACGGCGACCGGGAGGTGGAAGAGGGAGCCGACGGAGGCGCGGACGGACTTGGGGTTGTACAGGTCCACGGAGGCGTCGGTGAGGATCACGGCGTCGGCGCCGGCCGCGTCGGCGCAGCGCAGCACGGTGCCGGCGTTCCCGGGGTCGCGGACGTGGGCGAGGACGGCGACCAGCTTGGGCCGGGCGGCGAGGATGTCCTCGAACGGCGAGTCGAGGAAGCGGCAGACGCCGACGAGGCCCTGCGGGGTGACGGTCTGGGAGACCTCGGCGAGCACGGCGTCGGAGGCGTGGTGGACGCGGGCTCCGGCGGCGCGGGCGGCGTCGATGATGGCGGCGTACCGCTCGGCGGCCTCGACGGTGGTGAAGAGCTCGACGAGGGTGGACCGGCCGTCGGTGCCGCGGTGCTCGACGGCCTCGCGGACGGCCTGCGGGCCCTCGGCGATGAAGAGGCGGTCCTTGCCCCGGAAGTTGCGCTTGGCGAGTCGCCGGGCGGCGACGACGCGCGGGGAACGCGGGGAGATCAGCTCGGGGGTGGACATGTGCCTGGGGCTCTCTGACTCGTCGGGTACGGCGGCGAAGAAGCGGGGGTCAACGCGCCGGACCCGCAGGCGCGAGGCCTGCGGGTCCGGGCAGAAGTACTGCGGCCTGGAAGATCAGGCGGCGGCCTTCGGAGCGTTGACGTCGGCCGGGAGGGCCTTCTGCGCGACCTCGACCAGCGCGGCGAACGCGTTGGAGTCGTTGACGGCCAGCTCGGCGAGGATCTTGCGGTCCACCTCGATGTTGGCGGCCTTCAGACCCTGGATGAGGCGGTTGTACGTCATGCCGTTCAGGCGGGCAGCGGCGTTGATGCGCTGGATCCACAGCTGACGGAAGTCGCCCTTGCGCTTCTTGCGGTCGTTGTAGTTGTAGACCAGCGAGTGGGTGACCTGCTCCTTGGCCTTGCGGTACAGGCGCGAACGCTGACCGCGGTAGCCGGAGGCCTGCTCGAGGATCGCCCGACGCTTCTTGTGGGCGTTGACTGCCCGCTTGACGCGTGCCACTTCTTAACTCCTTGTAGCGGGGTCGCGGTGGTGCTCACACGACCCGAAAAACGGATGGGTCCCGGTCTGTGCCGGATGCCCTCGTCGCCGAGGGCGGGAGATCAACTCAGATGCCCAGCATCTTCTTGATCTTGGCGGAGTCACCCGGGGCCATCTCGGCGTTGCCCGTGAGGCGACGCGTCAGCTTGGACGACTTGTGCTCGAGCAGGTGGCGCTTGCCGGCGCGCTCGCGCAGGATCTTGCCGGAGCCGGTGACCTTGAAGCGCTTCTTGGCACCGGAGTGCGTCTTGTTCTTCGGCATAGCGCCGTTATCTCCTCGTCAGTGGCGCTCCCCCGGTGCGGGCACCGGACAACCGGGAGCGTCAATTCTTCGTTTGAGTGGTTCCGGGCGGAACCCTGGGGCTGCCGGAGCGGCAGCCCCGCGGGATCACGCCTCGGCGTTCTCGGCCGACGTGTCGGCCGAAGCCTGCTCGGCCGGGGCCTCCGCGGCGGGCGCCTCGGCCTGGACCGCCTCGGACGAACCGCCCTGGCGCTCGGCCTTGCGCGCGGCCTGGGCCTCGCGGGCCTCGGCCATGGCCTCGGTCTTCTTCTTGTGCGGACCCAGAACCATGATCATGTTCCGGCCGTCCTGCTTCGGGTTGGACTCGATGAAGCCAAGCTCCTGCACGTCCTCGGCAAGGCGCTGCAGCAGTCGGTAGCCGAGCTCGGGGCGGGACTGCTCACGACCGCGGAACATGATCGTGATCTTGACCTTGTCACCCTGCTTGAGGAACCGGACGACGTGACCCTTCTTGGTGTCGTAGTCGTGCGGGTCGATCTTCGGCCGGAGCTTCATCTCCTTGATGACCGTGTGCGCCTGGTTCTTGCGCGCCTCACGGGCCTTCATGGCCGACTCGTACTTGAACTTCCCGTAGTCCATGAGCTTGCACACGGGCGGACGGGCGTTCGCCGCAACCTCAACCAGGTCGAGGTCGTACTCCTGCGCGAGCTCCAGGGCCTTGGCAAGCGGCACAATGCCGACCTGCTCGCCACTGGGGCCGACAAGACGCACCTCGGGAACGCGAATCCGCTCGTTGATGCGGGGCTCGGCGCTGATGGATCCTCCTCGGTAGCACCACGCGACCGCCTGGCGGACGGACACGTCTTGGTATGTCGAGACCAACCGAGCCGGCACATGAAAAATGCCCCGGACGGTACACAGGCGGGGCTCCATGGAAAACCGGAACACCGCCGCGGTGAACCGCGGGGCGCACATCGGGCGGCTCCATCGTCCGTACGGAACGATGGGCGCCACCTGACCGGTGACCCGCCGCCCGCTAGGGCGGTCAGGTGGGAGAACGGAGCCTCCACTTGTGGGCCGGGCACGCATGTGTCCGGCCGGTCGTTACACAAGGTTAGCAGGACCCGCCGGTCGGCGCGAACCGTACGTCCGCTTATCGTGTGAGGCATGAGCGACACGCCCCAGCACGAGTCCACGGACACCACGGACTCCCCCGAGAACCCCGACTTCGAGGCCATGACCCGCGACATCGCCGAGGTCCCGGCCGTCGAGGTCATCGTGACCGTCGCCGTCAACCTGATGAGCGCCGCCGCGGTGAAGCTCGGGCTCACCGAGGAGGGCGACGAGCACAAGGACCTGGACGAGGCCCGCAAGCTGATCCACGCCCTGGCCGGTCTGCTCGACGCCGGGGTCACGGAGATCTCCTCGTTCCACGCGGCGCCGCTGCGGGACGGTCTGAAGTCCCTGCAGCTGGCCTTCCGCGAGGCGTCGTTCGTCCCGGACGAGCCGGGCCAGGGCCCGGGCGAGAAGTACACGGGGCCGGTGTACGGCTAGCGGCTCCCGCGGCCGGCGGCTTCACGGCCGCCGGCCGCGGCACGTCAGTTCCTTACGTAGAAGGGCTCGCCGGGAGGCGTGGCCGAGGCCGGCAGCAGCGCCAGGTCGAGGCCCCGCACCAGGCGGGCCCTCAGTGTTTCGTCGGCCGCCAGCAGGCGGGCGACGCGCTGGGCGGCCTCCGCGGGGGCGGCGTCCTCGGCGAGCACCAGCGCCAGCGTGCCGTCGGCGGCGCCCGGGCCCAGGTGGGCGCGGAGGACGGCGGGCTCGGCCGCGACCGCGGCCCGCACCGCGTCCCGTACCGCCGGGTCGTCCAGCGGGTCCGCGCTGCTGCGCCCCTCGGCCAGGGCGAGCAGGGCGGAGCCGGTCACCTGGTAGGGCACCGGCCCGGCCAGGTCGAGGACGAGGGTGTCGGCCTTCTCGTGGGCGAGGGCCTGGAGCGCCTGGTGCAGCGGGACGGCGACCGGCCGGGCGGCCGGGTCCCACAGGGCGAGCGAGGCGATCGAGGTGAAGGCCGGCAGCGCCCGCCGGTCGCCCGCGGTCAGCGTGGGCACGGCCATGTCGCTGGTCTTCTCCTGCTTCAGCCCCGTGACCGGGTCGACCTCGACCTCGCCGAGGACGGCGACGACGGGGACCAGCAGCCGGGCGTCCTTGAGCGCCCGCAGGACGGGGCCGTGGGCGGTCCGGTCCTCCGCCCAGGCGGCCAGGGCCGCGGCGAGCCGCGGGTCGGCGGTGCCGTCGTCGTCGGAGAAACCGGGGTCCGGAATGTTCTTGAGCGCCACGCCCCGAGCCTAACCGCCGGGTGCTCAGCGGTTGCGGCTGCCCCGCCACAGGGCGACGGCGGCGGCCAGCAGCAGGACGCCGACGCCTCCCGCGATGGGCGCGAGGAGCCCGATGGGGTGGCTCTCCTCGGGCTCGGCCTGGGGACCGGGGCCGAAGTACTGCCCGCCGAAGCCGGCGACGGCGGCCTTGGGGTCGGCGCCCTTGAGTGCGCCCCCGGCCTCGATGGCGGCGGCCGGGTCGACCGTGCCGTACCCCTTCTGGTCGGTGCGGCCGCCCTTGGGGCGGTTGCGGGCGGTGTCGACGAGGAGCCGCTTGACCTGGGCGGGCGTGAGGTCGGGATGGGCGGCGCGGACGAGGGCGACGGCGCCGGAGACGAACGCGGCGGCGGCGCTGGTGCCCCAGCCCTCGTAGTAGCGCCGGTCGGGGTCGGCGATGACGATGTCGACGCCGGGGGCGCTGACGGTGGCGTACCAGCGGCTGGTGGAGAAGGAGGCGTGGGTGCCGTAGCGGTCGACGGCGGTCACGGCGATGACGCCGGGGTAGGCGGCGGGGTACGAGATGTGGTCGCCCTTCTCGCCGCCGTTGCCGGCGGAGGCGACGACGGAGACGCCCTTGGCGAGGGCGTACTGGACGGCGGAGTCCTCGCCGGCGTCGGGGTGGGCGGACTCGGAGTCGTCGCCGAGGGAGAGGTTGATGACGTCGGCGCCGTGGTCGGCGGCCCAGCGGATGCCCTCGGCGAGGGCGGTGCCGCGGGTCTTGCGGGCCTTGTCGCGGGACTTGTCGGTGCCTTCGAGGATGACCCGGACCGGCAGGATCTTCACCTTCGGCGCGACGCCGAGGACGCCGTCCTGGTCGCCGGGGCCGTGCCCGTGTCCGGCGATGATGCCGGCCATGGCGGTGCCGTGGCGGGCCCAGGCGCGGTCGCCGCGGGCGGCGCCGAAGCCGACGAGGTCGGTGCCGGTGAGGACGGAGCCCGCGAGGTCGGGGTGGCCGGAGTCGACGCCGGTGTCGAGGACGGCGACGGTGATGCCCTCGCCGCGGGTGGTCTGCCAGGCCCGGGAGGTGTGCAGGGCGTCGAGCCCCCACTGGCGGGCGCGGATGGTGTCGGCGTACGCGGGCGTGGTGGTGGCGGGCAGCACGGCGAAGGCGGCGGCGAGCAGGGCGGCGGCCGCGGCGCGGCGGCGGGGGCGGCGGATCACCGGTCGCCTTCCTTGAGGGTGGCGGCGACGGTCTTGCGCAGGGCGCGTTCGACGGCGTCGCCGACGCCCTTCGCCTCGTGGCCCAGGCCCGCCTGGGCGACCGGCGTGGTGCGCTTGGCGGTCATCGCGCGCTCGGCGGGCTCGGCCTCGGCGACGGGGCGGCCGTCGGCGAAGCCGGAGACGGAGGTCACGACGACGGGGAGGTCCGGCAGGATGTGCCGCCACCAGCTGGCCCGCTGGCGGTCGCCGAAGCCCGCGGCGACGGTGGCCGGGCCGGCGAGGGCGGGCGGCGGGTCGTCGTCGGCGCGCGGGCCGAGGGTGCGCATGGTGGCGGGGTCGGCCTGGGTGAACACGAGGGCGACGGTGGTCACGTGCGAGGAGGTCGCGTCGGTGTACGTGGCGCGCAGCACGCGCTCGCAGCCGGGGTCCCGAAGGGCGGTGAGCAGGCCCTTGGGCAGGACGGCCGCCGTGCAGGGCGCGTCGGGGGCGACGACGATCCGGGTCCAGGTGCGGGCGGCGCCGCCGGGGCCCGCGGTGGGGCCGGCCAGGGTGCGCGGGAAGAGGGTGTCGACGGGGGCGTCGTGCCAGAGGGCCTTGGTCCGGGAGTAGCCGGGCGGCTCGGCGGGCTCGCCCGCCCCGCTCCCGGCCAGCAGCGCGCCGGTGAGGGAGCCGCCGACGAGCCCGAGACCGAGCACCGCGAAGCCCGCGGCGGCCAGGACCCGCCCGGGGCGCCGGTCCTGGACGGGCCGCAGCCGGGTGGTGGTCTCCACGGGCAGCTCGTCGGGCAGCGCCCAGCGGTCGACGCCGTACGCGGGGGCGTGGGCGGGCCGGGGGTGCGCGTCCCGGATGGGGCGGAGCCGGGTGGTGGTCTCGACGGCGGGGAGGGCGGCGCCGGGCCCCGGCCCCGCCGGGGGCTGGGGCAGGGCCGGCTCCGGCGCCTGGCGCGGCTGGGACGCCGGGGACGCCGATGCCGGAGCGGGCGCCGGGGGCGGTGCGGCCACGGGACGGGCCGGCGGCCGGGCCTGAGCCTGCTCCGTCGTGTGGTGGACCGGGGGCAGGGGCTGGGCTGCGGCACGGTTGCCCGCCGCCTGGCCCTGGGGGGCCCGCCGGGTCGGGGACTGCGGGGGCGGCGCGGCCGCGGGGCGTCCCGCCGGCGGGTGGGCCGGGGGCTCGGCCGGGGCGCGCTCCGTCGCCGGGCCGGTCGGCTGCTGCTGCGAGGCCTGGCGGGGCGGCGGCTGCGGGGCCTGCCTGGGCGCGGTGGCGGGCGCGGGCGTCGGAGCCGTCTGCGGGAGGAGGGCGTCGGTGATGCGGGACGTGGGGCGGTGCGGCTCGGTGCTCATCCCCGTCCCCCTGGTGCCCCTGGTCGTTCCGTCACAGCAATGGCGGTCACTCTACGGGCTGTTCCCCCCGGGGCGGGAACCCAGGGGCTACCCACGTGTAAACCCGTCTGGCAAGCTCGGCCCATGACTCCCCGCGCGGCCGACCGCGCCCGGTACGACCGGGCCACCGCCCACCTCGACGCGCCCCTCGCCGTCGTCGACCTGGAGGCCTTCGACGCCAACGCCGAGGACCTGGTGCGCCGGGCCGGCGGGAAGCCGGTCCGGGTGGCGACCAAGTCGGTGCGGTGCCGGGCTCTCCTCGAGCGGGTGCTCGCGCGGGACGGGTTCGCCGGGGTCATGTCCTTCACGCTGGCCGAGTCGCTGTGGCTGGCCAGGGCCGGGGTCGACGACGTGCTGCTCGCCTACCCGTCGGCCGACCGGCCCGGGTTCGGGGAGCTGGCGGGCGACGCGAAGCTGGCGGCCGCGGTGACGGTGATGGTCGACGACGTGGCGCAGCTCGACCTGATCGACGCGGCGCGGGCCGGCGGCACCGAGGAGGTGCGGGTCTGTCTGGAGATGGACACCTCGCTGCACCTGCTGGGCGGCCGGATACGGGTCGGGGCGCGCCGCTCGCCGCTGCGGCAGCCGGCCGAGCTGGCGGAGCTGGCGCGCTCGGTGGTGCGCCGGCCGGGGTTCCGGCTGGTGGGCCTGATGGCGTACGAGGGCCATGTGGCGGGGGTCGGGGACGCGGTGGCCGGCCGGCCGCTGCGCTCGCGGGCGGTCCGGCTGATGCAGTCCGCGGCCCGCAGGGAGCTGGCGGCCCGCCGGGCCGCGGTGGTCCGGGCGGTGCGGGCGGTGGCGCCGGACCTCGAGTTCGTGAACGGCGGCGGCACGGGCAGTGTGCAGCACACGGCGGCCGAGGACGCGGTGACCGAGATCGCGGCGGGTTCGGGGCTGTTCCAGCCGCGTCTCTTCGACAACTACACCTCGTTCTCGGGGCGTCCGGCGGCGCTGTTCGCGCTGCCGGTGGTGCGCCGTCCGGGTGTGGGCGTGGTGACGGTGCTGGGCGGCGGCTATCCGGCGTCGGGGGTGGCGGGGCGCGACCGGCTGCCCGTCCCGTATCTGCCGGAGGGGCTGCGCTACGACCCGCAGGAGGGTCCGGGCGAGGTGCAGACGCCGCTGCTCGGCTCGCCGGCCGACGATCTGCGGATCGGCGACAGGGTCTGGTTCCGGCACGCGAAGGCCGGCGAGCTGTGCGAGCGGTTCGACACCCTGCACCTGGTGGCGGGCGACCGGGTCACGGCCGCCGTCCCGACGTACCGGGGCGAGGGCCGGACCTTCCTCTGACCTCCCGTAGCGGCTAGAAGACCGTGTCCTGCTGGTCCGGTACGACGCTGCCGTCGGCGCGGCGGACCGGCTCGGCGGTGCCGTCGGCGGCCGTGTAGCCGGTGGTGGCGCAGGGGTACGGGCTCGTCTTCTGCTTCTTGGGCTCGATGAACATGGGGTTGACGAGCCAGCGGCCGTCGCCGTTGTCGTAGGCGCGGCACATGAGTTCGTTCTTGTTGCGGTTGAGGACGAGCCGCAGGCCGGTGGCGTCGCGGAGGAAGGAGATGTCCGTGTCGGAGTCCCCGGCGGCGAAGACCTGGCGCCGCCCGGTGGGCTGGACGCGTTCGGCGGCGGGGCCGCGGACGCCGAAGATCTCCTGGTTGATCCAGCAGCGCTTGCCGTCGATGTAGGTGATCATCCGGTCCTCGCCGTCGCGGACGCCGCCACAGCCCTTGAGGTGGCTGGTGAGGCGGCCGTGCTCGGTGGTGTTGCGGATGCCGACGGCGTGGTCGGCCGGGACGCCGGCGCCCTGGGCCCAGACGTCGACGACGGGCTCGGGCGAGGCGGAGACGATCCAGACGTCGAAGCCGGCCGACTTCAGGGCGCGGATCAGGTCGCGCTGCTGGTCGTAGTAGCGGACCCAGCCGGTGACCTGCGCGGTGCCGACCCGCTGGGTGGCGCCCTGGGGGGCGGCGAGGTTCTCGGTGCGGGCGGCGGCGGCGAAGGAGCGCACCTGGCGGGCGGTCCAGCCGTGCAGGAGCTGGGCGAGCCAGGCGTACTGCGGCTCGATGCGGCGGTGGTCGTAGCCGGCGAAGGCGGTCTTCCCGCCGGTCGTCGTGCCCTTGCCGTACACGGAGAGCAGTTCGTCGGCGCAGGTGGCGTCGGTGGCGGTGGGCAGGGTGCGCACATCGGCCGGGCAGGCCTCGCCGAGGGCGCTCGCGGCCTCGGGGGTGAGGTAGCGGCTGGTGGTGGACCAGTCGCCGTGGCGCGGGGGCCGGATGCGGTCGTTGCGCAGCAGCCAGTAGAAGGTGGCGTCGCCGACGTCGTTCTTGATGACGGTGTTGTCCCAGTCGAAGACGGCGACGGGCTTGTCGCCCTTCTGCCGGCAGTGGGCGGCTATGAGGCCGTCGATGCGCGCCTTGTTGTCGCCGTACCAGCCCGCGGCGGAGGTGAGGCCGGCGCAGTCGCGGGCCTGCCGGGTGGTCTCGCGGGGCGTGGCCTGGGCGCCTGCGGCGGGCAGCAGTCCCATCGCGGCGAGGGCGAGGGCGGCCGCGGCGGCGGGGGTGCGGAGCTTGTTGGTCATGAACACTCTCCTGGATGTACGCACGACAGCCGGGCGCCTTGCGACGCCCGGCTGTCGGGGGGATGGATGGGGGGTGAACGCTTAGAGCGGGGTCACGTACGCGCCGGAGATGCCGCCGTCGACGAGGAAGTCGGTGGCGTTGACGAAGGAGGAGTCGTCGCTGGCGAGGAAGGCGACCGCGGCGGCGATCTCCTCGGCCTCGGCGAAGCGGCCGACGGGGATGTGCACCAGGCGGCGCGCGGCGCGCTCCGGGTCCTTGGCGAACAGCTCCTGGAGCAGCGGGGTGTTGACGGGGCCCGGGCAGAGCGCGTTGACGCGGATGCCCTCGCGGGCGAACTGGACGCCGAGCTCGCGGGACATGGCGAGGACGCCGCCCTTGGAGGCGGTGTACGAGATCTGGCTGGTGGCCGCGCCCATGATGGCGACGAAGGAGGCGGTGTTGATGATGGAGCCCCTGCCCTGGCGCCGCATGTACGGCAGGGCGGCCTTGCAGCACAGGTAGACCGAGGTCAGGTTGACGTCCTGGACCCGCTTCCAGGCCTCCAGGCCGGTCTCCAGGATGGAGTCGTCGTCGGGGGGCGAGATGCCGGCGTTGTTGAAGGCGATGTCGACGGAGCCGTAGGTGTCGAAGGCCGTCTTGAACAGCGCCTCGACCTCCTCGGGGTCGGTGACGTCGACCTTGACGAAGGTGCCGCCGACCTCCTCGGCGGCGGCCTTGCCGGCCCGCTCGTCGATGTCGCCGCAGACGACGTTCGCGCCTTCGGAGGCGAGCCGGCGGGCGGTGGCGAGGCCGATGCCGCTGCCGGCTCCGGTGATGACGGCGGTTCGGCCGACGAGGCGGCGGCAGATGTTCTCGGTGCTCACAGTGCGGGGCCCTCCGTGCTGATGAAGACGTTCTTGGTTTCGGTGAAGGCGGTCAGGGCGTCGGGTCCCAGTTCACGGCCGAGTCCGGACTGGCGGAAGCCGCCGAACGGGGTCCAGTAGCGGACGCTGGAGTGGGAGTTGACGGAGAGGTTGCCGGCCCGGACGGCGCGGGAGGCGCGCAGGGCGCGGCCGACGTCGCGGGTCCAGATCGAGCCGGACAGGCCGTAGTCGGTGGCGTTGGCGAGGCGGATCGCGTCGGCCTCGTCCTCGAAGGGCAGGACGACGGCGACGGGGCCGAAGACCTCCTCGACGGCGCACGGCGCGTCCTCGGGGACGCCGGTGAGGACGGTGGGCGGGAACCAGAAGCCGGGGCCTTCCGGCGCCTTGCCGCGGATGCCGTCGAGCTCGTCGCCGACGTAGGAGCGGACGCGGTCGAGCTGGGCGCGGGAGATCAGCGGGCCCATCTGGGTGCGCTCGTCGAGGGGGTCGCCGACGACGATCTCCTCGATGGCGGGGGTGAGCAGCTCCAGGAAGCGCTCGTGGACGCTGCGCTGGACGAGGATGCGGGTGCGGGCGCAGCAGTCCTGGCCGCTGTTGTCGAGGAAGGCCATGGGCGCCGCGGCGGCGGCGGCCTCCAGGTCCGCGTCGGCGAAGACGATGTTGGGGCTCTTGCCGCCGAGTTCGAGGGTGAGCCGCTTCACCTGGTCGGCGCAGCTCGCCATGATGGACTTGCCGACCCGGGTGGAGCCGGTGAAGACGATCTTGGCGATGCCGGGGTGTTCGACGAGCGCGTTGCCCGCGACCGGGCCCTCGCCGGGGAGGACCTGGAAGAGGCCCTCGGGCAGGCCGGCCTCCAGGGCGAGTTCGGCGAGCCGCAGCGCGGTGAGCGGGGTGGTCTCGGCGGGCTTGAGGATGACGGCGTTGCCGGCGGCCAGCGCGGGGGCGGTGGCCCAGGCGGCGATCGGCATGGGGAAGTTCCAGGGGGCGATGACGCCGACGACCCCGAGGGGTTCGAGGATCGTGACGTCGAGGCCGCCGGGGACCGGGATCTGGCGTCCGTTCAGCCGCTCCACTCCCCCGGCCGCGTAGTCGAGCAGGTCGCGGACGTTCCCGGCCTCCCAGCGGGCGTTGCCGATGGTGTGGCCGGCCTCGCGGACCTCCAGGAGGGCCAGCTCCTCGACGTGGGCGTCGACGACGGCGGCGAAGCGGCGCAGGATGCGGGCCCGGTCGGCGGGCGCGGCGGCGGCCCAGGCGTGCTGGGCGGAGGTGGCGCGGGTGACGGCGGCGTCCACGTCGGCCGGGGTGGCGGCGGGGACGGTGGCGACGAGCTCCTCGGTCGCCGGGTTCAGGACGTGCAGTTCGTGCGGCAAGTCTTTCCTCACATGCGTTCGAAGGAGCGGCGCAGTTCCCAGTCGGTGATGGCCGCGTCGTACGCGTCGAGTTCGACGCGGGCCATGTTGCGGTAGTGGGCCACGACCTCGGGGCCGAAGGCGGCCTTGGCGATCTCGCTGGTCTCCCAGAGCTCGGCGGCCTCGCGCAGGGTGGTGGGGACGTGCTCGTACTCGGCGGTGTACGCGTTGCCGGTACAGGCGGGCGGGAGTTCGAGGCCCTGCTCGATGCCGTGCAGTCCGGCGGCGATCAGTCCGGCGACGGCGAGGTAGGGGTTGACGTCGCCGCCGGGGAGCCGGTTCTCGAAGCGCGTCGAGCGTCCGTGGCCGACCACGCGCAGCGCGCAGGTGCGGTTGTCGTGGCCCCAGGCGACGGCGGTGGGGGCGAAGGAGCCGGGCTGGAAGCGCTTGTAGGAGTTGATGTTCGGGGCGTAGAGGAGCGAGAAGTCCCGGAGCGCGGCGAGCTGCCCGGCGAGGAAGTGCCGCATGACCTCGGACATGCCGTCGGCGCCCTCCCCCGCCATGACGTTGCGGCCCTGGGCGTCCTGGAGCGAGAGGTGGATGTGGCAGGAGTTGCCCTCGCGCTCGTTGTACTTCGCCATGAAGGTGAGCGAGCAGCCCTCCTGGGCGGCGATCTCCTTGGCGCCGGTCTTGTAGACGGCGTGCTGGTCGCAGGTGACCAGGGCCTCGTCGTACTTGAAGGCGATCTCGTGCTGGCCGGGGTTGCACTCGCCCTTGGCGGACTCGACGGTGAGGCCGGCGCCGGTCATCTCGTTGCGGATGCGGCGCAGGAGGGGTTCGATGCGTCCGGTGCCGAGGACGGAGTAGTCGATGTTGTACTGGTTGGCGGGGGTGAGCCCGCGGTAGTTCGCGTCCCAGGCCTGCTCGTAGGTGTCCTTGAAGACGATGAACTCCAGCTCCGTGCCGACGTGGGCGGTGAAGCCGTGGGCGGCGAGGCGCTCCAGCTGGCGGCGCAGGATCTGGCGGGGGGCGGCGACGACGGGGCTGCGGTCGTTCCAGGCGAGGTCGGCCATCACCATCGCGGTGGCCTCGTTCCAGGGGAGGCGGCGCAGGGTGGAGAGGTCGGGGTGCATGGCGAAGTCGCCGTAGCCGCGGTCCCAGGACGACATTTCGTAGCCGTCGACGGTGTTCATCTCGGTGTCGACGGCCAGAAGATAGTTGCAGCCCTCGGTTCCGTGCTCGAGGACCTCGTCGAGGAAGAACGGTGCGGCGAACCGCTTGCCCTGGAGCCTGCCCTGCATGTCGGGGAAGGCCAGGACGACGGTGTCGATCTCGCCGCTCGCGACGAGGGCGCGGAGCTCGTCGACGGCGAGCGGGGGTTTGCGGTCTGCCACGGGATTACTCCTCCTTGGGCCTGCCGGGAGCCATAAGGTATTGCTCAGGACCATTGCTTGGGAAGGGGAAACGGCAACGTGGCCCAGACGAATGAATCCGCCGACCGGTTGACGCCGGTGCTGCGGCCGGTGCGCGCGGGCAACGGCTTCGAGGAGGCGCTGGAGCAGATCCTGCAGATCGTCCGGCTCGGCCTGGTGCCGGGGGGCGAGCGGCTGCCGGCCGAGCGGGAGCTGGCGGACCGGATGGGGATCAGCCGGGTCACCCTGCGCGAGGTCCTGAAGGTGCTGCAGGAGCAGGGCCTGGTGGAGAGCCGGCGCGGGCGCTACGGCGGCACGTTCGTGCTCCAGCGCCCGCAGACCTCGGACGAGGCGGAGCTGCGGCGCCGGATCGCGGCCGTCGACGTGGAGGACACGCTGCGCTTCCGCGAGGTCCTGGAGGTCGGCGCGGCGGGGCTCTGCGCGGCCCACGGCCTGGACGACGAGGGCGCTGGGCGGCTGCGCGCGGCGCTCGCGGCGACCCATGACGCCCCGCTCGGCGACTACCGGCGCCAGGACACCCTGCTCCACCTCACGCTCGCGGAGCTGTCCGGTTCGCCGACGCTGACGGCGCAGTACGCGGCGGTGCGGGCGACCGTCAACGACCTGCTGGACTGCATCCCCCTGCTCGTACGCAACCTGGAGCACTCCCAGCACCAGCACACCGCCCTGGTGGAGGCGGTGCTCGACGGGGACGCGGACGCGGCGCGCGAGGTGATGCGGGAGCACTGCGGGGGAACGGCGGCGCTGCTGCGCGGCTTCCTGACCTGAGAGCGGCCCGGGCCGGCCCCGACCCCGGCCCCCTCGCGTAACCGGAACGTAACGCAGAGGGCTTGCGCTGCCCGCCGGTACGACGCAAAGGTATGGCACCAATCCATTGGGCCCGTTGCGGGGAGCTGAGCGCTGGCATGACGCTGGAAGACACCTCAGGCACCACACCGAACACCGTCGAGTCCGACGCCTATCTGGAACGCCGGACCCTGCGCCGCGGCAGCGCGGGCTGGCTCCTGCTCACCGGGCTCGGCGTCGCGTACGTCGTCTCGGGCGACTTCTCCGGCTGGAACATCGGCCTCTCCAAGGGCGGCTTCGGCGGCCTGGCCATCGCCACCGTCCTGATGGGCGCGATGTACGCGTGCCTCGTCTTCTCGCTCGCGGAGCTCTCGGCCATCCTGCCCACCGCGGGCGGCGGCTACGGCTTCGCCCGGCGGGCGCTCGGCACCTGGGGCGGCTTCCTCACCGGCACCGCGATCCTCATCGAGTACGTCCTGGCGCCGGCGGCCATCTCCATCTTCATCGGCGACTACGTGGAGTCCCTCGGCCTCTTCGGCCTGGAGTCGGGCTGGCCCGTCTATCTGGTCTGCTTCGCGCTCTTCATCGGCATCCACCTGTGGGGCGTGGGCGAGGCCCTGCGCTTCAGCCTGATCGTCACCGCGGTCGCCGTGGCGGCGCTGCTGGTCTTCGCGCTCGGCGCGCTCGGCGACTTCCACGTGGACGGCCTGAACGACATCCCGGTCGACCCGACCGCGACCGGCTCCACCTCCTGGCTGCCGTTCGGCCTGCTCGGGATCTGGGCCGCGTTCCCCTTCGGCATGTGGTTCTTCCTCGGCGTCGAGGGCGTGCCGCTCGCGGCCGAGGAGGCCAAGGACCCGGTGCGCTCGATGCCGAGGGCGCTCGCCCTGTCCATGGGCATCCTGGTGCTGCTCGCCGTCGTCACCTTCCTCACGGCGACCGGCGCGCGCGGCTCGGCCGCGATCCAGGAGGCGGGCAACCCGCTGGTGGTGGCGCTGCAGGGCGACGGGGAGCCGACCGCGCTGAGCCGCTTCGTCAACTACGCGGGGCTCGCGGGCCTGGTCGCCTCCTTCTTCTCGCTGATCTACGCGGGCTCGCGCCAGCTGTTCGCGCTGTCCCGGGCCGGATATCTGCCGCGCTTCCTCTCCCTGACCAGCCGCCGCAAGTCCCCCTACCTGGGCCTGCTGATCCCCGGCGCCCTGGGCTTCGCGCTCGCCGCGGGCACCGGGAACGGGGCCAGGATGCTGAACATCGCGGTGTTCGGCGCGACCATCTCGTACGCCCTGATGGCGCTCTCCCACATCGTGCTGCGCCGCCGTGAGCCCGGGCTCGCCCGGCCGTACCGCACTCCGGGCGGTGTGGTCACCTCGTCGGTTGCCTTCGTCCTGGCGCTCTCCGCCCTGGTGGCGACCTTCCTGGTCGACAAGGACGCCGCCTTCATCGCGCTCGGGGTCTATGTGATCGCGCTCGCCTACTTCGCGTTCTACAGTCGCCACCACCTGGTGGCGAGGGCGCCGGAGGAGGAGTTCGCCGCGCTCGCGGCGGCCGAGGCGGAACTCGAACGCTGACCCACGTCCCGAATCCGACAAGGAGACCCCGTGCCCAAGCCGCTCATCGGTGTGACGACCTATCTGGACCAGGCCCGTTGGGGGGTGTGGGACCTGCCCGCCGCGCTGCTGCCGGCCGCGTACCCGCGCCTCGTCCAGGCGAGCGGCGGCCTGGCCGTGATGCTGCCGCCGGACGACCCGTCGGGGGCGGCTGAGGCGGTGGCACGGCTGGACGGCCTGGTGATCGCGGGCGGCGCCGATGTGGAGCCGGTGCGGTACGGGGCCGAGCCCGACCCGCGTACCGGCCCGCCGGCCCGGGCCCGGGACAGCTGGGAACTGGCCCTGATCGACGCCGCGCTGGGCGCCGGCACCCCGCTGCTGGGCATCTGCCGGGGCATGCAGCTGCTGAACGTGGCCCTCGGCGGCACGCTGGTCCAGCACCTGGACGGCCACACCGAGGCGGTCGGCGTCATGGGCCGCCACCCGGTCGAACCGGTCCCCGGCACGCTCTACGCGGACCTGGTCCCGGAGCGGACCGAGGTGCCGACCTACCACCACCAGTGCGTCGAGGTGCTCGGCAAGGGGCTGACGGCCTCGGCGCACGCGGCGGACGGCACGGTCGAGGCGATCGAACTGGCCGGCCCCGGCTGGACGCTCGGGGTCCAGTGGCACCCGGAGATGGGCGAGGACCTGCGGGTCATGCGGGCCCTGGTGGCCGCGGCCACCCGCTAGCGGGCGCCCGTCCCGGTCCGGAGCCCGGCGCCCTCCGCGCTAGCGGGCGCCGGTCCGGGTCCGGAGGCCGGCCCGCCGCGTGAGGACCGCGTACAGCAGCGCGGACACCGCCATGCCGGCGGGCAGGGCCAGGTCCATTCCCCCGAGGGCGCGGGCGACGGGGCCGGTGTACGCGGTGTTCACGCACAGCGCGGCCACGACGGCGCCGCCGATCACGGCCCCGGCACCCGCCGGGTTGACGCCCGCCGCGTACCAGAAGGGGCTGCCCGGGGTCTCGTCCATGAGCGCGCGTCCGTCGTAGCGGCCCCGGCGCAGCGCGATGTCGACGGCGTACACCGTCATGGCGGGGCCGAGCAGCACGACGGTGAGCTGGAGGACGTTGCTGACGGTGTCCAGGAAGTTGGAGACGAGCAGCGCGTAGAGGGTGAGGGCGACCGCGACGGTGCCGTCGGCGATCACGCTGAGGGAGCGCCGGATGCGGATGCCGACCGCCTGCAGGGCGAGTCCCGCGCTGTAGGCGGTCATCGCGTTGATGGCGATCGTGCCGAGGACGAGGGAGAGCAGGAAGACGGGGGTGAACCACCCCGGGAGCATCTCCTCCAGGGCGGTCTGCGGGTCGGTCATGTCGACGACGGTCGCGGCGAGCGCGCCGAGCGAGCAGACGACGATGCTGGGCAGGAAGCCGCCGAGCGCGGTCCACCCGATGACGGCACGCCGGGAGGTCGTGGCCGGGAGGTAGCGGGAGAAGTCGGCGCTGGTGGTGTACGACAGGGGGCCGGAGGCGATGAGCGTGACGCCCGCGACCACGGTCGCCCACAGGTCCACGCCGGTGAGCGGGGCGTCGGGCGCGTAACCGAAGTCGGCCTGCCGCAGCACCGCGTAGCCGACGACGCCGAAGGCGGCGGTCAGGGCGATGGTGATCGGCAGATAGAGCCGGACGATGAGGGCGTGGCCAAAGACGCCGATGGTGAGCGTGACGGCGGCGATGACCAGGACGACGGCGATCTTGACGCCGGTGCCCGCGTGGACGCCGGTCTTCTCGACGAGCGCGAAGGCGGCGCCGGCCGCGGCGGCCAGGTTCAGGGCGAAGTAGCAGACCGAGATCATCCACCCGGTGACGGCGTTGTTCACGCGGTTGCCTCGCACGCCGTACATGGCGCGGGTGATGACCTCGCTGGGGGCGCCGGCGGCGGGTCCGGAGACGGCGAGCACGCCCGTGAGCAGCCAGAACAGATTGCCGACGACGATCACGGCGAGGGCCTGCCAGAGGCTGAGCCCCATGAGGACGAGGGCGCCGCCGACGACCAGGCTGAGGTAGTTGACGTTGGCCGCGGCCCAGACGGAGAAGAGCTCGCGGGGATGCCCGTGGCGCTCGTCGTCGGGGATGTGGTCGATGCCGTGGGACTCGATCCTGGTGGGCCGGTCCGTGGCCGCCCGCGCGGCGGGAGCGCTGGCGCGCGGGTCGGGGAACGTGGAAGCCATACGGCCCTCCGATGAACGTGTCGTGCACACCTGGTTGCTTATTGGTCGCACACTCAATAGCATCACCGGTATGTCGTCAAGCGTCCAGCGCAAACGAGTTCGCAAGTCTCCCGAGGCCCGTCGGGCGGAGATCGTGGAGACCGCGGCCCGCGTGGCCCTGACCGAGGGCCTGGAGTGCGTGACCCTGCGGCGGATCGCCGAGGAGCTCTCCGTACGGCCCGGTCTGATCAGCCATTACTTCCCCTCCGCGGAGGAGCTCGTCGCCGAGGCCTTCGCCGTCGCGGCCCTGGGCGAGCTCGACTCCCTGCTGCCCGCCGACCGTCCCGACGGGACGCCCACGCAGTACCTGGCGCGCTACTTCACGCTCTCGTCGGGCGAGGCCTACGACGACATCAGCCGCCTGTGGATCAACGCGCGCCACCTCAGCCGCTACCGCCCCGTCCTGCGCGACCGCGTCGCCGAGATGGAACTGGCCTCCGACGAGCGCCTGGAGGGCCTGATCCGCGAAGGCGTCGAGCGGGGCGAGTTCCGCACGGACGACCCGCGGACGACGGCCATCCAGATCCTGGTGGTCCTCGACGGCCTCGGCGCCCACGCGAACACCGACCGCAGCAACCGCCCGGCGGCGGTGACACGACTGGCGGTGACGACGGCGGAGCGGGAGCTGGGGCTGGCGCACGGGGCGCTGGGGTGAGCGAGGGGGCGGGGCGGGGCGCGGCGCGCTGCTTCCGGCCGCCACCCGCCGCTTTCAGGCGCCGCCGCGCTCGGACATGAGCCCCTCCCTCCCCCACCCACCCGGATCCCTCCCCCACTCCCCCTCCCTCCCCTCTCAGGAGCCCCTCGTGCGTACCCGTCTCGTCCTGTCCTCCGCGCGCCTGCTCGACCCCGGCAGCGGCGCCTTCCTGCCGCAGACCGCGCTGGCCGTGTCCGATACGGGGCGGATCTGCGCGCTCGGCGACGACAGGGAGATCCGCGGGCTCGCCGACTCCGGGACCGAGGTCGTCGACCTCCAGGGCGCGGTGGTCACGGCGGGCTTCGTGGACGGACACCTGCACCCGGTCTCCGGCGCCGATCTCACGCACGGGCTCGACCTGTCGCGCTGCGCGGACGTGGCCGACGTCCGGGAGGCACTCGCCGGGGAGGTGCGGCGGCTCGGGCGCGGCGCGTGGCTGTTCGGGTGGGGCCTCGACCCCAACGTGTTCGGCGATCAGCCCGTGGGCATCGCGCCCTTCGACTCCGTGCTCGACGGGGTCCCCGCCTTCCTCCTGCTCTTCGACGCCCACTCCGCGCTCGCCAGCCGGCGGGCGCTGGAACTCGCCGGGGTGGACGGGCCGCGGGAGTTCGACCAGGCATCGGCGGAGGTCGTCTGCGACACGCACGGGCGACCGACCGGGCTGCTCCAGGAGGACGCTGCCTGCGCACTGGTGGAGCGGGTCGCGCCGCAGCCCACCCGCGCCGAGCGGCGGCAGCGGCTCGCCGCGGCGCTGCGCGCGATGGCGGCGGCCGGACTGACCGGCGGCCATGTCATGGACGCCAACGGCGACAGCCTGGCGCTGCTGGCCGAGCTCGACGAGGCCGGGGAACTGCCGCTGCGGCTGCGGGTGGCGCCGTGGTGCCAGCCGGGTACGGACGCGGCCGGGGTACGGGACCTGATCGCCCTCCAGGGGACGGGCGGTGCGCTGTGGCGCGTGGACGGCGTGAAGCTGTTCATGGACGGCACCATCGACAACGGCACGGCCTGGCTGGAGCGCCCGGACTGCCACGGCGAGTCCACGCACGCGTTCTGGCCGGAGCCGGAGGCGTACACGCGGATCATCGGCGAGCTGCACCGGGCCGGTGTGCCGACCGCGACGCACGCGATCGGCGACGCGGCGGTACGGCATGCCCTGGACGCGGTGGAGAAGGCCGCGGCCGGGGGCGGGCCCGCGGTCCGGCACCGGGTCGAGCACATCGAGACGGTGCCGGACGACACGCTGCACCGCTTCGCGGAGCTGGGGGTGGTGGCCTCGATGCAGCCGACGCACTGCTGCGACTTCACGCGGGCGGACCACACCGACAACTGGTCGCGGCGGCTCGGCGAGGAGCGCGCCTCGCGGGCGTGGCGCTGTCGCGACCTGTGGGACTCGGGCGCGACGGTCGTGCTGGGTTCGGACTGGCCGATCGCCCCGTTCCCGCCGCTCGGCGTGATGGCGGGGGCCCGGCACCGCCGCCCGAGCCGCGACCTCAGCCAGCCGCCGCACGGCCCGGAGCAGGCGCTGACGGCACTGGAGGCGCTGCGGGCGATGACGGTCAACGCGGCCTTCGCCGCGAGCGAGTCCCACGAGACGGGCCACCTCGCCCTGGGCCACCGCGCCGACCTCACGGTCCTGGCGGACGACCCCCTGACGACCCCGGCCACGGACCTGCCGGACCTGCCGGTCCTCCTGACGACGGTGGACGGCCGGGTGACGTTCCGCACGGACCGAACGGGCTGAACCGGAACGGCGAGGACCGGCCGCGGGCGCGGCCGGGGGCCTGGCCGCGGGGGCGGGCGCCAGGGACCGGGACGACGGCAGGACGGCTGCGGGCGCGGGCCCGGGCAGGGGCGTGGGGGGGATGGACGGCCCGCTACCCTCCCGGACGCGCCCGCGTCAGCGACAGCAGGTCCCGCGCCGGGCCCGTGGGCCGATGTCCCGTGGGCCACACCGCGCGCAGGTCCCGGCGGAGCGGCGCGCCCGCCACGGGGACGGCGACGAGACGTCGGGACGCGAGTTCCTCCGTGAGGGCGAGCTCGCTCAGGACGGCGGGGCCCGCGCCCGAGACGGCCGCCGCCTTGACCGCGGTCGTGGAGGCGAGCTCCAGGAGCGGCTGGGCCAGGCCGCCGTGGGTGGCGAGGGCCGCGTCGAGGACCTGGCGGGTGCCCGAGCCGCGTTCGCGCAGGACCAGCGGGGTCACAGCGAGCTCCGCCGGGTCGAGGGCGGTGCGGCGGCGGGCCCACGGGTGGGAGGGCGCGACGACGACGGCCAGCCGGTCGTGCGCGACGACCGCCCCGTCGAGCCCCTCCGGCACGGCGAGGCCCTCCACGAAGCCGAGGTCCGCCTCCCCCGAGAGCAGCCGCTCGGCGACGGCCGCGGAGTTGCCGGCCTGGAGCGAGACGGCCGTGTCGGGCCGGCCCGCGCGCAGCGCGATCAGCCACCCGGGCAGCAGGTACTCGGCGATGGTCATCGACGCGGCGACCCGCAGCCGCGAGTCCCGCCGCCCCCGCAGCGCCTGGACCCCCGCGTCGAAGGCCTCCGCCGACTCCACGATCCGCCGGGCCCAGTCCGTGACGAGCGCCCCCGCGTCGGTGAGCCGCGAGCCGCGGGGCGAGCGGTCGACGAGGGCGACGCCGAGCTGGCGCTCCATCGAGCGGATGCGGCTGCTGGCGGCGGGCTGGGTGATGCCGACCTCGCGGGCGGCCCGCCCGAGGCTGCCGTGCCGGGCGACGGCCAGGAGGAGTTCGAGCGCGCCGAGGTCGGGGACCCGGTGGGACAGGGGGTGCGGGATGTCGCTCGGCTCGCTGCTCATAAGGCCAGCTTATGGGCTCATAGTCACGATGTCCCTGGTGGGGGGCGTGCGGCGGCGAGAAGGTCGGGGCATGGCAACAATCGCTCCCTCTCGACCGGTCCCCACCGCCACCACCCCCGGCGGCCGGTGGACCTCGGTCCGTCACCTCGGCCCCAACTGGTACGCCTCGGTGATGGGCACCGCCATCGTCGGCACGGCGGGAGCGACCCTCCCGGTGGACGTCCCCGGGCTGCGGGCCGTGTGCACCGCGATCTGGGCCGTCTCGCTGACGATGCTCCTGTCCCTGCTCGCGGCCCGCTCGCTGCACTGGGTCCACCACCGCGACCAGGCCCGCGCCCATCTGCTCGACCCCGCCGTGGCCCCGTTCTACGGCTGTCTGTCGATGGCGCTGCTCGCGGTCGGCGGCGGCGCGATGGTGGTCGGCAAGGACTGGATCGGCCTGCCCGCGGCCCTCGCCCTCGACACCGTGCTGTTCACCGCCGGCACGGTGATCGGCCTGGCGGCCGCGGCGGGCATCCCGTACCTGATGGTGGCGCGCCACCGGATCGAGGGCGCGACCCCGGTCTGGCTGCTCCCCGTCGTCGCCCCCATGGTCTCCGCCGCGCTGGGCCCCCTCCTCGTACCCCATCTGCCGGCCGGGCAGGCCCAGGAGTCCTTCCTCCTCGTCTGTTACGCGATGTTCGGCATCAGCCTGCTCGCCACCCTGGTCATGCTGCCCCTGGTCTTCGGACGGCTCGTCGTCGACGGCCCCCTGCCCCTGGCGCTGACCCCCACCCTCTTCCTCGTCCTCGGACCGCTGGGCCAGTCGACGACCGCCGCGAACAAGTTCGCCGACGCCGCCCAGGGCGCCCTGCCCCCCTCGTACGCCCACGGCTTCTCCGCCTTCGCGGTGCTGTACGGCGTGCCCGTCATGGGCTTCGCGCTGCTGTGGCTGGCGTTCGCCGGTGCCCTGGTGCTGCGGGCGCGCCGCCGGGGCATGGGGTTCGCGATGACCTTCTGGGCCTTCACCTTCCCCGTCGGCACCTGTGTGACCGGAGCCGAGGGCCTGGCGCAGCACACCGGCCTGGCCCTGTTCCGCTGGCTGGCGGTCGGGCTGTACGTCCTGCTCGTCACCGCCTGGCTGGTGGCCGCATGCCACACCCTGCGCGGACTGTTCAGCGGAGCGCTGCTCGCAGCACCCGGGGCGCCTCGGCCAGTGACGGCCCGTACCAGGTGAGATGACGCCCGTCGACGAGCACGGCGACGGCCCCGGGGAACGCCTCGGGGCCGTCCTCGCGCGTGAAGCGGTACGGCTCGTCGGGCAGGACGACGAGCTCGGGCGCGGCCGCGTTGAGCTCGTCGACGGGGATGCGCGGATAGCGGTCGGGGTGCCCGGCGTAGAGGTTGCGGACGCCGAGCCGGGCGAGGAGGTCGCCGGCGAAGGTGTCGCGCCCGAGCACCATCCAGGGGCGGCGCCAGATCGGCACGACGGCGGTGCGGGGCGGCTCGTCCGGAGTGACGGCGGCCCAGGCGGCCTCGGCCGCGTCCAGCCACTGCGGCCGGGTGCGCACCCCGCAGGCGGTGAGGACCCGGTCGAGTTCGGCGAAGGCCTGGTCGAGGGTGCGGATCTCGGTGACGAGGACGTCGAGACCGGCGGCCCGCAGGGCGTCGAGGTCCTGCGCCCGGTTCTCCTCCTCGTTGGCGATGACCAGGTCGGGGCGGAGGGCGGCGACGGCGGCGGTGTCCGGGTTCTTGGTGCCGCCGACGCGTACCGCGCCGCCCAGGTCCGCGGGGTGGGTGCACCAGTCGGTGACGCCGACGAGCGCTCCGGCGGGCGCCGAGACGGCGACCGCCTCGGTCAGCGAGGGGACGAGCGAGACGACCCGCGGGCTCCGGCCGCGCACGCCTCCGCGGCCCCGATGGCTGCTCACGCCTCCGCGGCCTCGATGTGGTCGGCGACGGAGACGAAGACCAGCCGGGTGCCGGGGAGCGTGGCCCGCCAGCGGTGGCGCACCCCGCCGGAGAGGTAGAGCGTGTCGCCGCGCTCCAGGCGGTAGGCGCGGCCCTCGGCCTCGATCTCGGCGCCGCCGTCCGCGACGTACAGCAACTCGTCGTTGCGGTGCAGGAATTCGCGGCCCGCGTCCTGCTCGCCGGTGAACTCCAGGGCCTGCAGCTGGTGCCGGCCGCGGACCAGCGGCCGGACGCCCGGGGGCATCTCCCACAGCTCCTCGTCGGAGCGGACGACGTCCACGGTGCGGGCGGCCTCGGCGGCGGCGAGCAGTTCCGCCGCGGTGGTCTCCAGGGCCTCGGCGACCGCCTGGAGCGAGCGGTCGCTGGGGCGGGCCCGCTCGTTCTCGACCTGGCTGAGGAAGGGTACGGACAGGCCGCTGCGCTGGGCGACGACGGCCAGCGTGAGCTGGAGCGCCCTGCGGCGCCTCTTGACGGCCGCGCCCACGCGCAGCGACTCCTTGTCGTCCATGTCGGCCCCCTCCCTCGTGTCTCGTGCCTCATGCGTACTCGTCGGTTACCTGAACCTTACGCAGCTTTGGGCCGGGGTTTCGCGTCGTGGCGAAAAGGGGCGGCCGCCGAACACGCTCGGCGACCGCCCCTTTTCGGAACGGAGTCGTTCTCCCCTCGTGCGGGGCGGGTCTACTGCGGGGCGAGCCGCTCCGCCAGACCCGGGTTCCGGTCGAGCCAGGTGCGCACGGCCTGCTGCTCCTTGCCCTTGCCGGTCTCCTGGATGACGGCCTCCAGGCCGGTCAGCTGCGCCTCGCTGAGCTTGAAGTTCTTCAGCCAGGCACCGACCTCGGGGTTCTCGGCGGCGAAGCCCTTGCGGGCCAGGGTGTGGACGCCGTCGCCCTTGCCCCAGGCGCCCTTGGGGTCCTGGAGCTTCTTGAGGTCGTAGGTGGAGTAGGCCCAGTGCGGCGACCAGAGGGTGACCGCGATGGGCTCCTTCTTGTCGTACGCGCGCTTGAGTTCGGCCAGCATGCCGGGCGTCGAGCCGTCGACGACCTTGTACTCGCCGTCCAGGCCGTACTCCTTGAGGACCTTGTCGTTGAGGATCCCCATCATTCCGGCACTCGGCTCGATGCCGACGATCCGGCCCTTGAACTGCCCGGACTTGCCCTTGAGGTCGGCGAGCGAGTTCACGTCCTTCACGTACGAGGGGACGGTGAGCTCCAGCGAGGTGGGACCGTACCAGGAGCCGAGGTCCTCCAGCTTGTTCCGGTACTTCTCCCAGTACTGGGCGTGGGTGACGGGCAGCCAGGAGTCGGTCTGGAAGTCGATCTGGCCGCCGGCGAGACCGGTGTACAGCGCACCGGCCTCCAGCTGCCTGGTGTCGACCTCGTATCCGCGCCGCTCCAGGAGCTCCTTCCAGAGGAAGGTGGAGGCGATGCCCTCGTCCCACGGGATGTAGCCGAGGCTGATCTTCTTGCCGTGGCCGGTGTTCGCGCCCGAGGCGGAGGTGGAGGAGGCGCCGCCGGAGCCGAGGAAGCCCATGCCGCCGGCGACGAGCGCCAGGACGACGACGCCGACGAGGGCGGTGACGGGCTGCGGGCGGTGGCCCCAGACCTTCGCCCCGGCCCGGGCGGCGCTCGCGGCGCGCGCCTTGGCGGCGGCGCGGCGGCCCAGCGGGGAGACCTGGCGGCCGAGTGCGCCGGTCATCCGGTCGAGGTACATGGCGAGGATGACGATGGAGATGCCCGCCTCGAAGCCGAGGCCGATGTCGACGTTGCCGATGGCCCGGTAGACGGCGCCGCCGAGCCCGCCGCCGCCGACCATGCCGGCGATGACGACCATGGACAGGCCCAGCATGATCACCTGGTTGACGCCGGCCATGATCGTGGGCAGCGCGAGCGGCAGCTGGACCCGGAGCAGGGTGTTGCGCGGGGTGGTGCCGAAGGCCTCGGCGGCCTCGACGAGTTCGCCGTCGACCTGCCGGATGCCGAGCTCGGTCATGCGGACGCCGGGCGGCAGCGCGAAGACGATGGTGGCGATGATGCCGGGCACCACGCCGACGCCGAAGAAGATGATGCCGGGGATGAGGTAGACCATCGCCGGCATGGTCTGCATGAAGTCGAGGACCGGGCGCAGCACGGCGCTGACGGTCTTGGAGCGGGCCGCCCAGATGCCGAGCGGTACGGCGATCACGAGCGTGACGAGGGTGGCGACGAGCACCAGCGAGAGGGTCGACATGGCGTCGTCCCACAGCTCGATGGAGTCGACGAGGGCGAAGCCCGCGAAGGCGAGGACGCCCGCGGTCAGTCCGCGCAGCCACCAGGCGACGATCGCGAGGATGCCGGCGAAGAGCAGCGGCTGGGGCGCGGACAGGACGGCGTCGATGCCGTCGTAGAGGCCGGTGACGACGGTGGTGATGGCGTCGAAGAGCCAGGACAGCTGGGCCTGGAGCCAGTCGACGGTGCTGTCGACCCACTCGCCGAGGGGGAGCCTAGGCATGGGCGCTCACCTCCCGGGCGCCGGTCCGGGCAGCGGGCCGGGCGGGGGCCTTCCCGGCCGCCTGACCGGTGGGGCGGTCGGCGGCCCGGCCGCCCGTCCGACCGGGGGCCTCGTCGGCCGGCTGGCCGGTGAGGCTTCCCATGGCGGCCAGGAGCCGGTCCTTCGGTACGACGCCGAGGACGGTGCCGTCGGCGTCCTCGACGGCCACGGGGTGCGGGGCCAGCGCGGAGACGGCGCAGAGCTCGGCGAGGAGGGTGTCGGGGGCCACCGAACGGCAGGAGCAGTCGGGCGGGCAGTCGCCCGGGGCGACGGCGCCGTCGGTCATGACGGCGGCGGCGGTGAGCACCCGGGTGCGGTCGACGTCCTGGATGAAGGAGGCGACGTAGTCGTCGGCGGGGCGGACCAGGATGTCCTCGGCGCTGCCGAGCTGGACGATCCGGCCGTCGCGCATGACGGCGATGCGGTCGCCGAGGCGCATGGCCTCGTTGAGGTCGTGGGTGATGAAGACGATGGTCTTCTTCAGCTTCTGCTGGAGCACCAGCAGCTGGTCCTGCATGTCGCGGCGGATCAGCGGGTCGAGCGCGCTGAACGACTCGTCCATGAGGAGCAGGTCGGCGTCGGTGGCCAGCGCGCGGGCGAGGCCCACACGCTGCTGCATGCCGCCGGAGAGCTCGTCGGGCCAGGAGGACTCCCAGCCGGCCAGGCCGCACAGTTCGAGCGCTTCCGCGGCGCGCTTCTCGCGCTCGGCGCGCGGGACGCCCTGGACCTCGAGGCCGTAGGCGGCGTTCTCGAGGACGCTGCGGTGCGGGAAGAGCGCGAAGTGCTGGAAGACCATGCTGATCTTCCGGGAGCGGACGGCCCGCAGCTCGCGGGGAGCCAGCGCGGTGAGGTCCGTGCCGTCGTAGAGGACCCGGCCCGCGGTGGGTTCCAGCAGGCCGTTCAGCATGCGCAGGAGGGTGGACTTGCCCGAGCCCGACAGACCCATGACGACGAAGATCTGACCGGGTTCGACGGTGAAGGACGCGTCGATGACCGCGGCGGTTGTTCCGTCGGCGCGCAGCGCGTCGCGGTCGGCGGAGCCGTCCGCCGCGGCGAGCTTCCGGACGGCTTCGTCGGGTCGTCTGCCGAACACCTTGAACAGGTGGTCGGCCTGGAGCCTGGACACATATACCTCACGGGTAGCAACGAAAAACGGCCCGCCACCCCCGCAGCAGCCGGGCCGTGGAGCGGGGCGGGTTCTGTCCGCTCGGCCCGGTGCGCACGGCATTCGTCGAATGCCGTGCCGGGTCCGCTCCGGGCACGCGCCTGCCCCGGCGGTTCCCGGGCAAACGCAAAGGTGACCCGTGTCACTTGAGGGGTGCGTCCGCGGGGCCGCGTCGGCCGGGTGCTGCGCGGGGGGCGTTGTCGGTGGGGTGCGGCATGATCGGGGTGTGACGCGACGCCTGATGCTCCTCGACACCGCCAGCCTCTACTTCCGCGCGTACTTCGGCGTGCCGGACTCGGTCCGCGCGCCCGACGGGACGCCGGTCAACGCCGTCCGCGGGCTGCTCGACTTCATCACCCGGCTCGTCCAGGACCACCACCCGGACGACCTGGTGGCCTGCTGGGACGCGGACTGGCGGCCGCAGTGGCGGGTCGACCTCATCCCCTCGTACAAGGCGCACCGGGTGGCGGAGCTGACGGCGTCGGGGCCGGACGAGGAGGAGATCCCGGACACGCTGTCGCCGCAGGTGCCGGTGATCGAGGAGGTGCTCGCGGCACTGGGCATCGCCCGGGTCGGGGCCGAGGGCTTCGAGGCCGACGACGTGATCGGCACGCTGGCCGCGCGGGCCGCGGGGCCGGTGGACATCGTGACGGGCGACCGGGACCTGTTCCAGCTGGTGGACGACGCACGCGGGATCCGGGTGCTCTACCCCCGCAAGGGCGTCGGCGAGTGCGATCTGGTCGACGAGGAGCTGATCCGCACGAAGTACGGGGTGCGGGCGGACCAGTACGCGGACTTCGCGGCACTGCGCGGGGACACCAGCGACGGACTGCCGGGCGTGAAGGGCATCGGCGAGAAGACGGCCGCGCAGCTGATCACGGAGTACGGGGACCTGGCGGGCGTCCGGGCGGCGGCGGCCGACCGGGCCTCGCGGCTGACGCCGGCGAAGCGGCGGGGCATCGTGGAGGCCGCGGAGTACCTGGACGTGGCGCCGAAGGTGGTCATGGTGGCGCGGGACGTGCCGCTGCCGGAGTTCTCCGCGGTCCTGCCGTCCGAGCCCCGGGACCCGGCGGCGCTGGAGGCGCTGGTGAAGCGCTGGGGTCTCGGCGGGGCGGTCGGCCGCCTGCTGCCGGTGCTGAAGCGCTGAGCGAGGCGCCCGTCGCGGCCGGTTCGGGGCCCTGGGCCCGGAGCACCCCGGGATGCTAACTTAGGCTAACTTAGGCAAACCTAAGTTTTTGGACCGGGAACGGGGAGACCGACGTGGCAGAACAGCCCGCACGCAAGGCGCCGAGGGCCTACGAGGCCCAGGTGGTGCGCACGGAGCGGGTCACCCCGCACATGGTGCGTCTGGTCCTCGGCGGCCCCGGACTCGAATCCTTCGAGATCGGCGAGTACACCGACCACTATGTGAAGCTGCTGTTCGCGCCGGAGGGCGTGAGCTATCCCGAGCCGTTCGACATGGAGCGGATCCGGGCGGAGTTCCCGCGCGAGCAGTGGCCGACGACGCGGACCTACACGGTCCGCGCATGGGATCCGGTGCACCACGAGCTGACCGTCGACTTCGTGGTCCACGGCGACGAGGGCCTGGCGGGCCCCTGGGCGGCGGGCGCGCAGCCGGGCGACACGGCGCGCTTCCTGGGCCCGGGCGGCGGCTACGCCCCGGACACGGCCGCCGACTGGCACCTGCTCGTCGGCGACGAGAGCGCGCTGCCGGCCGTGGCGGTCGCCCTGGAGCGGCTGCCCGAGGGTTCGGTGGTGCACGCCTTCCTGGAGGTCGCGGACGGCTCGGAGGAGCAGAAGTTCGCGACCGCGGCGGGCGTCGAGGTCACCTGGCTCCACCGCGGCTCCCGCCCCGTGGGCGAGGCACTCCTGGAGGCCGTCCGCACCCTCGACTTCCCGTCCGGCGACGTCCACGCCTTCGTCCACGGCGAGGCCGGCTTCGTCAAGGACCTCCGCCGCCACCTGCGCCTGGACCGCGCCGTCCCGCGCGAGCGCCTGTCGATCTCGGGCTACTGGCGCCTGGGCAAGACGGACGAGGCCTGGCGCGCGATCAAGCGCGAGTGGAACGACCAGGTGGAGCGCGAACAGGAGAACTGACGCGCGCCGCGGATCGGCGCGCATCGCGAACCGGCGCGCGTCGCGATCCGACCCGCATCACGGATCGACACGGATCACGGTCGGCGCGCGTCGCCAACCGGCGCGCGTCGCAGACCGACCCGCATCACGGACTGACCCGCATCGCGGATCGGCGCGCATCGCGGATCGGCGCGCGTCGCGGATCGGCGCGCATCGCGAACCGGCGCGCGTAGCGGACCGACCCGGCATCGCAGACCGACCCGCATCACGGACCGGCGCGCATCGCGAACCGGCGCGCGTCGCAGACCGACCCGCATCACGGACTGACCCGCATCGCGGATCGGCGCGCATCGCGGATCGGCGCGCGTCGCGAACCGGCGCGTGTAGCGGACCGACCCGCATCACAGACCGGCGCGCATCGCGAACCGGCGCGCGTCGCAGACCGACCGGCATCGCGGTCCGGCGCGCCCGGACCGAGGCGCTCGGGGCGCACGCGCCACGAAGGGGCGGGGGCCGGCGGCTCCCGCCCCTTCGGCGTGGGCGTCAGGCCCCCTCCTGCCTCCCCGCGCCGAACACCCGGACCGAGGCGTCCACATGGGCAAGGCGGCGCAGGGCCGCGAACATGGCGTCGCCCAGGACCGTACCGACGACGACGCTCTCGACGAGTTCCTGGCGGTCCACGTTGCGGGCGACGAAGTCGACGTCCACGCGGGCCACCCGCTCCGCCGCGTCGGCGTACGCGTCGAGGACCTCGGCGAAGGAGCCGTGCCCGACGCTCTCCAGGGCGGCGAGGGCGACGGCGAGGGCCTCGGCGGCGGGGGCCTTGGGGTCGGACGCCCAGCCGCGACGGGCGATCAGGTCCGCCACCGCCTCACGGGCGGCGCCGAGGTCGTCGCCCCGCTCCCCCTCGTAACACGGCACCACCCGGTCCGCCGCGGCGCCGAGCACCTTGTGCACGGACCGCTCGGGGTCGTCGATCGCCGCGATCACCTCACGGATGCCCGCGACGGACAGGCCGCCCACCTCCAGCAGCGCGCGGATCAGTCGGAGCCGCTGGACGTGCGTCTCCTCGTACGAGGCCTGGTTCGGGCTGGTGAGCCGCCCGGCCGGCAGCAGCCCCTCCCGTACGTAGTACTTGATCGTCGGCACCGGCACACCGGCCCTGCGACTCAACTCTCCAATGCGCACCGCGTGTTCATCCTTCCGGTCATGCTCCGGCCTTGCCATCGACCCCCCAATCATAGATAGTGACGCTATCGGATAGCAGAAAGCGCCACTATCCATTCCGTTGCAACGGGGGGACCCTCATGTCATCGGCTCCACAACCGCGCTCACTCCACCGGCCCCTGGTCTGGTTCACCGTCTCGATGGGCCTCCTCGCCCTGGTGTCCGTCGGCGGACTCCTCTTCGACGACCGCGTCCTGGTCGGCGCGCCGATATGGGCCAAGCCGTTCAAGTTCTCGGTGTCCTTCGTCGCCTACGGGCTCACGCTCGCCTGGATGCTCTCCCTGCTGCCCACCGCGCGCGCCCGCCGCGTCGGATGGTGGGCCGGGACCGTCCTGACCCTCGCGAGCCTCACCGAGATGGTGCTGATCACCACCCAGGTCGTCCGCGGGAAGCAGAGCCACTTCAACTCCGCCACCCCCTTCGACGCCGCCCTCTTCCAGGCGATGGGCGTGACGGTCGTCGTGCTCTGGCTGGCCGCGCTCGTCATCGCGGCCCTGCTGCTGCGCGCCCGGATCCTGGACCGCGCCACCGCCTGGGCCGTCCGGCTCTCGTCCTTCGTGGCTCTCGCCGGCGCGGCCATCGGCTTCGTGATGGTCCGGCCGACCCCCGAGCAGCTCGCCCAGGAGGAGCCGGCGACCCTGGGCGCGCACAGCGTCGGCGTCCCGGACGGCGGACCCGGCATGCCGCTGACCGGCTGGTCCACCACCGGCGGAGACCTGCGCATCGCGCACTTCTTCGGCATGCACGCCCTGCAGCTCATCCCGCTGCTCCTGCTGGCGCTCTCCGCGCTCGCCCCGCGCTTCGCCCGGCTCGCCGACGACCGGATCCGGCTCCGCCTGGTCCTGGTCGCCTCCGCCGCCTACACGGCGGTCTTCGCCCTGGTGACCTGGCAGGCACTCCGCGGCCAGCCTCTCCTCTCCCCCGACGGCCCGACCCTCGCCGTGGCCAGCGGCATCGTCGCCCTGGCCCTCGCGGGGACCGCGCTCGCCCTGCGCACCTCCCCGTCGGCCTCACCTCAGGAGCTCGCCGCATGACCGGCTTCCTCTTCGAGCTGACCTTCTTCCTCGCCGCACCGGTCTGGCTCCTGATGATCCTCGCGCCGGGCCGGCGGATCACCGACCGCGTGACGGCCTCACCCCTGACGGTGCTGCCCGTGCTCGCCGTCTACCTGGTCCTCGTCTCCCCGGTGGTGCCCGAACTGTGGGCGGCGGTCAGCTCGCCCGACCTCGACGTCTTCCGCGAACTGACGGCGACGGCGAACGGGGCGGGCGCCGTCTGGGCCCAGGTCATCGCCTGGGACCTGCTCCTCGGTCAGTGGATGTACCGGGAGGGGCGCCGCCTGTCCCTCTCCCCCTTCCTGATGGGACCCCTCCTCCTCTTCACGATCCTGCTGTCCCCCTTCGCCCTGCTGCTCTTCCTTGCGGTCCGGGCCCGGGCCGTCAGGAAGACCTCGCCCGCACCGTCGCCAGGACGTCCCGGTCCGGCTGCAGGGTGAGTCCCGGCAGCGGGCGTATCTCCCCCGGGTCGAGGACGAGCCGGTAGCGGCGCGCCAGCACCGCGAGGACCAGCACCGCCTCGACCATCGCGAAGCGGGTGCCGAGGCAGACCCGGGGACCGCCGCCGAAGGGATACCAGGCGTACTCCGGTATCTCCTCCGCCTCCTCCCCCTCGGCGGGGGTCAGCCATCGCTCGGGCCGGAACTCCAGCGGCTCGCGGTACCACCGGGCATCGCGGTGGGTGGCCCACTGGCTGCTCCAGACACGGGTGCCGGCCGGGACCGGCGCACCGCCCAGGACGGCACCCTCCTTGGCGATGCCGGTGAGCAGCCAGATGGTGGGGAAGAGGCGGAGGGTCTCCTTCACCACGGCTTGGGTGTAGGCGAGTTCGGCGTAGTCGTCGAAGCCGGGGTCGCGGTCGCCGAGGACCCGGTCGAGCTCGGCGGCGAGCGCCTCGGACACGCGAGGGTTGCGGGAGAGGAGATACCAGGCCCAGACGAGGGTCGAGCTGGTGGTCTCGTGCCCGCCGATGTAGAGGGTGACGGTCTCGTCCCTGATCTCCCGGTCGGAGAGGTGGGCGCCGGTCTCGTCCTGGGCGGCGAGGAGGCGGCTGAGCAGGTCGGGGCGGTCGCCGTCCCCGTCCCGGTGGCGGGCGACGACCCGGGAGACCTCGGCGTCGATGACGGCGGTGGCCCGCTTGATGCGGGCCCGGCCGGGGGTGGGGACCCAGTCGGGGAGCAGGGCGCCGATGCCGCTGAACTCGGCGCCGATCTCCTGCTGGGCGATGTCCATCGCGCGCCCGATGGCCTCGGCGTCCGCGGCCGTGTCGACGCCGAAGATGGTGCGGACGGCGATGAGCTGGGTGAGGGCGGCCATCTCCTTCTTGACGTCGATCCGCTGCCCGTCGCTCCAGCGCCCGGCGAGGTCGACGGCGCACTCGGCCATGGTGGCGGCGTAGGACTTGACCTGCCGGGGCCGGACGGAGGGCTGGACGAGGGAGCGCTTGCGGCGCCAGTCGGCCCCCTTGGAGACCACGACCCCGTCACCGAGCAGGGTGCGGAAGGCGATGCCGAGGTCGGGCTGGTCGAAGGTCCGCTCGACCTCGGTGAGCAGTTCGCCGATGGTCTCGGGGTGGGCGATGAACAGGGCGGGGGTGTTCCCGAAGCGCCAGCGGACGAAGTCCCCGCGCTCACGCAGCCGTTCGAAGAAGGCGAGCGGGTCCTTGCCGAACTCCGGCAGGTTCCCGAGCAGGGGCACGCCGCGCGGCCCCGGCACTGTCTTCCGCCCGTCCGCCGTCGAGGTGCCGACGGCGGACGAACCGGCTTGCGTGGTCACGTGCGTTTCCTTCCGCAGGAGTTGCGTGGTGGTGTGCCCCAAGTACTCGTTCTTCTGTACGAGTTCATGGAAGCGGACGGAAGCACCGCTCCGCCACCCCTGTGGAAAACCCCCTGTGGAAACCCGTGTCGGTTCATCGGTCGACCGAGCCACCGTCGGCCGACCGAATCACCGTCACCCGACCGGGCGACCTCAGCCGACCGAATCACCGACACCCGACCGGGCCAGCCGCCATCAGCCGACCGAATCACCGACACCCGACCGGTGGCCACCAGCACCCGACCGAGTCACCGTCATCCGAGCCGAATCACCGTCAGCCGACCGAGCTGTAGGCCACGACTCCCCTCAGCAGCGAGTCGACCGCCTTGCGGGCGTTCTTCGCGACCGTGCTGTTCTCCCGCGGCGCGGCCGCCGCGATCTGCCCGAGGACGTCGATGACCTGCTTGCACCAGCGGACGAAGTCGCCCGCCGGCATCTCGGCCTCGCGCAGCACCTCGTCGAGCCCCTTGTCGGAGGCCCACTGATAGGCGGCCCAGGCGAAGCCGAGGTCCGGCTCGCGCTGGCCGACGCCCTCGGCCTGGTGGAGCCGGAACTCCTCCTCGAGCGCGTCGAGCCGACCCCAGATCCGCACCATCTCGCCGAGCGCGGCCTTGGCCTTGCCGGCCGGCACCTTCGGCGGGACGGCGTCGTCGGACTGCCGGGCCTCGAAGACGAGGGCCGAGACGCAGGCGGCCAGCTCGGCCGGGTTGAGCCCCTCCCACACGCCCTCGCGCAGGCACTCGCTGGCGAGCAGGTCGAGCTCGCCGTACAGCCGGGCGAGCCGCTTGCCGTTGTCCGTGACGTCGTCGCCGCGCAGGTAGTCGAGCTCGGTGAGGAGCGCGACGATCCGGTCGAAGGTGCGGGCGATGGTGTTGGTGCGGCCCTCGATGCGCCGCTCCAGCTGCTTGGTGTCGCGCTGGAGCCGGTGGTAGCGCTCGGCCCAGCGGGCGTGGTCCTCGCGCTCGTCGCAGCCGTGGCAGGGGTGCGCCCTGATCGCGGTGCGCAGCCGGGCGATCTCGCGGTCGTCGGCGGCGGCCGAGCGCTGCCTGTGGTGCCGCTCCGGGTTGATGTGCCCGGCCTTGGTGCGCAGCGCGGAGGCCAGGTCGCGGCGGGACTGCGGGGACCTCGGGTTGAAGGAGCGGGGGATGCGCATCCGCTCCAGCGGCTCGACCGGGACCGGGAAGTCGATCGAGGCGAGCCGCTTGACCTGCCGCTCGGCGGTGAGGACCAGCGGGCGCGGGCCGTCATGGTGCTCGAAGCCGCGGTGGCCGTTGGTCCGCCCGGCAGGGATGCCGGGGTCGAGGACGAGGGCGAGTCCGGCGAACTTGCCGGTCGGGACGTGGATCACGTCGCCGGGCTTGAGCTTCTCCAGAGCGGCGGCGGCCTGGGCGCGGCGCTGGGCGGCGCCCTGCCGGGCCAGGTCGGTCTCGCGGTCCTTGAGCTCGCGGCGCAGCTGCGCGTACTCCTCGAAGTCGCCGAGGTGGCAGGTCATGCCCTCGCGGTAGCCCTCCAGGCCCTCCTCGTTCTTCTGGACCTGGCGGGAGATCCCGACGACCGAGCGGTCGGCCTGGAACTGGGCGAACGAGGTCTCCAGGAGCTCGCGGGAGCGGTGCCGGCCGAACTGGTCGACCAGGTTGACCGCCATGTTGTACGAGGGCTTGAAGCTGGAGCGCAGCGGATAGGTCCGGGTGCCGGCGAGACCGGCGAGGTGGCCGGGGTCGAGGCCGCGCTGCCACAGGACCACGGCGTGGCCCTCGACGTCGATGCCGCGGCGGCCGGCACGGCCGGTGAGCTGGGTGTACTCGCCGGGGGTGATGTCGGCGTGCTGCTCGCCGTTCCACTTGACGAGCTTCTCCAGGACCACGGAGCGGGCCGGCATGTTGATGCCGAGCGCGAGGGTCTCGGTGGCGAAGACGGCCTTGACGAGGCCGCGCACGAACAGCTCCTCGACGACCTCCTTGAAGGTGGGGAGCATGCCCGCGTGGTGGGCGGCGATGCCACGCTCCAGCGCTTCCAGCCACTCGTAGTAACCGAGGACGTGGAGGTCCTCGGTCGGGATGGAGGCGGTGCGCTCCTCGACGATCTCGCGGACCCGCCGGCGCCCGTCGTCGTCGTTGAGCCGCAGGCCCGCGTAGAGGCACTGCTGGACGGCCGCCTCGCAGCCGGCCCGGCTGAAGATGAAGGTGATGGCGGGCAGCAGCCCCTCGGCGTCGAGCCGCTCGATGACCTCGGGCCGGCCGGGGGTCCAGATCCGGGAGCGCTGGCGCCGCTCGCGCTCGCGGTCGGCCTCGCGGACCATCTTGCCGCGGCGCCGGTCGCGCGGGTTGTAGGTGCGCGAGTTCTCCGTGCGGGCCAGGCGCAGCAGGTCGGGGTTGACCTCGCGGCGGGAGGCGCCGCGGCCGCCGTGGTCGGTCTCCTCCTCGAAGAGGTCGTACATCCGCCGGCCGGCCAGGACGTGCTGCCACAGCGGCACGGGGCGGCTCTCGGAGACGATCACCTCGGTGTCGCCGCGGACGGTGTCCAGCCAGTCGCCGAACTCCTCGGCGTTGGAGACGGTCGCGGAGAGCGAGACGAGGGTCACGGACTCGGGGAGGTGGATGATCACTTCCTCCCAGACTGCGCCGCGGAAGCGGTCGGAGAGGTAGTGCACCTCGTCCATGACCACGTAGCCGAGGCCGGACAGCGCCTGGGACCCCGCGTACAGCATGTTGCGGAGGACCTCGGTGGTCATGACGACGATGGGCGCGTCGCCGTTGACGCTGTTGTCGCCGGTGAGCAGTCCGACCTTGTCGTGGCCGTACCGCTTGACGAGGTCGGCGTACTTCTGGTTGGAGAGCGCCTTGATCGGCGTCGTGTAGAAGCACTTGCGCCCCTGGCGGAGCGCGAGGTGGACGGCGAACTCGCCGACGATGGTCTTGCCGGATCCCGTGGGAGCGGCGACGAGCACGCCCTTGCCCGCTTCGAGGGCCTGGCACGCCTCGATCTGGAAGGGGTCCAGACCGAAGTCGTACATCTCGCGGAAGGGGGCCAGCGCAGTGGCCTGCTCGGCGTTGCGAGCCAGGGCGGCCGCATACGCTTCGGCTGGTGTGAGGTCCTCTGTCATCTTGTTGTCGAGCCTACCCGCCACCTCTGACAGTGACGCGATCTTTATCGACGGGCTTGCGGGAGAGCGGCTCCGCGGAAGACAGCGGCCCCCCGGAGCGGGTCCGGGGGGCCGTCGCGTGATCGCCGGGGACTCGGTCCCGGCCGGATCAGGTGATGTCGTCGTATCCGTTCAGCCGGTGCGACCTGGCCCCGTCCGACTCGCCGGTGGCCTGCTCGGGAAGGGCCGGGGCGGCGGCGACGGGCTCGGGGGTGAGGTCCAGCCGGGAGGCCTCGTCGTCGCCGAGCTGGGCGTCGGGGTTGGCGCGGGCCCGGCGCTTGTCGTTGAGGAGCGAGAAGCCGACGGCCGCCAGGTAGAGGATCGTGATCGGTCCGGCGAGGGCCAGCATGCCGACCGGGTCGGTGGTCGGGGTGATGACGGCGCCGAAGATGAACACGCCCATGATCACGCCGCGCCACCAGCGGGCCATCCGGCGGCCGCTGAGGACACCGGTGAGGTTGAGCATCACCAGGACCAGCGGGAGCTCGAAGGCGAGGCCGAAGACCAGCACCATGCGCAGGGTGAAGTCGAGGACGTCACCGAGCGAGAGGATGTTGGCGGAGCCCTCCGGCGTGAGGCTGATGAGCACCTTCACGCTGACGGGAAGGATGAGGTACGCGAGGTAGGCGCCGGCCGCGAAGAGCGGGACCGCGGCGCCGACGAAGGCGTACGTGTACTTCTTCTCGTGCTTGTGCAGTCCGGGCGCGATGAAGGCCCAGAGCTGGTAAAGCCAGACCGGGCTCGCCACGACGAGGCCCGCCGTCAGGGAGAGCTGGATCGTCGTGCTGAACGGGGCCATCAGCGTGTTGAAGGAGACGATCGCACAGTTGCCGCCGTTGCTCTGGACGTGCTCGGGGCAGGTGGGCACCGACTTCGTCAGGAACTGCATCAGCTCCTCGCTGTACACGAGGGCCACGACGGTGACCGCGGCGATGGCCAGCAGGCCCTTCGCGAGGCGGTTGCGAAGTTCACGCAGGTGCTCCACGAGGGGCATCCGGCCCTCGGGATCCTTCTCCTGCTTGCGGGCAGACTTGAGCAACCCACGTCCTCATCTCGTGCGGCAGCCGTCGCTCGGTCGCGACGGCCGCGGCGGACCGGGTCAGCGCTTGGTGGTGTCCGTGGGCTCGGTCACGGGACGCGAGCTGGTCACGTCGCCGGGAGCGGCCTGGATGGTGCGCGGCGCGGGCTGCTGGTCCTGGGCGCCGGCGTGGGGCGGGTCGGCCGGGGCGCTCTGCTGGTCGTCGGACTTCATGGCCTTGGCCTCGCTCTTGAGGATGCGGGCCGACTTGCCCAGCGAACGGGCCATGTCCGGCAGCTTCTTGGCGCCGAACAGGAGGATGATCACGACGAGGATGAGAATGATCTCGGTGGGGCCGAGCCTACCCATAGCTGTTTACCTTCTTCACCGAGGCGACATTGGAGTGCGTGCCCGGCGGGTCGGACATGCGTCCGGCCACCGCGCTGAATGCGATCGTAACCCGCAGGAGTAAACGGGCGGCAATGCCTGTGCATACTCAAAGGTTTCGCCCGTGCCCCCTGGCCACGGGCGCTCCGCGCAGCGTACGGCACCGGTTCAGCGCAGCGTCTCGCCCGTTCGGGCCAGGTCGACCGCGGCCCGTTCGAGGTCTTCGGCGGCCTGGTTGATGCGCTGTGTGGTGTGAGCCACTTGACGGCCGAGGCGCTGGGCCTCCACGAAGACCTTGATGCCGAGGACACCGAGGACGGCGATGCCGAGGAAGCCGAGGGCGATGGCGAGCATGGGCCAGAACATGTGCCGAGCCTAGACGCCCCGCCGCCCGGGGACGTCAGCCGGTGGTGTGCAGCCGCAGGGTGTTCACGCCGCCGCCGGTGAGCAGTTCGACGATCCGCTCACCGGCCGGCTTGCGGACGGCGCTGCCGCACTCGGGGCAGGTGAAGGAGTAGAAGGTGGTCCGGCGGCTGGCACCGATGGCGAGCCGCAGGGCGCCCGCGGAGAGTTCGAAGCGGGATCGGCAGTCGGGGCAGGCGGCCTTGAAGTGGACCGGAGCGACCGACGCCGCAATACCGGACATCGTGGACATCGCGGACATTTACCTCAACTCTCCCCACTGCGGTACGTACACGTGCCTCTCACTGGGAACCGCGCCCGGTCGCCCGGAACGTCACGCTCCCCCTGCTCTCAGCCCTCGTACGCGGCCAGCGCGGCCGCCGCCGCGTCCCGGGCGCTGTCCGCGAGCTCCTGCGGGGCGACGATCCGCCCGTCACTCCCGAGCCGCAGCGCGAGCCGCCGCAGCGAGGCCGGGGCAGGCGTCCTGAGGGTGATCCGCAGACCGCCGTCGGGCAGCTCGTCCGCCCGGTCGTGCGGGTAGTACTCGGCGACCCAGCGGCCCCCGGGACCCACCTCGACCACGACCTCGGGATCCTCGGCGGACGGCTGCACCAGCCCCTCCGACAGGTCCCGCAGCTCGAGCTCCGGTGGTGCCGCGTGCTCGTCCAGGATCCGGATCTCGGCGACCCGGTCGAGCCGGAAGGTACGGCGCGCCTCGGACAGCCGGCACCACGCCTCCATGTACGTGTGCCCGACGGCGAACAGCCGGATCGGATCCACCTCGCGCTCGGTCAGCTCGTCGCGCGCCGGCGAGTAGTAGCGCAGCCACAGCCGCCTGCGTTCGGAGATCGCCCGGTCCACCTCGGCGAAGACCCCGCCCTCGGACTCGAAGGTCACCGAGAGCCGGGAGCTCGCACCGGCCGCCTCGCCCGCCGCCGCCTCCAGCTTGGCCGTGGCACGCAGCAGCGCCTCCCGGTCGCCCTCGCGCAGCCCGGGCAGCGTGGCCACCGCCCGCGCCGCGACCAGCAGGGCGGTCGCCTCGTCGGCGGCCAGCCGCAGCGGCGCCGCGACGTCGTCCGGGTTGTGCCACCAGATCCGGTCGCCGTCGGTGTCGATGTCCAGCAGATCACCGCCGCGGAAGCTGGTCCCGCACATCGGCAGCACATCGAGGTCGGAGATCAGCTCGTCCTCGGTGATCCCGAAGGCGCGGGCCACGTCGGCGACGTGCGCGCCGGGCCGCTCGCGGAGATAGGTGACGAGGGAGAGCATCCGCCTCGTCTGGTCGATCGCGTTCGCCGCCATGGTTCCTTCCCCCTCAGCCCTTGGCCACGGCGCGCAGCCGCTCCACCACGTCGGCCCGCAGATCGGCGGGCTCCAGCACGACCACGTCGGGGCCGAACTCCACGAGCCAGGCGTCGAGGCCGTGCCCGTACGGGATCTCCAGCTCGTCCCAGCCGTCCGCGCCCTCCCGTACGGACTGGGCGCGCGAGCGCAGCGGATAGCCGCAGCCCGACCGCAGCCTGATCCGCGCCGAGCGGGTGGCGGTCTCCCCCGCCCAGCTCTCCACGGTCTCCCGGACGGTGACGACGTCGGGCACCGGCGCGGTGAAGGCACCGGCCCGGGAGCGGACCTTGCCGGTGATACGGGAGAGGCGGAAGACCCGCTCGGCCCCGCGGTCGCGGTCCCAGCCCGCCAGGTACCAGTGGCCGCGCCAGCACTCCAGCGTCCACGGCTCGACGTGCCGGGTCTCGGGGCGGGCGGCGTTGGCCTTGCGGTAGTCGAAGACGACCGGCCGGCGGTCGCGGCAGGCCAGCATCAGCGGCTCGAACGCGGCCTCGTGCACCGGGATGCGCGGCTCCAGGGCGCTGGCCTGGGAGTCGTACGCGTCCTCCGCCTCCGGCATGCCGGCCGCGCGCAGCTTCTGCAGGGCGCCGCTGGCGGCTCCGGCGAGACGGGCCTGCTGCCAGACCTTGGCGGCGAGCCCGAGGGCGGCGGCCTCCTCGGCGTCCAGGGTGATGGGCGGCAGCCGGTTGGAGTCGCGGCGGGCCAGATAGCCGGTCTCGCCGTCCAGGTTCTCGACCGTCTCGATCACCAGACCGAGCTCGCGCAGATCGTCCTTGTCCCGCTCGAACATGCGGTTGAAGGCGTCCTCGGCGGTGGCCTCCATATAGGCCTCGATGGACCCCCGGAGCTCCCGCTTGCTCAGCGGGCGCCGGGTTCCGAGCAGGCACAGCGCAAGATTCATCAGCCGCTCGGCCTTGGCAATCGCCATCGACGCCCCGTACCTCTTCTGCCGGATGGACTTCTCGGACGTCCGACGGTACCGCCCCGGGGTGTCCGGACAAAAGCGAGGGCCCCCGCCGTGAAGGCGGGGGCCCTGCGGGTGACCGGGTGTCCGGGTCAGCCCTTCTTCACGCCCACGAGGTCGCAGACGAAGATCAGCGTCTCGCCGGGGCCGATCTTGCCGCCGGCACCACGGTCGCCGTAGGCGAGGTGGGCGGGGATGACCAGCTGGCGGCGGCCGCCGACCTTCATGCCCTGGACACCCTTGTCCCAGCCCTCGATGACCTGGCCGACACCGAGCCGGAAGTCCAGCGGGGTGCCGCGGTTCCAGGAGGAGTCGAACTCCTCGCCGGACTCGAAGAGGACACCGACGTAGTGGACCTGAATGAAGTCACCGGCGCCGGCGACCTCGCCGTCGCCCTCCCAGATGTCCTTGATCTCGAGATCGGCCGGCGGCTCGCCGCCCGGGAAGTCGACCTCGGGCTTCTCGATGCTCACTGCAGTGCACTCCTCTTGAAAACCGTGAACCGCGCGGACGACGGTCCGCGCGACCGGGACAGTCTTACATCTTCGCCAGGATGTCGACGGCGAACACCAGGGTGGAGTTCTTCGGGATGCCCTGCTTCTCCTGGTCGCCGAAGGCCTCGGACGGCGGCGCGACGATCAGGACCCGGCTGCCGATCTTCTTGCCGGCGATGCCGTCCTTCAGACCCTTCAGGGTCAGCTGGGACAGCGGGAAGTTGGCCGGCTTGCCCGTCGTGTACGTCGAGTCGAAGACCTTGCCGTCCTTCCACAGGGCGGCCACGTAGTTCACGACGACCGTGTCGGTGGCCGCGACGGTCTCGCCCTTGGACTCCAGGATGTAGTTGGAGACCAGCTTGGTCGGCGGGTTCACCTTGGGGACGGTCAGCGAGGGCTGCTTGCCGTCGGTGTTGGTGCCGACCTTCGGCAGGTCCTTGTCCTCCTGGGCGACCGGGGTGCCCTCGGCGGACTTCGGGATGGTGACGGCCTTCAGGATGTCGACCACGAAGACCAGCGTGGCGTTGGGCTTGATGTCGCCCTGCCCCTGCGCGCCGTAGCCCAGCTCCGGCGGGATGCCGATCTCGACGCGGCTGCCGACCTTCTGACCCTCGAGGCCCTGGTCCCAGCCCTTGATGACCTGACCGGCGCCCAGCGTCAGGTCGAAGGGCTGCTTCCGGTCGAAGCTGTTGTCGAAGGGAGTGGTCGAGTCCCAGGCCTGCCCCAGGTAGTTCACCTGGAGCGCGTCGCCCTTCTTCGTGACCGCGCCCTTGCCCTCGCTGATGACGTTGACCTTCAGGGCCTTCGGCGGATCGCCCACGCCCTGGGAGAGGGTCGGCTTCTCACCGAACTTCTCCCCCGCGGTGATGGCGGGAAGCCCGTTCTTCATCGAACCGGAATCGGAGCCCTTGTCATCGCTGCCGCAGGCCGCTGTGGAGAGCAGCAGCAGCGGGACGACGAGCAGGCCGGCAAGTCGGCGCACTAGTTCCTCAGATCTCAGACGGCACAGTAGTTGTCCGGACACTCTAGGGGACCGGCCTGAGATGACGACGGCCCCGCACGTGAAACGTGCGGGGCCGTCAGGCGCGTCCAGGCCGGTACTACATGCCGGCGATCAGCTTTTCCACCCGGTCGTCGACCGAGCGGAACGGGTCCTTGCACAACACCGTGCGCTGCGCCTGGTCGTTGAGCTTCAGGTGGACCCAGTCGACCGTGAAGTCCCGGCGCTGCTCCTGGGCACGGCGGATGAAGTCGCCGCGCAGCCGGGCCCTGGTGGTCTGCGGGGGCACCGACTTGCCCTCGAAGATCCTCACGTCGTTGCACACCCGGGCCGCCTGGCCGTTCTTCTGGAGCAGGTAGTACAGCCCGCGGCGGCGGTGGATGTCGTGGTACGCGAGGTCTATCTGGGCGACCCGCGGGTGCGACATCGTCATGTTGTGCTTGGCGCGGTAGCGCTCGATGAGCTTGTACTTCATGACCCAGTCGATCTCGGTCTCGATGCGGTCGAGCTGCTCCTGCTCGATCGCGTCCAGGGTCCGGCCCCAGAGCTCGAGGACCTGGGCGACGGTGCCGGTGCGGATGCCCCGGCGGTCGACGAAGTCGGCGGCCTTCTCGTAGTACTCCCGCTGGACCTCCAGGGCGGAGGCCTCCCGGCCGCTGGCGAGGCGCACCTTGCGCTGGCCGGTGATGTCGTGGCTGACCTCGCGGATGGCCCGGATCGGGTTCTCCAGGGTCAGGTCGCGCATCACGGTGCCCGCCTCGATCATGCGCAGCACGAGGTCGGTGGCGCCGACCTTGAGGAGCATGGTCGTCTCGGACATGTTCGAGTCGCCGACGATGACGTGGAGCCTGCGGTAGCGCTCGGCGTCCGCGTGCGGCTCGTCGCGGGTGTTGATGATGGGGCGCGAACGGGTGGTGGCGGAGCTGACGCCCTCCCAGATGTGCTCGGCCCGCTGGGAGACGCAGTAGACCGCTCCCCGCGGGGTCTGCAGCACCTTTCCGGCACCGCAGATCAACTGCCGGGTGACGAGGAAGGGAATGAGGATGTCCGCGAGTCGGGAGAACTCTCCGTGCCGGGCGACCAGATAGTTCTCGTGGCAGCCGTAGGAGTTTCCCGCAGAGTCGGTGTTGTTCTTGAAGAGATAGACGTCGCCCGCGATTCCCTCCTCGTGCAGGCGGCGTTCCGCGTCGACGAGGAGTCCTTCGAGAATGCGCTCGCCGGCCTTGTCGTGGGTGACCAGTTCGACCACGTTGTCGCATTCGGGAGTTGCGTATTCCGGATGCGAACCCACGTCCAGGTACAGGCGGGCTCCGTTCCGCAGGAAGACATTGCTGCTGCGGCCCCATGACACGACACGGCGGAAGAGGTAGCGCGCCACTTCGTCAGGAGACAGTCGGCGCTGTCCCCTGAACGTGCACGTGACGCCGTACTCGTTCTCCAGCCCGAAAATGCGGCGGTCCATGTCTGAACATTACGCCTGATGGCCTGAGCTGAAACCGGGTTCGACGGCCCCGTTTCGATCATTTTCCGATGAGTGCGTGTTGTTTTCGGCCCGACCGCCCTCGGACCCGGTGTTCGCACCGCCCCCGCTGACGGCGTGTCGCACCTGGGAGCCGCGCGGGGCGGCGCCCAGCACCCGACCGGTGGCGAGCAGGACCAGGAAGGCGACGAAGCCGCCCGCGCCGGCCACCGCGAATCCGGCCGGGGTCCCCGCCAGTTCGACGGCGGGCCCGGAGACGGCCGAGCCGAGGGCCGCGCCGACGCCGAAGGTGGTGACGAGCCAGGAGAAGGCCTCGGTGACCGTGCCGGCGGGCGCGTGGCGGTCCACCACGAGGAAGGCGCAGGCGATGGCCGGGGCCAGGAACACGCCGGCCAGGGCGGCCAGCGCGGTCATCGCGACCGGTCCCGGCACCAGCATCAGGGGCAGATAGCCCAGGGCGAGCAGCAGCACCAGGACCCGCAGCCGCCGCTCGGGGGCACCGGCCCACTGCCGGGCGCCGTAGAAGACTCCGCCGACCAGCGCGCCGAGGCCGAGGGCCGCCATCAGCCAGCCGTAGACGGCCTCGTTGCCGCGGTCGTCCGCATAGGCGACGCCGGCCACCGTGATGGAGCCCAGGGCGAGCCCCACGAAGAAGAACGAGGCGAGCAGCGCCAGCAGCCCCGGCGAGCGCAGCGCCCCGAGCCAGTGCGCCTCGCGGGGCGCGGAGCGCCAGCTGCGGGAGGGCTTGGACAGGACCACGGACAGGGCCCCGAGCACGCCGAGCAGATTGATCACGAGCAGCGCCGCGGCCGGCGACCAGAGCGAGACCAGGAGCGTGAGCAGCAGCGGCCCGACGGTGAACATGACCTCCTGGGCCACGGCGTCCAGGGCGTACGCGCGGTGCACCCGGTCCTCGCGGCCGAGCACGCTCGGCCACAGGGCGCGCAGTCCGCCCTCCAGGGGCGGCGTGAAGACCCCGGCGACCAGCACGGCGGCGTAGGCGAGGAAGAGGTTGCCGATGCCGGTGAGGGCAAGGGCGGCCATGCCGAGGGCGGATATCAGGGCGGCCGGGAGCTGGACGCGGGGCTGGCCCTTGAGGTCGACGGCACGGCCGAGCAGCGGCTGGCCCACGGCGGTGGCCAGCCCGTACGCGGCGATGAGGCCGCCGGCCAGGCTGTAGCTGCCGCCCTCGGCTCGGGTGAAGACGGTGATGGCGATGGGGCCGGTGCCGTTGGGCAGCCGCCCGACGAGCGTGCCCGCCAGCAGGCGGGCGGCATGCGGCGCCCGCAGGATGTCCAGATAGCCGCCGTTCGCCCCGGCCTCGGTGGCCATGTGGTCTCCCCTCCCTGGGCCTCAGCCCGAGGTTTTACGTATAACGTGTCGAGTCATACGTACCATGACCGCAGCACGCCGGTCCACCCCGCGTGCCGGACCACCATCCGTCGCGGAGGCACGAGTGCACAGCCCGGAACCCCCCAGCGGGAACCGCCCCACCAGCCGGGACGTCGCCAGGACCGCCGGCGTCTCCCAGGCCACCGTCTCCCTCGTCCTCGGCGACAAATGGCGCGGCCGCGTCTCCGAACGCACCGCCGCCACCGTCCGCGAAGCCGCCGCCGAGCTCGGCTACCGCCCCAACCTCGCCGCCCGCAACCTGCGCCTCGGCCGCACCAGGACCGCACTGCTCGTCGTCCCCGCCCTCACCAACGAGTTCTTCGCCCACGTGTACACCGGCGCCGCCGTCGAGGCCGCCCGGCACGGCTTCGGCGTCGTCCTCTACCCCTCCCCCGACGGCATCGGCCCCGCCAAGGACCCCTTCGCCTCCGCCCAGGCCGCCCTCGACGGCGTGCTCGCCTCCTCGATGGCCACGGACGCCCTCAAGGCCTTCCAGGGCACCGACCTGCCCCTCGTCATGCTCGACAGCGACCCCGCCGACCGCGGGGCCGCCGCCCATGTGAACCTCGACGTCGCCGACGGCATGCGGCGCGTGACCGACCACCTCCTCGGCCTCGGCCACCGCAGCTTCCTGCACCTGGCCTCCGCCGTCCCCTCCTGGACCTTCGACGCCCGCGCCGCCGTCCTCACCGACGCCCTGCGCGGCACCGAGCTGCGGACCGTACGCGCCCCCCTGAACGTCACCGCCGCCTGGGAGGCCGCCCACCTCGCCCTCACCGCCCCGGGCCCCCGCCCCACGGCCGTCGTGTGCGACGACGACATCCTCGCGGCAGGCGTCTACAAGGCCGCCCGCCGGCTCGGCCTGCGCATCCCCGAAGACCTCTCCGTCACCGGATTCGACGACATGGCCCTCGCCACCGCCCTCGAACCCGAACTCACCACCGTCCGGCTGCCCGCCGAGGAGTTCGGCGGACGCGGCATGGCGGCCCTCCTGGCGGCCCTGTCCGGCGAACGGCCCGAACCGGCCGTACTGCCCGTCGAACTCGCCGTCCGCGGCTCCTCGGGCCCCCCACCGGCCCGCTGACCCGCCCCACGCACACCGAAGGCCCCGGAACCCAACGGCTCCGGGGCCTTCGAACCCTCAGGCGCGGACTACTCCCCGCCGGCCTCGTCCACCTCGTCGGACGGGTCGTCCGTCTTGGTCACGGCCGCGTCGTCCGCACCCAGCAGACGCACCAGCTGCCGGCCCACGATCCGCTTGAACTTGCGCTGCTGCGGGCGCGTACGGTCCAGGACCGCCACCTCGAGGCGCTCCGCGGGGATCTCCCGCTCGGTGCCGTTGGTGTCCCGGGACAGCGCCTGCACGGCCAGCTTCAGCGCCTCGGCGAGCGACATCCCGTCGCGGTGCCGCTGGTCCAGGAAGGAGCTGATCTGCTCCGCGTTGCCGCCGACCGCGACCGAGCCGTGCTCGTCCACGATCGACCCGTCGTGCGGCAGCCGGTAGATCTGGTCGCCCTCGGGCTCCGCGCCGACCTCGGCGACCACCAGCTCCACCTCGTAGGGCTTCTCCCCCGCGCTGGAGAAGATGGTGCCCAGGGTCTGGGCGTAGACGTTGGCCAGACCGCGGGCCGTGACGTCGTCGCGGTCGTAGGTGTAGCCGCGCAGATCGGCGTAGCGCACACCGCCGATCCGCAGGTTCTCGTACTCGTTGTACTTGCCGGCCGCGGCGAAGCCGATCCGGTCGTAGATCTCGCTGAACTTGTGCAGCGCGCGGGACGGGTTCTCGCCGACGAAGACGATGCCGTCGGCGTACTGGAGGACGACCAGGCTGCGGCCACGGGCGATGCCCTTGCGGGCGTACTCCGCCCGGTCGGCCATGGCCTGCTGGGGTGAGACATAGAACGGCGTGGACACCGGCTATCCGTCCCTTTCTTCTGGGCTTCTACAGGGAGGCGACGAGTGGTCAGAGCAGGGCGGCACGCGGCCCGTCGGGCTGCTCGAGACGCCGCTCGGTGACCGACCGGGCCAGCTCGGAGGACTCCGGCTCGGTGAGCCTGCGGAAGCCCTCGTCGGTGATGACGGTGACGATCGGGAAGATCCTGCGGGCCAGGTCCGGGCCGCCGGTCGCCGAGTCGTCGTCCGCCGCGTCGTACAGCGCCTGGACGACGAGCGTGGTGGCCTGCTGCTCCGTCAGGTCGTCCCGGTAGAGCTTCTTCATCGAGCCGCGCGCGAAGATCGAGCCCGAGCCGGTGGCGGCGTAGCCGTGCTCCTCGGAGCGGCCGCCGGTGACGTCGTACGAGAAGATCCGGCCCTTCTCCTTGCCCTCGTCCCAGCCCGCGAAGAGGGGGACGACGGCGAGGCCCTGCATGGCCATGCCGAGGTTGCTGCGGATCATCGTGGACAGGCGGTTGGCCTTGCCCTCCAGGGAGAGGGTCGCGCCCTCCACCTTCTCGAAGTGCTCCAGCTCCAGCTGGAACAGCTTCACCATCTCCACCGCGAGGCCCGCCGTACCGGCGATGCCGACCGCGGAGTACTCGTCGGCCGGGAACACCTTCTCGATGTCCCGCTGCGCGATCATGTTCCCCATGGTCGCCCGCCGGTCACCGGCGAGCACGACCCCGCCGGGGAAGGTCGCGGCGACGATGGTCGTTCCGTGGGGCGCCTCGACGATCCCCTCCGGCAGCTTCCGGTTGCCCGGGAGCAGCTCCGGCGAGTGGTCGGCGAGGAAGTCGATGAACGAGGACGAGCCCGGCGTCAGGAAGGCCGCCGGCAGTCGCCCTGTGCTACGAGTGTTGGCTTCCACGCGTGTCCCTCCAGGTATGCGATGGCCCGACGGAGGACGTCGGGATCGTCTCCCAACTTGCCGATGGCCGAATTGCAGTTGAAGCACAGTACGCCACGGACCCTACCCGTCCCATGGCAATGATCCACATGCACCGCGGGGGCCTTCTGACAGATGAGGCAGAGCCCGTCTCGCGACGCGGTCATCTCGTCGCGCTCCGCCTCGGTCATGCCGCACTGGCGCTTCAGGTGGCCGGCACGCCCCTCTACCGCCCGGCACGGTTTCCAGCGTGTCCAGAGGCCGTCGGACGCCCTCTCGTTACGGTCCCCCTCCGAGTGGGGCTTGATCTGCGGCGACGGCCCTATGCGAAGCGAACGCCTCCGTCGGCTCAACCTGCCGACGACGCGGACACCGCTTGAATCCCGCAAATCAAGCCCCCGTCGATTTCACCTGTGATTCACAGGCGAAATCACTCGCCGCCCTTCTGAACGAAGGAACGAACGAAATCCTCGGCGTTTTCCTCGAGTACGTCATCGATTTCGTCGAGTACCGAGTCCACGTCGTCGCTCAGCTTCTCCTGGCGCTCCTTGAGGTCGGAGCTCGCCTCCGTGGTGGTCTCCTCGACCTCCTCGGTGGAACGCGTCGCCTTCTGCTGTCCGCCGCCGGTGTCCTTGGTCGCCATAAACCTCACCCCGCTCGAATCGGCCCGCTCGTTCGGATCCCTACAAGATCAGACCCTACAAGCCGGGACTGACATCGGCCCCGCAGTTTCTTCAACGTCCGGGCACTGCTTCCATGATTCCCAGTCCCCGGGCATTTCAGCCGTGCCCGGGAATCCGGGAATTCCCGGGTCTCCCGGCCTCAGCCGCCGGACAGGACCCGCACCAGTTCCTCCGCCGTGCGACAGCGGTCCAGGAGGTCCTTGACGTGCTCCCGGGTACCCCGCAGGGGTTCCAGGGTCGGAACGCGCTGCAGCGAGTCGCGGCCGGGCAGGTCGAAGATGACCGAGTCCCAGGACGCGGCGGCCACGTCGTCCGCGTACTGCTCCAGGCAGCGGCCGCGGAAATAGGCCCTGGTGTCCTCCGGAGGGCTCGTCTCCGCCCGCCGCACCGTCTCCTCGTCCAGGAGGCGCTTCATGCGTCCGCGGGCCACCAGGCGGTTGTACAGGCCCTTCTCGGGGCGTACGTCCGCGTACTGCAGGTCGACCAGGTGGAGCCTCGCGGCCTCCCAGTCCAGGCCGTCGCGGCGGCGGTAGCCCTCCATGAGCTCCCGCTTGGCGACCCAGTCCAGCTCGCCGGCCAGGCTCATCGGGTCGTTCTCCAGCCGGTTGAGCGTGTCCTCCCAGCGGGCCAGGACGTCCTTGGTCTGCTCGTCGGCGTCGGCTCCGTACCGCTCCTCCACGTACTTGCGGGCGAGCTCGAAGTACTCCATCTGGAGCTGCACCGCGGTGAGCGTGCGGCCGCTGCGCAGCGTGACGAGGTACTGGAGGGTCGGGTCGTGGGAGACCTCGTGGAGGGTGCGTACGGGCTGGTCGACGGCGAGGTCGACGGTGATGAAGGAGTCCTCGATCATGGAGAGGACGAGCGCCGTCGTGCCCAGCTTGAGGTACGTGGAGATCTCGGAGAGGTTGGCGTCGCCGATGATCACGTGGAGGCGGCGGTACTTCTCGGCGTCCGCGTGCGGTTCGTCGCGGGTGTTGATGATGGGGCGCTTGAGGGTGGTCTCGAGGCCGACCTCGACCTCGAAGTAGTCCGCGCGCTGGCTGATCTGGAAGCCGTGCTCCCGGCCGTCCTGGCCGATGCCGACGCGGCCGGCGCCGGTGACGACCTGGCGGGAGACGAAGAAGGGCGTCAGGTGGCGCACGATGTCCGAGAAGGGGGTCTCCCGCTTCATCAGGTAGTTCTCGTGCGTGCCGTAGGAGGCGCCCTTGTTGTCGGTGTTGTTCTTGTAGAGGTGGATGGGCTGGGCGCCGGGGAGCTGGGCGGCCCGGTGGGCGGCCTCGGCCATGATCCGTTCGCCGGCCTTGTCCCAGAGGACGGCGTCGCGCGGGTTGGTGACCTCGGGCGCGCTGTACTCGGGGTGGGCGTGGTCGACGTAGAGTCGCGCCCCGTTGGTCAGGATGACGTTGGCGAGGCCGATGTCCTCGTCGGTGAGCTGGCTGGAGTCGGCGGCCTCGCGGGCGAGGTCGAAGCCGCGGGCGTCCCGCAGCGGGTTCTCCTCCTCGAAGTCCCAGCGGGCGCGGCGCGCCCGGTGCATCGCCGCCGCGTAGGCGTTGACGATCTGGGACGAGGTGAGCATGGCATTGGCGTTGGGGTGCCCGGGGACGGAGATCCCGTACTCCGTCTCGATGCCCATTACTCGCCGTACGGTCATGCGGCCCTCCTTGCCCGGCGCCGCTCCCCGCACAGCGCGTGTTGCGGCGGTACCCACGAGCCTAGAGCGGTCGTGGGCGTACGGGGAGATCAGAAGCGGATCGGTGAGTGGAAAGCGACGGCTGCGGACGTCCGGTTCCGGACATCCGCAGCCGGTGCGCCTTCCTACAGGTACTGACCGGTGTTCGCCACCGTGTCGATGGAGCGACCGGTGTCCGCGCCCTGCTTTCCGGTGACGAGGGTGCGGATGAAGACGATCCGCTCGCCCTTCTTTCCGGAGATCCGGGCCCAGTCGTCCGGGTTGGTGGTGTTGGGCAGGTCCTCGTTCTCCTTGAACTCGTCCACGCAGGCCTGGAGGAGGTGGGAGACGCGGATGCCCTTCTGGTCGTGGTCGAGGAATGCCTTGATGGCCATCTTCTTGGCCCGGTCGACGATGTTCTGGATCATCGCGCCGGAATTGAAGTCCTTGAAGTAGAGGACTTCCTTGTCGCCGTTGGCGTACGTGACCTCGAGGAAGCGGTTCTCCTCGGATTCCGCGTACATCTGCTCGACCACGGACTGGATCATTCCGTGGGCGGCCGCCTCCTTCGAGCCGCTGTGCTCGGCGAGGTCGTCCGCGTGGAGCGGAAGCGAGGCGGTCAGGTACTTGGCGAAGATGTCCTTGGCCGCCTCGGCGTCCGGGCGCTCGATCTTGATCTTCACATCGAGGCGGCCGGGTCGCAGGATGGCCGGGTCGATCATGTCCTCGCGGTTGGAGGCGCCGATGACGATGACGTTCTCCAGGCCTTCCACGCCGTCGATCTCGGCGAGCAGCTGGGGGACGATGGTGTTCTCCACGTCCGAGCTGACGCCGGATCCGCGGGTGCGGAAGAGGGATTCCATCTCGTCGAAGAAGACGATGACGGGGGTGCCCTCGCTCGCCTTCTCGCGGGCACGCTGGAAGACGAGGCGGATGTGCCGCTCGGTCTCGCCGACGTACTTGTTGAGGAGCTCGGGGCCCTTGATGTTGAGGAAGTAGGACTTCCCCGCGGGCTGGCCGGTCACCTCGGCGACCTTCTTGGCAAGGGAGTTGGCGACGGCCTTGGCGATGAGCGTCTTGCCGCAGCCGGGCGGGCCGTAGAGCAGGATGCCCTTCGGGGGCCGCAGTTCGTGCTCCTTGAAGAGGTCCGGGTAGAGGTAGGGGAGCTCGACCGCGTCGCGGATCAGCTCGATCTGGTTGCCCAGACCGCCGATCTTGTCGTAGTCGACGTCCGGGACCTCTTCGAGGACGAGTTCCTCGACCTCGCTCTTGGGGACCACTTCGTAGACGTAGCCCGACCTGGGTTCCAGGAGCAGGGCGTCGCCGGGGCGGATGGTGATGTCGAGGAGCGGTTCGGCGAGCCGGACCACGCGCTCCTCGTCGGTGTGGCCGATGACCAGGGCCCGCTCGCCGTCCTCGAGGATCTCCTTGAGGGTGACGATGTCCCCGGCGCGCTCGAACTCCATGGCCTCGACCACGTTGAGCGCTTCGTTGAGCATGACTTCCTGGCCCCGCCTGAGCTCGTCGAGCTCGACGCTGGGGCTGACGTTCACCCGGAGCTTGCGGCCCCCGGTGAAGATGTCGCACGTGCCGTCCTCGTTGGCCTGCAGGAAGACACCGAAGCCGGCCGGCGGCTGGGCGAGCCGGTCGACCTCCTCCTTGAGGGCCACGATCTGGTCGCGGGCCTCACGGAGCGTATTGGCGAGCCGCTCGTTCTGTGCGGACACGCCGGCCAGGTTCGTCTGCAGCTCGACGATCCGCTCCTCGAGAATCCTCGTGTGTCGCGGAGAGTCGGCGAGCTTGCGGCGCAGGACGGCGATTTCCTGCTCGAGATAGGCAACCTGACCGGCGGGGTCTTCAGACCCCCGCCCGGGCCGGATGCCGCGGTTGTTGTCGTCGTCGTGGGCTGCCACGGTCCTCACCTCCTCCAAGGGGAGCTGGACGCTTCCTGACCCTACCTGGGTGGGTGATGATTGAAACCCCTAGATCAAAAAGACTCCGGGGTGTGTCCGATCTTCACCCTTGCGCTTCCCCTCACGCCAGGGGAATACCCACCGGCGGCCATTGCAAAAGCGGTCGGCTGTATCGTCGTGGGTGGTCAACACCCGTCAGGGTTGACCGGACTTACTTGCGGTTCATCCCGCGCGAGGCAGAAACGGCAGGAGATATGACCGTGCAGCACGAGGCCCCGGCCGCGGCGCCCGAGGAGGCGCTGGAGGTCTGGATCGATCAGGACCTGTGCACCGGGGACGGGATCTGCGCGCAGTACGCTCCCGAGGTCTTCGAGCTGGACATCGACGGGCTCGCTTATGTGAAGAGCGCGGACGACGAGCTGCTCCAGACTCCGGGGGCGACGACCCCTGTTCCGCTGCCGCTGCTCGTCGACGTGGTGGACTCCGCGAAGGAGTGCCCGGGCGACTGCATCCATGTGCGGCGGGTCGCGGACGGTGTCGAGGTGTACGGCCCGGACGCGGCCTGAGACGGCGCTGAGCGCCTCCCCGCGCCGCCGGCGGCGACGCGGGGGTCAGACCGTCCGGGCCTCCGTCCGGGCGGTGCGGACGAAGGCTCCGCCCTTCCAGCGCCAGGTCACCTGCTCGCGCTGGTCGGGGCAGCAGCTGGGGACGTCGGGCGAGGAGTAGCCGAGCAGGGTGGCGCGTACGGCTCCGTCGCGCACGGCGAAGCCGCTCACGTTCTTCAGCTGGGAGGGCTCCACGAGGGTGGCCACGACGCGTGCCGCGGGGGCGGCCGTGCCGGTGCCGGTGGCCTTGCCGTGGGTGAGCACGTAGATACCGCTGGGGGGTGTTCCCGAGCCGGCTTCGCAGTGTACGACTGCGACGGTCTCGGGGTTTCCGTCGCCGTCGAGGTCGCCGGTGGCGCGCTGGGCGATCTTGCTGGGGGCTCCCCCGCACCGGAGCGGGTAGTGGGCCGTGGCGGCGTCGGGGGCGGGCCGGGGGGCCGGGGCGGCGGTGGCTCCGGCGGGGCCGGGCTGGAGCAGGCCGGCGAGGGCGACGACCGAGGCCATCGCGGTGGCGGTGGCCAGCCAGTGCACCGGACGGGCGTGGGTGTGCGCGAGGTCCGTGACGGCGGAGGGCTGCACGCGAGACGTCTCCTGTGAGGGCGGTGCGGAAGGAGTTGCGGGCATCGTGCCACACGTCACAGGAGGGCGGAACAGGCGGGGTCGGGTGTCCCGGCGGGCCGGCCGGGCCGTGAACGTGGAGGTGCCGCCGTCGACTTCCGTGCCCGGGGGCGGGAAGTCGGCGGCGGCACGCCTGCGTTGTCGGGGTGTCAGCCCTTGTTGGGGCCTTCGTAGTCCTCGCCGTAGGCGCCCTTGGCGGGGCGGCGGCGGCGCATCGGGGGCTCGACGCCGTCCGCGAGGCGGCGGGCGGTGACGAGGAAGCCGGTGTGGCCGATCATGCGGTGATCGGGGCGGACGGCCAGGCCCTCGACGTGCCAGTTGCGGATCATGGACTCCCAGGGCTGCGGCTCGGCGTAGCAGCCGAACTCGCGGATGGACTCCACGGTGCGCGCGAGCTGCGTGGTGGTGGCCACGTAGCAGCAGAGGATGCCGCCGGGGACGAGCGCCTTGGAGACGGCCTCCAGGCACTCCCAGGGGGCGAGCATGTCGAGGATGACGCGGTCGACGTCGGTGTCGGACAGGTTGTCCTGGAGGTCGCCGACGGTCAGCTGCCACGCGGGGTGCGGGCCGCCGAAGTAGCGCTCGACGTTGCCCTTGGCGATCTCGGCGAAGTCCTCGCGGCGCTCGTAGGAGTGCAGCATGCCGCTGTCGCCGATGGCGCGCAGCAGGAAGGAGCTGAGCGAGCCGGAGCCCACACCGGCCTCGACGACGCGGGCGCCGGGGAAGATGTCGGCGAAGGCGAGGATCTGCCCCGCGTCCTTGGGGTAGACCACGGCTGCGCCGCGGGGCATGGACAGGACGTAGTCGGGGAGCAGGGGGCGCAGCGCGAGGTAGGCGACGTTTCCGGTGGTACGGACAACGCTGCCCTCGGGGGCGCCGATCAGTTCGTCGTGCGGGAAAGAACCCTTGTGGGTGTGGAAGTTCTTTCCTTCTTCGAGCGTGAACGTGTAGTGACGGCCCTTGGGGTCGGTCAGCTGAACCTGGTCCCCGACCTTGAAGGGCCCACGTCGGCGGGCGGCACCGGTCGGTTCGGACATGCGAACAGAGTACCGGGATTACGAGGAGGGTCGTGCCATGGCCTTGACGAAGGCCTTCTCGACGTCGGCGGTGGAGAGCACGCCGTAGATCTCGCCGCCGTCCTCGACGACCAGGTACTCGGTGGCGGGGCTGGCCCGCAGGTGGTCGAGGAGGGGCTGGCCGGTGAGTTCGGCGGGGACCTTCATGCCTTCGGTGAGGTCCTGGGCGAGGGCGCTGACGGCGACCCAGGGGCGCCGGTGCTGGGGGACGCCGGCGATGGCGGTCTCGCGGACGATGCCGGTGGGGGCGCCGTGGCCGTCGACGACGACGAGGGCGCGGGCGCCGGCCTCGTTGGCGCGGCGCAGGGCTTCGGAGAGGGGGGTGGCGGACTCGACCGGGACGGCGCGCCGGGTGAGGGTGCGGGCGCGCAGTTCGGGGAGGTGCTCGCGCAGCCGGGCCATGCGCAGGCTGTTGCCGGCGCCGGTCCAGATGATGGCGGCGAGGATCGCGGCGAGGAGGGCGTCGGTGACGGTGGTGAAGCCGGAGATGTCGTCCGTGGAGTTGCCGAGGAGTCCGGTGCGGGTGAGCAGGGGCAGGCCGATGAGGACGGTGACGGCGAGGGCGCGGCCGATCCAGGCGGCGGCGACGGTGCCGGTCATGGCGTTGCCGGTGAGCTTCCACACGACGGCGCGGAGCATGCGGCCGCCGTCGAGGGGGAGGCCGGGGAGCAGGTTGAAGACGGCGACGATCAGGTTGGAGATCATCAGGCCGCCGAGGAGGACGCCGGGGACGGTGCCGGGCTCGACCGCGTAGAGGGAGAGGTAGAAGATCCCGGCGAGGACGAGGGAGAGCAGGGGGCCGACGAAGGCGAGGAGGAACTCGCGGCCGGGGGTCTCGGTCTCCTTCTCGATCTCGGAGACGCCGCCGAAGAACTGGAGCTGGATGCGCCGCACGGGGAGTCGGAAGCGGAGGGCGGCGAGGGTGTGGGCCAGTTCGTGCACGAGTACGGAGGCGTAGAAGGCGATCGCGAAGAACAGCGAGACCAGGTAGCGTGCGGCGCCGAGCTCGGGCAGGACGCGGTCGATCTGGTCGCCGAAGACCCACGTGATGAGGGCGGCGACGAGGAACCAGCTGGGCGCGACGTAGACCGGCACGCCGAAGGGCCGGCCCATGAGGATGCCGCCGCCCGGCTCCTCGGTCCGCTGCGGCTTGGACTCGTCCTGGTTCACGGGTTCCTTTCGTCGCCGAGCTGCTCGGTCCGCGCACTCGGTCACGGTTCGATCATGCAGTGCGACGGGGTCCTGAGTCGATGGTATTCCGCTCGCTGTCAGTGGCGGGTCGTAGGGTCTTCGTCATGAGTACGAGCGAGCAGCCGCCGGCGGAGCCCCGGACGCCCACGTCGTTGTCGCCGTCGCGGGCGAGCGATTTCATGCAGTGTCCTCTGCTGTACCGGTTCCGGGTGATCGACCGGCTGCCGGAGAAGCCGAGTGCGGCGGCGACCCGCGGGACGCTGGTGCACGCGGTGCTCGAGCGGCTTTTCGACGCGCCGGCGGTGGAGCGGACGGCGCCGCGGGCGAAGGCGCTGATTCCCGGCCAGTGGGACCGGCTGCTGGGGGCGCGTCCGGAGCTGGGCGAGCTGTTCGCGGACGATCCGGACGGCGAGCGGCTCGCGGGGTGGCTGACGGAGGCGGAGGCGCTGGTCGAGCGCTGGTTCACGCTGGAGGACCCGACGCGTCTGGAGCCGGCCGAGCGCGAGATGTTCGTGGAGACGGAGCTGGCGTCGGGGCTGCGGCTGCGTGGGGTGATCGACCGGATCGACGTGGCGCCGACGGGCGAGGTGCGGATCGTCGACTACAAGACGGGCAAGGCGCCGCGCCCGGAGTACAGCGAGGGCGCGCTGTTCCAGATGAAGTTCTACGCGCTGGTGATCTGGCGGCTGAAGGACGTGGTGCCGCGTCGGCTGCAGCTGGTCTATCTGGGCAGTGGGGACGTGCTGACGTACGACCCGGTGGAGGCGGATCTGCTGCGGGTGGAGCGCAAGCTGCTGGCGCTGTGGGAGGCGATCCGGCTGGCGACGGAGTCGGGTGACTGGCGGCCGCGGCCGACGAAGCTGTGCGGCTGGTGCGACCACCAGGCGGTCTGTCCGGAGTTCGGGGGCACTCCCCCGGTGTATCCGCTGCCGGTGCTGCCTGCCCGGTCGGGGGTGCCTGGGGCGGCCGGCGAGGAGGGTCAGGGCAGAATGGATGCGGTCCAGCCCGCCCCGTGAAGGAGTTGTCCGTGGCTATCCGCGTCCTACTGGTCGACGACCAGCCCCTGCTGCGTACCGGTTTCCGGATGATCCTGGAGGCCGAGCAGGACATCGCGGTGGTGGGCGAGGCCGGTGACGGTCTCCAGGCGCTGGACCAGGTGCGGGCGCTGCAGCCCGACGTGGTGCTGATGGACATCCGGATGCCGCGGATGGACGGGGTGGAGGCGACCCGGCAGATCACCGGTCCCGGCCGGGACGGGCCGGCGAAGGTGCTGGTGCTGACCACCTTCGACCTCGACGAGTACGTGGTGGAGGCGCTGCGGGCGGGGGCCAGCGGTTTCCTTCTGAAGGACGCTCCGGCGACGGAGCTGGTGCAGGCGATCCGGGTGGTCGCGGCGGGCGAGGCGATGCTGGCCCCGTCGATCACGCGTCGGCTCCTGGACAAGTACTCGGCGCATCTTCCCTCGGGCGAGGAGCAGGTCCCGGACACGCTGAACACGCTGACCGACCGCGAGGTCGAGGTGCTGAAGCTGGTGGCGCGCGGTCTGTCGAACGCGGAGATCGCGGCGGATCTGTTCGTGAGCGAGACGACGGTCAAGACCCATGTGGGCCATGTGCTGACCAAGCTGGGCCTGCGTGACCGGGTGCAGGCGGCGGTGTACGCGTACGAGAGCGGTCTGGTGCGTCCCGGGGCGCAGTAGCGGTACGACGCGGGCGAGGGGCCCGGCACGCCGCGCGCGTGCCGGGCCCCTCGTGTGGCAGGGCGGGTGTCAGCCCTTCTTGATCTCCCAGAAGCGGAAGACGGTGGACGCGTCGAGGGTCCACTCCAGGCCGGTGACGTTGTCGCGGGCGACGGCGTACTGCTTGCCCTGCCACAGCGGGAGCAGCGGCAGCTCGTCCGCGACGAGGTCCTGGACCTTGTTGTAGGTGGACCCGGTCTCGGACCGGTCGGGAGACGCGGCGACGGCCGGCAGCAGCTCGCCGGTGATCACGGCGTTCTCGTAGCGGTTGCCGAGGACGTTGTCGTCGCCGAAGAACGGGGTGGTGAAGTTGTCGGCGTCCGGGTAGTCGGGGACCCAGCCCTTGACGTAGACGCCGTACTTGCCCGCGGCGATGTCCTTCTCGTACTGCTCGTACTCGACGGACTTGGCCTGGGCGTCGAACAGGCCGCTGGCGTTGAGCTGCTCGGCTATCGCCTTGACGTCCGCGTCGGTGGAGGGGCCGTAGCGGCTGGGGGTGGACCAGAGGGTGAGCTTGACCTTGCCGGTGATGCCGGCGGAGCGGAGCGCCTTCTCGGCCTTGGCCCGGTCGGGGCTGCCGTAGGTGTCGAAGAAGGCGGTGTTGTGGCCGGGGATGCCCGCCGGGACGATCGAGTAGAGCGGGGTGGCGGTCGACTTGTGGATGTCCTGGACGATCGCCTCGCGGTCGACGAGGTGGGCGATGGCCTTGCGGACGCCGAGCTTCCCGACGACGGGGTCCTTGACGTTGAACACGAGGTGCTGGACCTCGGCGCTGGTGCCCTGGACGACCTCGATGCCCTTGTCGGCGCTGGTGGAGGTTTCCAGGGTGGCGATCTCGTCGGCGGACAGGCCTCGGTAGGCGACGTCGATCTCGTCGGCGGACAGGGCCTTGGAGAGGGCCTGGCGGTCACCGCCGTAGAGCTTGAGGGTGACGCCGTCGTTGCGCCGCTTGGCGTTGCCCTGGTAGGCGTTGTTGGCGGTGAAGACGGCCTCGGTGTCGCTGAAGGAGTCCAGCTTGTAGGGGCCGGAGCCGACCGCCTTGCCGTCCGTGCGCAGCGCGTCCGCCGGGTACTCGCGGTGGTCGACGATGGAGCCGGCGCCGGAGGCGATCTTGCTCGGGAAGGTGGCGTCGGGGACCTTGAGCTTGAAGACGACGGTCCGCGCGTCGGGGGTCTCGATGCTGTCGATGGCCGACAGCAGCGGCGCGGGGCCCGAGGGGTCGGCGATCTTCAGGGCGCGCTCGAAGGAGAACTTGACGTCCTGTGAGGTGAGCGGGTTGCCGTTGGAGAACTTCAGGCCGTCGCGGAGGGTGCAGGTGTAGACCTTGCTGCCGGACGAGAAGCCGCACTTGTCGGCGGCCTCGGGCTCGGGCTCGGAAGCCCCCTTCGGGAAGCTGAGGAGGGACTGGAAGACGTTGTTGAACAGCAGCCAGGAGCCGGGGTCGTAACCGGCGGCGGGGTCGGTCGCCATGATCTCGTCCGACATGCCGACGCGGACGGTGTTGCCGGTTCCCCCGGAGCCGCCGCCCTGCTCGGTGCCGCAGCCGCTGAGCATCGCTGCCGCGAGCCCCGCCGCGAGCGGGGCCGTCAGCCACTTGTTGTGTGCCTTCACAGAACTTGCCTCTTGATCTCTTGCCAGGCCGGCCGCGCAACGGCTGCGCGGCCGGTACGAACGAAGGGGTCAGGCGGTGCCGCGGCCGAGCTCCCACAGGAGCAGGTCGGAGGAGGTGTTCAGCGCCCACTCGACGCCGGTGACGTCGTCGCGCGCGGCGACGTACTGCTTGCCCTGCCACAGCGGCAGGACCGGGACGTCCTTGGCGACGATCTTCTGGATCTGCTCGAAGACGGGGGTCGCGGCGGTGCGGTCGGCCTCCCGGCGCGACTGCGGGATCAGCCGGTCACGGACGGACTGGTTGACGTAGGGGGTGTTGAGGAAGTTGTCGCTGTCGAGGAACGGAGCGATGTAGTTGTCCGGGTCCGGGTAGTCGGGGAACCAGCCGAGGCCGTAGACGGCGTAGTCGCCGCGCTTCTGGGCCGGGCGGAACTTGGACCACTCGGTGCCCTGGATCCGTACGTCGAAGAGCTCGGTGGAGTTGAGCTGGCCGCGCAGGGCCTCGAACTCCTTGGCGGTCTCGGAGCCGTAGTGGTCGGTCGTGTAGTGCAGGGTGACCTTGACCGGCGTCTTGACGCCCGCGTCGCGCAGGATCTTGGCGGCCTTGGTGCTGTCCGGCTCGCCGTAGGTGTCGATGAACGAGGTGGCGTGGCCGGTGACGCTGGAGGGGATCAGCGAGTACAGCGGCTGTGCGGTGGGGCCGTAGACGTCGTTGACGAGCGCGCCGCGGTCGACCACGGAGGCCATGGCCTGCCGGACGGCCTTGTCCTCGACGGAGGGGGCCTTGGTGTTGAAGGCGAGGTAGCGGATCTCCAGGCCGGGGACCTCGGTGAGCTCGATGCCGTCCTGCGGCTTCTCGGTGAGCTGCTTGATCTGCGGCTGCGACATGGAGCGGGCCATCATGTCGATGTCCTTGCGCTCCAGCGCCGCGTCCATGCTGTCGGCGTCGTCGAAGGGGCGCAGTTCGACGCGGTCGTTGCGCAGGGTGATGTCGCCCTTGTACTTGGCGTTCTTGGTGAAGACGAACTTCGTCACCTTGTCGCCGTCGCGCTCGACCTTCATCGTGTACGGGCCGGAGCCGTCGACGTCGAAGCCCGCGCGGAGCTGCTTGCCGTCGTACTTGTCCTTGCTGAGGATGCCGGCGACGGGGGTGGAGATCTTGTACGGGAAGGTCGCGTCGGGCGTCTTGAGGTGGAAGACCACCTCGCGGTCGCCCTTGGTCTCGACGGTGTCGATGTTCGCCAGCAGGGCGGCGGTGCCGTTGTCGGACTTGATGGCGAGCACGCGCTCGATGGAGAACTTGACGTCCTCGGCGGTGATCGGGGTGCCGTCGGCGAAGGTGAGGCCGTCGCGCAGCTGGCAGCGGTAGCTCTCGCTCAGCTTGTCGGAGAAGCCGCAGCTCTCGGCTGCCTCGGGGACCGGCTGGCCGCCGCCGCGCGGGACGTGCATGAGCGTCTGCACGGTCTGGCGCAGCACGTTCCAGGCGCCGGTGTCGTAGGCGAAGGCCGGGTCGAGCGGGGCGGGGGCGTCCTCGGTGGCGACGAACTGGTCCGTGGTGCCCACGACGATCGCTCTGCTCGCGTCCCCTCCGCCGCAGGCGGAGAGCAGGGGGGTGAGCAGTGCGGCCACGGCCGGCAGCACCAGGGTCTTGCGGTTCATCAGGGACGTTCTCCTCATCCGGCCCCGGGTGACGGCCGGCACTGGGTACAGCGGCATCGTTCACTCCGCCGGCCGCCCGGTCGGGGCGGGGGCGATCGGGCCGGGATGGGGGTGCGATCGGTCCTGCGTGCGCGGCGACTTGGGTGGGCGCCGGGGCACGCGGAAGGTGCGGCGGAGTACTCGCGAAAGATTAGTGGGCGGCGGCGCCGCCGAAGGACCGCGGGGGTGCGTTCGATCACCACACGGTGAGCATGAATGCGGATCGATCGATAACCATGCGTCGGCATGATTCGTGCGTCACTGATCGAAACGGGACACATGGGTGCAGGGAAATCGTCATGTTCCGGACACGCCCTGCCCGGGAATCGCCCCCCGGCAGGCACTCTGCGTGACCAAGGTCACGCAGAGCCCTTTTCGGACATTGAACCTCAAATAAAGCTCAGATCCGGCCCGTGGGAGCCGGCGTGGAGGAGCCCGGGGACGCGATCAGCGTGCGCAGGAAGGGGACGTCGACCTCCTCCAGGGACCGCACGACGACGCGGCCCGCGGAGGGGGCGATCGGCGCGACCGAGGGCACCGCGACGACCCGGCAGCCGGCCGCCTCCGCCGAGGCCACACCGGTCGCCGTGTCCTCGATGACGGCGCAAAGCGCCGGGTCGGCGCCCACCCCGTGCGCGGCGGTCAGATACGGCTCGGGGTGCGGCTTGGTCCGGCCGACCTCGTCGCCCGCCACCGTGAGGGCGAAGCGGTCGCGCCCCAGGGAGTGCAGCACCCGGTCGATGATCCTGCGGTGCGAGGCCGAGACCAGGGCGGCCGGGATGTTGTGCCGGGCCAGCTCGGCGAGCAGCCGCTCGGCGCCCGGCATCAGCGGCACGCCCCGGCCGATGCGCTGCTCGAACTTCTCGTTGAGCAGCACCGTCAGCTCTTCGAGGGTGATGTCGGCACCGGTGGCCTCGATGAGGTAGCCGGCGCTGCGGGTCATCGGGCCGCCGACGACGATCTCCTTCCAGGCGACGTCGAGCCGGTGTCCGAGGTCCGCGAAGACCTCGACCTCCGCGTCCCACCAGAAGCCCTCGGTGTCGACGAGGGTGCCGTCCATGTCGAGGAAGACCGCCTGCAGGGCGGAACGGCCGTCGGCACGGAACAGGGACGCGGGTACCGTACTGGTCATCCGGCACACCTCCATCGACATCGGGGGACGAGAAGGCCGGTCACCCTCCCCGGTACGGGGGTGGGCGACCGGCCTGCACTGGACCGACCAGTGTACGTCTCACTCACACCAGGCGCAGGGATTTACCCCGGCACCTGTCACCGAGCGTTGAAGTACTTCGCCTCCGGGTGATGGATGACGATCGCGTCCGTGGACTGCTCCGGGTGCAGCTGGAACTCCTCGGAGAGGTGCACCCCGATCCGCTCCGGCTGCAGGAGCTCGGCGATCTTCGCCCGGTCCTCTAGGTCCGGGCAGGCGCCGTAGCCCAGCGAGAAGCGCGCACCGCGGTACTTCAGCGCGAACATGTCCTCGACGTCCGCCGGGTCCTCGCCGGCGAAGCCGAGCTCGGCGCGGACCCGGGCGTGCCAGTACTCGGCGAGCGCCTCGGCCAGCTGCACGGACAGGCCGTGCAGTTCGAGGTAGTCGCGGTAGGAGTCGGACGCGAAGAGCTTGGCCGTGGCCTCGCCGATCCGCGAGCCGACGGTGACGACCTGGAGGCCGACGACGTCGGTCTCGCCGGAGTCCTCCGGGCGGAAGAAGTCGGCCAGGCACAGACGCCGGCCGCGGCGCTGGCGCGGGAAGGTGAAGCGGGTGCGCTCGTTGCCGTCGTCGTCGAGGATGATCAGGTCGTCGCCCTTGGAGACACAGGGGAAGTAGCCGTGCACGACGGCCGCCTCCAGCAGGTTCTCCGTGTGCAGGCGCTCCAGCCAGCCGCGCAGCCGCGGCCGGCCCTCGCTCTCCACCAGCTCCTCGTACGTCGGTCCGTCGCCGGCCCGGTTCTGCTTCAGGCCCCACTGGCCCTTGAAGAGCGCGCCCTCGTCGAGCCAGCTCGCGTACTCCTTGAGCTGGATGCCCTTGACCACCCGGGTGCCCCAGAACGGCGGGGTCGGCACCGGGTTGTCGGTGGCGACGTCCGAGCGGCCGCCCGGCTCGGGCTCGTCGATCTGGAGGGTGGCGGCGCCCTTGGCGACCCGGCGCTGCTTGAGCTCGGGCAGGGCGGCGCCGGGCACGCCGCGCTTGACCGCGATCAGGGCGTCCATCAGGCGCAGGCCCTCGAAGGCGTCGCGGGCGTAGCGGACCTCGCCCTGGTAGACCTCGTGCAGGTCCTGCTCGACATAGGCCCGGGTGAGGGCCGCGCCGCCGAGGATCACCGGGTACTTGGCCGCCAGCTCGCGCTGGTTCAGCTCCTCCAGGTTCTCCTTCATGATCACCGTGGACTTGACCAGCAGTCCGGACATCCCGATGACGTCGGCGCCGTGCTCCTCGGCGGCCTCCAGGATCGCGGAGACCGGCTGCTTGATGCCCAGGTTGACGACGTTGTAGCCGTTGTTGGAGAGGATGATGTCGACGAGGTTCTTGCCGATGTCGTGGACGTCGCCGCGGACGGTGGCCAGCACGATCGTGCCCTTGCCCTCCGCGTCCGACTTCTCCATGTGCGGCTCCAGATAGGCCACCGCGTTCTTCATGACCTCGGCGGACTGGAGCACGAACGGCAGCTGCATCTGCCCGGATCCGAAGAGCTCGCCGACGACCTTCATGCCGTCCAGCAGCGTCTCGTTGACGATGTCGAGGGCGGGCCGGTCGGCCAGGGCCGCGTCGAGGTCGGCCTCCAGGCCGTTCTTCTCGCCGTCGATGATCCGGCGCTTGAGGCGCTCCTCCAGCGGCAGTGCCAGCAGTTCCTCGGCCTTGCCGGCCTTGAGGGACTTGGTGGTGGCGCCCTCGAAGAGCGCCATCAGCTTCTGCAGCGGGTCGTAGCCCTCGGTGCGCCGGTCGTAGATCAGGTCGAGGGCGGTGGTGACCTGCTCCTCGTCGAAGCGGGCGATCGGCAGGATCTTCGACGCGTGCACGATCGCCGAGTCCAGGCCGGCCTTGACGCACTCGTCGAGGAAGACCGAGTTCAGCAGGATGCGGGCGGCCGGGTTGAGGCCGAAGGAGATGTTGGACAGGCCCAGCGTGGTCTGGACGTCCGGGTGGCGCCGCTTCAGCTCGCGGATGGCCTCGATGGTGGCGATGCCGTCCTTGCGGGACTCCTCCTGACCGGTGCAGATGGTGAAGGTCAGGGTGTCGATCAGGATGTCCGACTCGTTGATCCCCCAGTTGCCGGTGAGGTCGGCGATCAGCCGCTCGGCGATGGCGACCTTGTTCTCGACGGTACGGGCCTGGCCCTCCTCGTCGATGGTCAGGGCGATCAGCGCGGCGCCGTGCTCCTGGGCCAGTCGGGTGACCTTGGCGAAGCGGGACTCGGGTCCGTCGCCGTCCTCGTAGTTGACCGAGTTGATGACGGCACGCCCGCCCAGCTTCTCCAGGCCGGCCCGGATGACCTCGACCTCGGTGGAGTCGAGCACGATCGGCAGGGTGGAGGCGGTCGCGAAGCGCCCCGCCAGCTCGGCCATGTCGGCGACGCCGTCGCGGCCCACGTAGTCCACGCACAGGTCGAGCATGTGCGCGCCCTCGCGGATCTGGTCCCGGGCCATCTCCACGCAGTCGTCCCAGCGGCCCTCCAGCATGGCCTCGCGGAACTTCTTCGAACCGTTGGCGTTGGTGCGCTCGCCGATCGCCATGTACGAGGTGTCCTGGCGGAACGGGACGGTCTGGTAGAGCGAGGCGGCGCCCGGCTCGGGGCGCGGCTCGCGGACCGGCGGGACGAGCCCGCGGACCCGCTCGACGACCTGGCGCAGGTGCTCGGGGGTGGTGCCGCAGCAGCCGCCGACCAGGTTGAGGCCGTACTCGCCGACGAAGGTCTCGTGGGCGTCGGCCAGCTCGGCGGGCGACAGCGGGTAGTAGGCGCCGTCCTTGGTCAGGACGGGGAGGCCGGCGTTGGGCATGCAGGAGAGGGCGATGCCGGAGTGCCGGGCGAGGTAGCGCAGGTGCTCGCTCATCTCGGCCGGGCCGGTGGCGCAGTTCATGCCGATCATGTCGATGCCGAGCGGCTCCAGCGCGGTGAGCGCGGCGCCGATCTCGGAGCCGAGCAGCATGGTGCCCGTCGTCTCGACGGTGACCGAGGTGATCAGCGGGACCGTGTAGCCGGCGGTCTCCATGGCGCGGTGGGCGGCGATGATCGCGGCCTTGGTCTGCAGCAGGTCCTGGGTGGTCTCCACCAGGAGGGCGTCGGCGCCGCCGGAGAGGAGGCCCTCGGCGTTCTGCTGGTAGGCGTCGCGGATGGTGCCGTAGTCGACGTGTCCGAGGGTGGGCAGCTTGGTGCCGGGGCCCATGGAGCCGAGGACCCAGCGCTGCTGACCGGTCTGCTGGGTGTACGCGTCGGCGGCCTCGCGGGCGATCCTGGCGCCGGCCTCGGAGAGCTCGTGGATGCGGTGGGCGATGTCGTACTCGCCGAGCGCGGAGAAGTTGCAGTTGAAGGTGTTGGTGCCGACGCAGTCGGTGCCGACCTCGAGGTAGGCGTCGTGGACCGAGCGGACGATGTCCGGACGGGAGACGTTGAGGATCTCGTTACAGCCCTCGAGCTGCTGGAAGTCCTCGAGGGAAGGGTCCTGGGCCTGGAGCATGGTGCCCATCGCGCCGTCGGAGACGACGACCCGGGAGGCGAAGGCCTCGCGAAGTGCGTCGGCCCGCTGGGCGGGGGTCGCGGCTGCGGCGGAAGGGGTCGGCGACGAGGCCATGGAAGAAGTCTCCCTCGGGTGCGACGGCTGTCGGCTTTGCGCCCCCCGGTGGAGAGCGCACGGGGTCAGACTAACCGCGCGGACGCCGGGGTGGACATCGGGTTTCACAAGGTGGACTGCATCCTGTGTGCGAGGACTCCCGGTCGACCCCTCTCGTGCACGACACTGTCTTGTGTGACACAAGGTCGGCATCGACCGATAGTGTTCAGCATTGTCGAACAGCATGTGAGGAGAAGGGCCGGGCGATGGCGAAGAACATCCAGTCGCTTGAACGGGCGGCGGCGATGCTGCGACTGCTCGCGGGCGGCGAGCGCCGGCTCGGCCTGTCCGACATCGCCTCCTCCCTGGGGCTCGCCAAGGGGACGGCGCACGGCATCCTGCGCACCCTGCAGGCCGAGGGCTTCGTGGAGCAGGACCCGGCCTCGGGCCGCTACCAGCTGGGGGCGGAGCTGCTGCGCCTGGGCAACAGCTATCTCGACGTGCACGAGCTGCGCGCGCGGGCCCTCGTGTGGACGGACGACCTGGCCCGCTCCAGCGGGGAGAGCGTCCACCTCGGGGTGCTGCACCAGTCGGGCGTGCTCATCGTCCACCACGTCTTCCGGCCCGACGACAGCCGGCAGGTGCTGGAGGTGGGAGCCATGCAGCCCCTGCACTCCACGGCCCTGGGCAAGGTGCTGTCGGCCTACGACCCGGTGGCGCACAGCGAGGCGGTGGAGGTCTCCCGGGAGCCCTTCACGCCCCGTACCGTCACCGACCTGCAGGGCTTCGAGTCCCTGCTCGACCTGACCCGGGCGCGCGGCTGGGCGGCCGACGTGGAGGAGACCTGGGAGGGCGTGGCCTCGGTGGCGGCGCCGATCCACGACCGGCGCCGGATGCCGGTGGGCGCGGTGGCCATCACGGGCGCGGTGGAGCGGGTGTGCGCCGAGGGCGAGCTGCGCTCCGAACTGGTGGCGGCGGTGCGGGACTGCGCCCGGGCGGTCTCCAGGGACCTCGGAGCGGGCCGCTTCTAGGCCCCATCCAGGCCGCTCCCGGGGCCGCCTCGGGGCCTCGCGGCAACGAGTGGCCCACCTGCGCCCGAACACGACTGAACCCGTCGGTAACGATCGCGTTATCGGCGGGTTTTTCGCACCCGCAACCCTTGACGCGCTGTTAACCGTGGCGCAAAACTTCCGTTCATCGGTCGGCATTGTCGAACAGCTACCGGCAATACGCGCTAAGGTGTGACAGTGCCAAGGGCCGGCAACGCCCTCACCCCCGAGGGCGCGGACCACCGGAGGGACCCGGGGTCCGCCTTCCCCTGGACGAAGGACAAAGGAGTCGCGGGTGTCCAGCTCCGACATCTTCATCGGCGAGACCATCGGTACCGCCGTACTCATTCTGCTCGGCGGTGGTGTCTGCGCCGCCGTGACGCTCAAGAGCTCCAAGGCCCGCGGGGCCGGCTGGCTCGCGATCACCTTCGGGTGGGGCTTCGCCGTCATGACGGCGGTGTACATGACCGCTTCCCTCTCCGGGGCCCATCTGAACCCCGCGGTGACGATCGGTATCGCGATCAAGGACGGCGACTGGAGCAACGTGCCGGTCTACATCGCCGGCCAGATGCTCGGCGCGATGATCGGCGCGGCGCTGGTCTGGGTGGCCTACTACGGCCAGTTCCAGGCGCACCTCACGGACGAGTCCGTCATCTCGACCCCGCACGAGGAGGGCATGGTCGACCAGAAGGCCGCCCCCGGCGCCGGTCCGGTGCTCGGCATCTTCTCGACCGGCCCGGAGATCCGTAACACCTGGCAGAACCTGGCCACCGAGATCATCGGCACCGTCGTGCTCGTCCTCGCCGTGCTCACCCAGGGCCTCAACGACAGCGGCAAGGGCCTCGGCGTCATCGGCGCCCTCATCACGGCCTTCGTCGTCGTCTCCATCGGCCTCTCGCTCGGCGGCCCGACCGGCTACGCGATCAACCCCGCGCGTGACCTCGGCCCGCGCATCGTGCACGCCCTGCTCCCGCTCCCGAACAAGGGCGGCTCCGACTGGAGCTACGCCTGGATCCCCGTCGTCGGTCCGCTGATCGGTGGAGCCATCGCCGCGGGTATCTACAACATCGCGTTCGCCTGAGCCGTCCTTCTTCCAGACCTCCCTTGGAGTACACCGTGACCGACGCACACACCTCCGGCCCGTTCATCGCGGCCATCGACCAGGGCACCACCTCGTCCCGCTGCATCGTCTTCGACAAGGACGGCCGGATCGTCTCCGTCGACCAGAAGGAGCACGAGCAGATCTTCCCGAAGCCGGGCTGGGTCGAGCACGACGCCACCGAGATCTGGGCGAACGTCCAGGAGGTCGTCGCCGGTGCGATCGCCAAGGCGGGCATCACCTCCGCCGACGTCAAGGCGATCGGCATCACCAACCAGCGCGAGACCACGCTGATGTGGGACAAGAACACCGGTGAGCCGGTCCACAACGCCCTCGTCTGGCAGGACACCCGCACCGACGCCCTGTGCAAGGAGCTCGGCCGCAACGTCGGCCAGGACCGCTTCCGCCGCGAGACCGGCCTGCCGCTGGCCTCGTACTTCTCCGGCCCCAAGGTCCGCTGGCTGCTGGACAACGTCGAGGGCCTGCGCGAGCGCGCCGAGCGCGGCGAGATCCTCTTCGGCACCATGGACTCCTGGGTCATCTGGAACCTGACCGGCGGCGTCGAGGGCGGCGTCCACGTCACCGACGTCACCAACGCCTCGCGCACCCTCCTGATGAACCTGCACGAGATGGCCTGGGACGAGCGCATCCTCGCCTCGATCGACATCCCCGCCGCCGTGCTCCCCGAGATCCGCTCCTCCGCCGAGGTGTACGGCACGGTCAAGGGCGGCGTCCTCGACGGCGTCCCGGTCGCCTCCGCGCTCGGCGACCAGCAGGCCGCCCTGTTCGGCCAGACCTGTTTCGCCGAGGGCGAGGCCAAGTCCACGTACGGCACCGGCACGTTCATGCTGATGAACACCGGCGACAAGATCATCAACTCCTACAGCGGCCTGCTGACCACGGTCGGCTACCAGATCGGCGACGAGAAGCCGGTCTACGCCCTGGAGGGCTCGATCGCCGTCACCGGCTCGCTGGTGCAGTGGATGCGCGACCAGATGGGCCTCATCAAGTCCGCCGCGGAGATCGAGACCCTGGCCTCCTCCGTCGAGGACAACGGCGGCGCCTACTTCGTCCCGGCCTTCTCCGGTCTGTTCGCCCCGTACTGGCGCTCCGACGCCCGCGGCGTGATCGCCGGCCTCACCCGGTACGTCACCAAGGCGCACATCGCCCGCGCCGTCCTCGAGGCCACCGCCTGGCAGACCCGCGAGATCACCGACGCCATGACCAAGGACTCGGGCGTCGAGCTGACCGCGCTCAAGGTCGACGGCGGCATGACCTCCAACAACCTGCTGATGCAGACCCTCTCGGACTTCCTGGACGCCCCCGTCGTGCGCCCGATGGTCGCCGAGACCACCTGCCTCGGCGCCGCCTACGCCGCCGGTCTGGCCGTCGGCTTCTGGCCCGACACCGACGCCCTGCGCTCCAACTGGCGCCGGGCCGCCGAGTGGACCCCTCGCATGGACGCCGACAAGCGCGACAGCGAGTACAAGAACTGGCTCAAGGCCGTCGAGCGCTCCATGGGCTGGCTCGAAGCAGAAGAGAACTGACGAGGAGTAATTCGCGATGACCACCCTGCAGAGCCTCCCCTCCCTGGGGACGCACCCGGCCGCCGGTTCGCTTCCGACCCGCGCCGAGACCAGAGAGCAGCTGTCCAAGGCGACGTACGACCTCCTGGTGATCGGCGGCGGCATCCTGGGCATCTCCACCGCCTGGCACGCCGCGCAGTCCGGGCTGCGGGTGGCCCTGGTGGACGCCGGCGACTTCGCCGGCGCCACCTCCTCCGCCTCCTCCAAGCTCCTCCACGGCGGTCTGCGCTACCTGCAGACCGGCGCGGTGAAGCTGGTCGCGGAGAACCACTTCGAGCGGCGGGCGGTCTCCCGGCAGGTGGCCCCCCACCTGTCCAACCCGCTCACCTTCTACCTGCCCGTCTACAAGGGCGGCCCGCACGGCGCGGCCAAGCTCGGCGCCGGTGTCTTCGCCTACAGCGCCCTGTCCGCCTTCGGCGACGGCGTCGGGCACCTGCTCAGCCCGGCCAAGGCCGCCCAGGACGTGCCGGAGCTGCGCACGGACAACCTCAAGGCCGTCGCCGTCTACGGCGACGACCAGATGAACGACTCCCGCATGGCCCTGATGACGGTCCGCGCCGCGGTCGACGCCGGCGCGGTCGTCCTCAACCACGCCGAGGTCACCGGCCTGCGCTTCACCAAGGGCCGGGTCACCGGCGCCGAGCTGAAGGACCGGCTCGACGGCGAGGAGTTCGGCGTCAGCGCCCGCCTGGTCCTGAACGCCACCGGCCCGTGGGTGGACCACCTGCGCAAGATGGAGGACCCCAACGCGGCCCCCTCCATCCGCCTCTCCAAGGGCGCGCACCTGGTCCTCAAGCGCACCGCCCCCTGGAAGGCGGCGCTGGCCACCCCGATCGACAAGTACCGGATCACCTTCGCCCTCCCGTGGGAGGACATGCTGCTGCTCGGCACCACCGACGAGGAGTACGAGGGCGACCCGGGCGAGGTCGCGGTCAACGACAAGGACATCGCCCAGATCCTGGACGAGGCCGCCTTCTCCATCCGCGACCAGCAGCTCGACCGCTCCCTGATCACCTACGCCTTCGCCGGTCTGCGGGTGCTCCCGGGCGGTCCCGGCGACACCTCCAAGGCGAAGCGCGAGACGGTCGTCACCGAGGGCCGCGGCGGCATGCTGTCGGTGGCCGGCGGCAAGTGGACCACCTTCCGCCACATCGGCCGCACCATCATGAAGAAGCTGGAGTCGCTGCCCGGGCACCCGCTGGGCGACGACTACGAGCCGGTGTCGGCGCTGCCGAAGCGGCTGCCGCTGCCCGGCATCGCCAACCCGAACGCCGTCACCCACCGCCTGATGGTGGACGGCCCGGCGCCCGGCCCGCGGATGTCCGCCGACACCGCCCGGCACCTGGCGACGCACTACGGCTCCCTCTCCTTCGACATCGCCCGCATGGCGAACGAGAACCCGGCGCTCGCCGAGCGCATCCACCCGGACGCGCCGGAGATCTGGGCGCAGGTCGCCTACGCCCGCGACCACGAGTGGGCCGAGACCGCGGACGACGTGCTGCGCCGCCGCACCACGCTGACCATCCGCGGCCTCGCCACGGACGAGATCCGCGGCAAGGTCGAGGACATGCTGCGGGGCGAGTGACCCTCGCGGAGCGGCACCGGTAGCGGCAGTCGGTAAGGGGCGGTCTCCCAGGGAGACCGCCTCTTACCCGTACCCGCGTGCCCGCCATACTGCCGCCATACCGCCGCAACACCGGGCGCGCAGAGTTGAACCATGAAGTTTCAGGTGCTCTCCCTCATCGGCCATGCCCCGCACCCCCTCACCGGCGAACTCGACCCCGCCGCCGCCCGGTTGGAGCAGGTCCTGACGGTCGGCGAGGCCGCCGAGCGGCTCGGCTTCGACGCGTACTCCATCGGCGAGCGGCACGCCGGCCCCTTCCTCTCCTCCAGCCCCTCCGTCGTGCTCGGCGCGCTGGCGGCCCGGACCTCCCGGATCCGGCTCCTGACCGGCGTCACCGTCGTCGCGATCCTGGACCCGGTCCGGGTCGCCGAGGACTACGCGACGCTCGACCTGCTCTCCCGCGGCCGGATCGAACTCGTCGTCGGCAAGGGCGCGGAGGCCGGCCACTTCGACCTCTTCGGCCTGGACGAGGAGCGCCAGTGGGACCTGCAGAAGGAGAAGTACGAGCTGCTGCGCAGGCTCTGGACGGAGGAAGGGGTGGACTGGGAGGGCGAGTTCCGTCCCCCGCTGAGGAACGTGACCACCGTCCCCCGCCCGTACGCCGGGGCGCCCCGCGTCTGGCACGGCTCGGCGACCAGCCTGAACTCCCCCGAGCTGGCGGCGAAGCACGGCGACCCGCTGTTCACGGCCAACGCCATCCAGCCGCGCGAGGCGTACGCGAAGCTCATCGCCCACTACCGCGAGCGGTTCGAGGAGTACGGGCACGATCCGAAGGACGCGCGCGTGGCGGCGGGCTCCGGCGGGCTGCTCATCGCCGACAGCCCCGAGCAGGCGGTCACCCGCTACAAGGAGCTGTACGAGGCGCGGGTGCGGCAGAGCTTCCGGCCGCATCTGGAGGGCAAGGCCGGGTACAACACCCCGTTCCGCACGATCGAGGACGCCATCGCGGGCGGCCCGCAGCTGATCGGCTCCCCGCAGCAGATCATCGACAAGATCCTCGGCTATCACGAGGTGTACGGCCACGACCTGCAGTCCATCACGGTGGACGCGTTCGGGCAGTCCACGGCGGAGCAGATCGAGACCCTGGAGCGGTTCGCCGAGGAGATCGCGCCGGTGGTGCGCAAGGAGGCGCCGAGCACGCTCTGGGAGGAGTGAGGGGGTACGCGTGCCGACGTGGGTTCCTGGGTAGTCGATCAAGGCCGGATCGGCTTTCGGGCGGGTCCGAGGGCTGCGGGCGGGCCGCCGGAAAGCCGTAAGGTTGGTCCGTACGACAGGAACTTCGACGAAGGAGGCGCTGGGTGATCGAGCTCGAGGGGGTTCCCGAGCTGATCGACCCGGTCATGGTGGCCGCGTTCGAGGGGTGGAACGACGCCGGTGACGCCGCCTCGGCGGCGGTCGCCCATCTGGACCGGGAGTGGAAGGGCGAGGTGTTCGCGGCGCTGGACGCCGAGGACTACTACGACTTCCAGGTGAACCGGCCCACGGTGTGGCTGGACAACGGCGTCCGGAAGATCACCTGGCCCACGACCCGGCTCTCCGTGGTGCGGATCGGCGGTGACAAGCCGCGGGACCTGGTCCTGGTGCGCGGGATCGAGCCGTCGATGCGCTGGCGTTCGTTCTGCAACGAGCTCCTGGGCTTCGCCCATGAGCTGGGCGTGGAGATGGTGGTGATCCTGGGCGCGCTGCTCGGCGACACCCCGCACACACGTCCGGTTCCGGTCAGCGGGGTCACCTCCGACCCCGATCTGGCGCGGACGATGGATCTGGAGGAGACCCGCTACGAGGGCCCGACGGGGATCGTGGGCATCCTCCAGGAGGCGTGCACCCACGCCGGGGTGCCGGCGGTGAGCCTGTGGGCGGCGGTGCCGCACTACGTGTCGCAGCCGCCGAACCCGAAGGCGACGCTGGCCCTCCTGAACCGCCTGGAGGACCTGATCGACCTGCGCATCCCGCTGGGCGAGCTGCCCGAGGACGCGCGGGCCTGGCAGCTGGGCGTGGACCAACTGGCCGCCGAGGACAGCGAGGTGGCCGAGTACGTCCAGACCCTGGAGGAGGCGCGGGACACGGCCGAGCTGCCGGAGGCCTCCGGCGAGGCCATCGCCCGCGAGTTCGAGCGCTATCTGCGGCGCCGCGAGCCGGGCGCGCCCGGTCCGGGCGTCGCGACGGAGGGCGGCGACGCGCCGTACCTGCGGGACGGACCCAGCGACCGGACCCGCCCGCCGAAGCCGCAGCAGCCGGGCCCGGAGGCGGTGCCGGGCGCCGAGCCCCCCGCCGACCGCGGCGAGGGCGACGACGGGGCCGGTGCCGACGGCGGGACCGAGGACCCGGACGGCTCCGGGGAGTGAGCGGATCCACGGGAGGGGCGGCGCGGCCGCCCCTCCCGTGGATTCGTGCCCGATGGCGATGCCCTCGGGTCGGAAGCCGTCGGGCAGCGCGAGGGCGGTGGGTAAGGTCCCCGGGTCCCGGCCGCTGGGCGGTCCCGCCGAGCGGCCCGAGGAGAGCCGCCGCGCTACCGGCCGCGGCGGCTCCCGGGAGACTTCTTCGTGCGAAGGAACGTTGCACGGGGCGAGGCATGGAGCGCCCTTTCGTACCGTTGTCCGAACGGGCGCTCCCACCCCATCGCGCGGGGACCGTCAGGCGCAGTCGAACCGCGCGTCCGCCCAGTCGCCGTGGTCGCCGCTCTTGGAGCCGTTGGTGTCGGTGACCCTCAGGTGCACATGGCGTGCCCCGGTCAGGTCGACGTCGACGGGCACGGTCGCCGAGGCGCCCGTCAGCTTGGGCGAGGTCCACAGCACCTCGCCGTCCGCTTCGACGGAGAAGGCGACCTCGCCGTAGCCGTCGATCTCGTCGTCGATGCCGACCTGGGCGGTGAAGGCGGAGCAACGGCCGCCGAGGTAGACCTCGATGTCGGAGTCGGCGTGGGCGCCGATGCCCTTCTCGTAGGTCGTGCCCGCCAGGGTGAGGGGGTGTCCGTCGCCGGCGGCGGACTCGCCGTTGGAGCGGTCGCGTTCGGGCGGCCCCCAGCCGTTGCCGGCCTTCAGCCAGACCAGGTCGCTCGCCCATGCCGAGGCGGTCGGCGGCTCGGGCATCACCCCGACGGCGAACCGCTGGGTCGCCGTGCGGTCCACCCCGGCCGCCCGGTGGCGGACGGTCGCGGTGAGCGTGGCCTCGCCCGGTGCGGCGTCCCGGGCGGGGGTGACGGCGACCTCGACGCGGCGGGTGGTGCCGGCCGGGATGCGCGCGATCCGGGCGGCCGGGGTGACCTGCCAGCCGGCCGGGGCGGTGAGGCCGACCTCGACGCCGAGAGCGTCCCGGCTGCCGGCGGTGACGTCGACGGCGACGGTGCCGGGCGTGCCCGCCCCCAGCTCCTGGCCGACGGCGGCGGCGACGGCCGCCGGGGCGCCGGCGACGGCTCCGCCGACGGCGCTGGTGCCGGTCAGCAGCAGGGTGAAGGCGCGGTCGGTGCGCTGGGCGGTGGTCTTGACCCGCACCACGCCGCCGCGGTCGTCCCGGTCGTACCACCAGCCCTGGTCGGCGGCCTCGAAGGCGGCCTTCGAGGTGAGCGCCGGCAGCGCGCGTCCGCCCAGGGTGACTCCGCTGGGGGCGTCGCCGGTGTGGACGGTGAAGGCGTACGGGCGGGCGGTGGCCTTGCCGGTGTAGGAGCCCTCGCTGGCGCCGACGCGCACGGTCACGTCGCCCGCGCCGCGGAGCGGGGCCCTGACGTCGGCGCGCTGGGTGGCGTACCGACCGCCGCGGTGCTCACGGGTGACGCCGTCGTCCTCGTACAGGGTGAAGGACGAGTTGCCCTGCGGGTAGACGTCCCAGGCCAGCTGGGAGCCGGGGGTGCGCTGGGTGTAGGAGCGGATGCCGCCGGGCCACATGGGGACGGTGGCGCCGGCCCGGACGAACAGCGGCAGGGTGTCGAGCGGGGCGCTGTAGTCGTCGAGGGTCATCGGGCCCTCGTAGACGCGCCCGTTCCAGTAGTCGATCCAGGTGCCCTTGGGCAGATAGATACCGTCGCGCTCCACCGCGTCCTTGTAGACGGGCGCGACGAGGAAGTCCTGGCCGCTGAGGAACTCGTACTTGGCGGCGTCCGAGGCGGCCACCGGGTCGTCCGGGTACTCCAGGGCGAGCGGCCGGGCGAGGCCGACTCCGGTGCGGGTGGCCTGGTAGGCGCCGGAGTAGATGTAGGGCAGCAGTGCCTCGTGGAGCTTGAGGGAGGCCCGGTTGATCGAGGTGTACGGCTCGCCGTACCGGTAGGGCTGCTTGTCCATGGCGGCCCAGCCGTCCATGGTCATGGTGACCGGCAGGAACATCTTCCACTGGAGGTCACGGGTGTACGTCTTGGCGCTGCCGCCGAAGATGCCGTCGACGTCGCCGGTGGTGTAGGCGAGCCCGGACATGGAGGCGCCGGCGTAGGTGGGGATCTGCCAGCGGATGTACTCCCAGCTGCCGGACTGGTCGCCGGACCACTGGACCCCGCAGCGCTGGGCGCCGGACCAGCTCTCGGGGGCCCAGGTGAAGCCCCGGGCGTCGCTGTTGGCCTCGATGCCGGCGTAGGCGCCCTTGCAGCCGTCGAGGGCGAACTTGTAGCCGTCGCCGACCCAGGCGACGTCCAGCTTGGCGACCCGCTGGCCGGCCTTCACCTGGTCGGCGAGCTTGTCGATGCCGTCCTCGGTCCACAGGCCGAGCTGCATGCCGCGGTCGTGGAGGCCCTGGGCGGTCTCGGCGAGGTTCTCGTAGCCGCAGCCGTAGCCGTCGTTGACGAGCATCCAGCCGTTGGGCATGTCGTTTCGGACGTAGCCGTCGGCGATCTTCAGGGAGTCGAGGGTGTGCCGTTCGCCGCGGTTGGCGTTGTGGAGGTAGCAGTCGGAGTCGCCGATCTCCAGGCCGTAGACCGGGGGCAGGAACGGCTTTCCGGTGAGCCGGGTGTACTGCCCGATGACGTCCTTGACGGCGCCGGGTCCGTTGCCGCCGGCGAAGTAGTAGGCGTCGAAGCGCTGTTCGCGGGCGGTGGTGGTGACGGGCTCGCCGAAGACGTAGGTGTTGGGGGCGTAGGTGTTGCGGTAGACGCCGTAGCCGGCGGAGGAGAGGTAGAACGGGACGGAGTTGGGGTGGCCGCCGTCGTTCCAGTTGTAGTCGACGCCGACCTCGACGGTCTTGCCGCGGTGGGAGGTGTTGCCGCGGCCGTTCTGCATGCCGGCGCCGTAGAACTGCTCGTCGGCACCGCGGGCCAGGGTCTGGGTGGTGCGGTCCTGGTTCCAGGTGAGGCCCTGGGTCTCGGACCACAGGGGGGTGCCGTCGGCGCGGACGGCGGCGAAACGCAGCGGGGCCTTGAAGGCGCGCAGGGTCACCCGGGCGGTGCTGAGCTCGTAGCGGTCGCCGAGGTCGGCCCAGCGGGTGGCGGGCGGCGGGCCCTGCGGCAGGACGATGTCCTGGCCGGTGGGGTCGGTGAACTTGCCGTCGGGGGCCAGCTCGATCCGGAAGGTGTCCTCGGAGACGAAGCTGACCCGGGCCTCCGCGCGGCCGGCGGTCAGCCGGTAGACGGCTCCGTCGGCGGCGAAGGCGGTCAGGTCGCCGACCGTGGTGTCGGTGGCGACGGCGTTCCGGGTCGGGGCGGTGCTGCCTGTGGGCGCGGCCGCCGCGCTGCCGCCGGGTACGGCGAAGACGGCGAGCAGGCCGATCAGTGCACCGGCGACTGCAGCTCTCATGCTCATTGATGATTGCATGGGGCTTGTTTAGCGCAGATTCGAGCAGTGCGACAGGACAAAAAGGAACCGCCCCCGGACTTCACGAAGAAGCCCAAGGGCGGCCGGTGGTACGGGAGTCGGCGCTCCTGACTACAGGGCGACGCCGAGCAGCGCGTCGACGGCGCGGGAGACGAGCCCGGGGGCGGACTCGTCGGTGCCGCCCTCGGCCTCCTGCAGAGCGGCCCAGCGGTCGACCGCGGCGAGCGCGGTCGGGGCGTCCAGGTCGTCGGAGAGCGCCTCGCGGAGCTCCTCGACGAGGGCGTCGGCGGACGGTCCGTCGGGGCGCGAGACGGCGGCGCGCCAACGGCCGAGGCGCGCGACGGCGTCCTGCAGGACCTGGTCGGTCCACTCCCAGTCGGCGCGGTAGTGGTGCGAGAGCAGGGCGAGCCGGATGGCGGCCGGGTCGACGCCGTCCCTGCGCAGCTTGGAGACGAAGACCAGGTTGCCCTTGGACTTGGACATCTTCTCGCCGTCCAGGGCGACCATGCCGGCGTGCACGTACGCCTTGGCCATGGGGAACTCGCCGGTGAGGCTCTGGGCGTGGGAGGCACCCATCTCGTGGTGCGGGAAGATCAGGTCGGAGCCGCCGCCCTGCACGTCGAAGCCCATGCCCAGGTGGTCGAGGGCGATGGCGACGCACTCGATGTGCCAGCCGGGGCGGCCGGGGCCGAGGCTGGCGCCGTCCCAGCTCGGCTCGCCCTCGCGGGCGGCCATCCACAGCATCGGGTCCAGCGGGTTCTTCTTGCCCGGGCGGTCGGGGTCGCCGCCGCGCTCGGCGGACAGGTGGCGCATCAGCTCGGTGTCGTAGTTCGACACCTGACCGAAGTGCGGGTCGGCCTCGACCGAGAAGTAGATGTCGCCCTCGAGCTCGTAGGCGGCACCGGAGTCCCGCAGCTGCTCGACGAGCGGGACGATGCCCGGTATCGCCTCGACGGCGCCGACGTAGTCCTGCGGGGGCAGCATGCGCAGGGCGGTCATGTCCTCGCGGAACAGGGCGGTCTCGCGCTCGGCGAGCCCGACCCAGTCGACGCCGTCCCGGATCGCCCGCTCGAGCAGCGGGTCGTCCACGTCGGTCACGTTCTGGACGTAGTGAACCTGCCGCTTGGTGTCGAGCCACACGCGCTGAACGAGGTCGAACGCGTTGTAGGTCGCCGCGTGACCCATGTGGGTCGCGTCGTACGGCGTGATGCCGCAGACGTAGATGCGGGCGACGGGGCCGGGGGCGAGGGTGACTCGTCCGCCGGTCGCGGTGTCGTGAATCCGGAGGTCGCGGCCCTTGCCGGGCAGGGCGGGGACCTCAGAAGCGGGCCAGGCATGCATGTCCTGAGCGTAACCGGACAGCTGTTCCGGATACGAACCGCATCCGGGATCTTGACCGATTAGGCGGTCTTGCGGGACGGACACGTCCATGCATACCCCCTGGGGGTCTCACCCCGTCGGCCGACCTGGCCGAAAAGCGTCGGACGGCCGTCGGATGTCACACGGGCGGCCAGGGGATCGCCGGCCACTGCCCGGACGGTACGGGGTGCCGCCCGGTCCTGCGCAGCCCGGCCACCCGCTCCCGCAGGGCGTCCACCTCGGGGCCGGTGAGCAGGGCGGCGAGCCGTTCGGCCAATGGAGTGCCCGGGGCGAGCTGCCCGTCGAGCCGGTCGAGGACGGCCGCGGCCTCCTCGGTGAGCTCCTCCCCCGCCCAGCCCCACAGCAGGGTGCGCAGCTTGTCGTCCACGTGGAAGGAGACGCCGTGGTCGATCCCGTAGAGCCGTCCGTCCGGCGCGGGCAGCAGATGCCCGCCCTTGCGGTCGCCGTTGTTGATGACGGCGTCCAGGACGGCCATCCGGCGCAGCTGGGGGGTGTCGGCGTGGACGAGCAGCGCGGTGCGGTCCTCGGCGACCTGGGCGGGCCCCACGGCCTTCCACCCCTCGCCGGCCTCCTCGTCGTCGACCAGGGCGAGCAGCGCGGCCGAGGGGTCGGCCTCGACCCAGAGCTGGACCATCCCCTCGCCGTACGGCCCGTCGCGCAGCACCGTCGGCGGCACCAGGCCCCAGCCGGTGGCCTCGGAGAGCTCGTAGGCGGCGACCTCGCGCCGGGCGAGGTTGCCGTCGGGGAAGTCCCAGAGCGGGCGCTCCCCCATGACCGGCTTGTAGACGCAGTCCGCCTGCTCGCCCTCGTACGCGACGGAGCAGAAGAGCACGGCGTTGGAGGCCTCGCGGACCTGGCCGCGGACGGTCAGCTCCCCCCGGGTGAGCAGGTCGACGACGGCGGGGGTCCGGTCACCGCTCATGCTCCGCGCCGGTATCCGTTCTGGCGCGGGCAGACGTGGCCCTCGGGGTCCAGCGGCAGGCTGCACAGCGGGCACGGCGGGCGACCGGCGTTGACGACGTCCAGGGCCCGCTTGGCGAAGGCCCTGGCCATGGCGCCGGTGAGCCGCACGCGGAGCATCGGCGGGCCGTTCTCCTCGTCCTGGAGCAGCCGCTCCTCGGCCGCGGCGAGGTCCTCCTCGGAGTCCGCGTCGAGCTCGACGAGCGCCTGCGCCTCGACGATCATGCGCTGCTCCTCGCCGTCCCAGGCGAGCGCCATGGTGCCGACCCGGAACTCCTCCTCGACGGGGGTGTCCAGCGGGGCGGTGTCGGCGATCTCGGCCGGGGCGACCGCGGGGACGGGCGCGTTTCCCCCGGTGCGGCGGACGACCTCGTCGAGGAGTTCGTCGATGCGCTCGGCGAGGGCCGCGACCTGGGTCTTCTCCAGGGCGACGCTGGTGACCCGGCCGGCCGCTGACGCCTGGAGGAAGAACGTACGGCGGCCAGGCAGCCCGACCGTGCCGGCCACGAAACGCTCCGGTGGGTCGTAGAGGAACACCTGACGGGACACGTTCCGGACTCCCTTGGGTCTCGACTGTGGTGCTGGCGTGGGCTGGTGTGCCACCGCGCGGTGTGGCCGCGGCGGCGCGTCCACCCTACTGCGCGGAAGGATCACGGTGCGCCCGCACCGCCCCCCACCTCCGCCGCCCCGCTGTCGCCGGGGGTCTCGCGCGGGGCGAGCGCGGCGAGGTCGCCGGTGTCGCCGAGGCGAACCAGGAAGGGGCGCAGACGGGTGTAGCGGATGACGGTGAGGGAACAGGGGTCGACGTGAATGCGCTGGAAGAGGTCGAGGTGGAGGCCGAGGGCGTCGGCCACGACCGACTTGATGATGTCGCCGTGCGAGCACATCGCGTAGACGGCGTCCTCGCCGTGCTCGGCCTCGATCCGGGCGTTCCAGTCGCGTACGGCGTCCACGGCACGGGACTGCATGGCCCGCATGGACTCGCCGCCGGGGAAGGCGGCGGCCGAGGCGTGCGCCTGGACGACCTCCATGAGCGGCTCGTCGGCGAGTTCGGCGAGCTTGCGGCCCGACCAGTCGCCGTAGTCGCACTCGCTGATCCGCTCCTCGGTGTGCAGCGCGAGGCCGGGGCGGGCGTCGAGCAGCGGGCGCACGGTCTCCCGGCAGCGCTGCAGCGGGCTGGAGACGACGGCGGCGAGCGGCACGCCGGCGAGGCGCCCGGGCAGCGCGGCGGCCTGCTCCGAGCCGCGTTCGTCGAGGGCGACCCCGGGCATCCGCCCGGCGAGCACCCCGGAGGTGTTGGCGGTGGAACGTCCGTGCCGGACGAGGATCAGCGTGGCCATGTCGGCCAGCCTAGGCGACAATACGGTCCGTGATCGTGGACTCAGCCATCTACCGGGACGGGCGCAGGACGGACGGACCCGCCGATCTGTCCGACGCGCTGGACGAGGCGCGGGCGACCGGTGACGCCTTCCTGTGGGTCGGCCTGCACGAACCGACGGAGGCGGAGTTCGCGCACGTCTCCTCGGAGTTCGCGCTGCACCCGCTGGCCGTGGAGGACGCCCTGAAGGCGCACCAGCGCCCCAAGCTGGAGGTCTACGACGACTCGCTCTTCGTGGTGCTCAAGCCGGTCGTGTACGAGCCGGAGAGCGACCGGGTCACCTCGGACGAGCTGATGGTGTTCATCGGCGACTCCTTCGTGGTGACCGTGCGGCACGGCGAGGGCGCCCCGCTGGCGGCCGTCCGCAGGCGTCTGGAGGCGGAGCCGGAGGTGCTCAAGCACGGTCCGACCGCGGTGCTGTACGCGGTCGGCGACGCCGTCGTGGACCACTACCTCGACGTCGCCGGCGAGCTCCAGGTCGACCTGGAGGAGCTGGAGGCCGACGTCTTCGCGCCCTCGGGCGGCGGCAGCCCGGCGCGGACGGCCGAGCGGATCTACACGGCCAAGCGGCAGGTCCTGGAGTTCCGCCGGGCGTCCGTCCCGCTGTCCGGGCCGATGGCCCGCCTCGCGACGGGCGGCCAGGTGCCCTTCGTGCACGACAAGGCGGTGCCGTTCTTCCGGGACGTCAACGACCACCTGCTGCGCGCCAACGAGCAGGTCGAGGGGCTCGACCGGCTGCTTTCGGACGTTCTGTCGGCGCATCTGGCGCAGATGGGCGTGCGGCAGAACGACGACATGCGGAAGATCTCCGCCTGGGCGGCGATGGCCGCGGTGCCCACGATGGTCGCGGGCATCTACGGGATGAACTTCGAGCACATGCCGGAGCTGCACTGGGTGTGGTCGTACCCGGCCGTGATCCTGCTGATGGCGGGGATCGTGGCGGGGCTCTACCGGCTGTTCAAGCGGCGCGGCTGGATGTGAGCCGGCGGGCGGGACCGCGGCCGGTTCAGAAGGCGGGGACCGGTGTCGCGGGGCCGCCCAGGGCGTTGCGGCGCTCCGGCATCCTGAGGTCGACCATCTTGTGCCAGCCGGCGGCCCGCTCGTACGCGTACACGCCGTGGATGCCGGCGGCGAGCGTGGCGGCCTTGGCCTTCGGCCAGCGCAGGATGCGGCCCATGTGCCGCATCACGGCGAGGCTCACGTCCCGGTAGACCTGGATCTCGGCGAGCGCGGACTCGCGCAGGGTGCTCTGGATGAGCCTGCCGTGGCCCTCGTAGTTGAGCCTGAGCAGCTCCTCGTGGCAGTAGGCGAGGTGGTTGTCCTCGTCGTTGCAGATCATCCTGATCGCCTTGCCGAGCTCCGGGTCGTCCCCGAAGTACCTGACGAGCAGCTGCATCTGGGCCGCCGCGCGTTCCTCGGTGACCCGGCTGTGCGCCAGGTAGACGACGATGTCCCGTTCGGTGAGGGGCTCGTCGCGGCGCAGCTTGTCGTGGGCGAGGCCGATGCCACGGCGTTCGAGCAGCATCGTGTAGTCGGTGTCGGGCGGCACGGGCACGGGGTCGAGGCCGCGCTTCTTCATCAACGCGTTGAAGATGCGCCCGTGCTTGTCCTCGTCGGCGCCGTGCCGGGTGATCTTGGGGGCCAGGTCGCGCATCCCGGGGGCGACGAGGGCCGCGATACGCGCGTTCTCCCAGCCTCCCTGGGACTCGCCGCTGGCGGCGATGGAGCAGAAGAGCTGGAAGGACTCGTCGTCGTCGATGATTTCCTGGAACAGGCTCTTGGCCGTGAGCATGGCTGCCACCTCCGTGGAGTCCGAGTCAAGTGGGACACGCACGGTCGGGCAACAGGAGGCCGCGGGCACTGGGCCGAAAGGCGTACGCGCGAGGTGTCGCGCGGCGCGTAACCCCGGGCGCGCCCGCGCGTTGTGCTGCGTGACGGCCGTGGCGGGGAAGACCCCCGAGCCCCCACCACGGCCGCAGACTTCCTCCGCTACGCGAGCCCGGCCCGCTCCAGCGCCTCCACGCCGGCCCTGAGGGCCGCGAGCCGCTCGTCGAGGGTGAAGCCGGCCGGGGCGAGGGTCAGGGTGGTGACCCCGGCGGCGGCGTAGGCCTTCATCCGGTCGGCGATCCGGTCGACGGAGCCGAGCAGGGTCGTCTGGTCGATCAGCTGGCGCGGTACGGCCGCGGCGGCGCCGGCCTTGTCGCCGGCCAGGTACTTGTCCTGGATCTCGGCGGCCGCCTTCTCGTAGCCCATCCGCTGGGCGAGCTGGTTGTAGAAGTTCTGCTTGCGGCTGCCCATGCCGCCGACGTACAGCGCGGTGTACGGGCGGAAGATGTCGGCCAGGGCGTCGATGTCGTCGCCGAGGGCGAGCGGCAGGGTCGGGTGGACGTCGAAGCCCTCCATCGTCAGCCCGGCCTTCTCGCGGCCCGCGCGCAGGTGGCGCAGGGCCGTGTCCTCCAGGTGCTCGGCGGCCGGGAAGATCAGCAGGGCGCCGTCGGCGATCTCGCCGGTCTGCTCCAGGTTCTTCGGGCCGATGGCCGCGATGTAGAGCGGGATGTGCGGGCGGGTCGGGTGCACGGTGAGCTTGATCGGCTTGCCCGGGCCGTCGGGCAGCGGCAGCGTCCAGTGCTCGCCCTCGTAGGTGAGGCGCTCGCGGGACATGGCCCGGCGGACGATCTCCACGTACTCGCGGGTGCGGGCGAGCGGCTTGTCGAACTTGACGCCGTACCAGCCCTCGGAGACCTGGGGTCCGGAGACGCCGAGGCCGAGCCGGAAGCGTCCGCCGGAGAGGGAGTCGAGGGTGGCGGCGGTCATCGCCGTCATCGCGGGCTGGCGGGCCGGGATCTGCATGATCGCCGAACCGACGTCGATCCGCTCCGTCTTGGCCGCGACCCACGAGAGCACGGTGGGCGCGTCGGAGCCGTAGGCCTCCGCCGCCCAGCACACGTCGTAGCCGAGGCGGTCCGCCTCCTGGGCCACGGCGAGGTTGTCGCCGTCCATGCCCGCGCCCCAGTAGCCGAGGTTGATGCCGAGCCGCATGCCACGTACCCCTTACCCATCGGTAACGTCCCTGTGACCGGGACTCTAGCGCGCACCCCCGCCCTTCGTCAGGAGGCGGCGGGGCACCGCTCGGACGGCGGCGGGGCCCCACCTGTGGACAGCTTGTCCACAGGCTCTCTCCCCGTGGTGCCATGGCCAGTACTCTCGCGGCCATGGAGCAGAGGCATCTCGGACGTACCGGCCTGCGCGTGTCCCGGCTCGGGCTCGGCACCCTCACCTGGGGCAGGGACACCGACGAGCACGACGCCGCCGAGCAGTTGAAGACGTTCTGGGACGCGGGCGGCACGCTCGTCGACACCGCGGACGTGTACGGGGGCGGCGAGGCCGAGTACCTGCTCGGGCGGTTGCTCGACGGCCTGGTGCCCCGCCGGGACCTGGTCATCTCGACCAAGGCCGGCAGCGTCCCCGACCCGGACCGGCGCACGGACGGCTCGCGCGGGCACCTGCTCGCCGCGCTCGACGCCTCCCTCGCGCGGCTCGGCACGGACCACGTGGACCTGTGGCAGCTGCACGCCTACGACCCCTGCACCCCGCTGGAGGAGTCGCTGCACGCCCTCGACATCGCGGTGCGCAGCGGCCGGGCGCGCTATGTCGGCGTCGCGGACTTCTGCGGCTGGCAGCTCGCCAAGGCCGGCACCTGGCAGCTGAGCGGGGACCGGACCCGGCTCGCCGGGACGCAGATGGAGTACTCGCTGCTCCAGCGGGGCGTCGAGCGGGAGGTGCTGCCGGCCGCCCTCGACCTCGGCATCGGGCTGCTGCCCTCCTCCCCCCTGGGCCGCGGAGTGCTCACGGGGAAGTACCGGCACGGCACCCCGGCGGACTCGCGCGGCGGATCGGAGGCGCTGGCGCCGTTCGTGGAGCCGTATCTGGACGAGGCGGCGAGCCGGATCGTCGACGCGGTCGCGACGGCGGCCGACGGACTCGCGGCCACCCCGCTCCAGGTGGCCCTCGCCTGGGTGCGCGACCGCCCGGGAGTGACCGCCCCGATCATCGGCGCGCGCAACGCGCAGCAGCTCACGGCCGCGTTGTCAGTGGAGAGCCTTAGTCTTCCTGACGAGATCTTCCGGGCCCTCGACGATGTGTCGGCGCCCGTGCACCACTATCCGGATCACGACTGGAGCACCTTGTGACCGAGCCTTCCGGGGAGACCCCGCCCGAGGCAGCCGCGCCCGCCGCCGACGCCGCCGACTCGCCCGCGCCGGAGCCGGAGACCGCCGGCGAGGCCGCGACGGAGGCCGGGGACGAGGGGCTGCGGGAGCCGGGACAGGACGACGCGGCCACGGGCGGGGCCGGGACCGAGGCCGCCGCCACTCCCGAGTTGTCCGAGGCGCAGGCCGAGCTGGCCGCGCAGCGCGAGCTGCGGGCCCGGATCGAGCAGCGCAAGGCCGAGCGGGAGGCGCCCGTGGAGGCGGGCGGCAAGCTCAGCGGGACGGCAGCCGATCTCCTCGCGGCGGTACGGGCGGTGGAGAGCGGCGCGAAGCCCGTCACGTCCTTCCGCCCCGAGGTGCCCGCGCCCGCCCGGCCCGCGCCGGCCGCCGCACCGGAGCGGACGGTGCGCCCGCCGGCGCCCACCGCCCCCGTGGTGACCGAGGAGACCACCTCCTCGGTGCGCCAGGTGCTCGCCCGCGGCGGGGCGCCCGAGGCGCTCGCCGGCCAGGTCGCGGCCGTGCTCGGCGAGGGCGCCGCCCGTGCCCTGGCGGACGACCCCTGGCAGCTGCTCGCGGTGCCGGGGGTGCGCCCCGAGCAGGCGGACGGCTTCGCGCGGGCGCTGCTCGGCGCCGGGTGCGGGCCCGGGGACGAGCGGCGGGCGGTGGCGCTGACCGCCTGGCTGCTGGAGCAGGCCGCGGTCAAGGGGCACACCGCCCTGGAGATCGGCACCGTGCGCGACGGCCTCGCCAAGCTGTCGGTCCCCGAGCCGGACAAGGCGGTGGAGCTCGCGATCTCCGAGGCGGCGGTCCTGGTCTTCCAGGAGGAGGACGACGAGGCCGCGGGCGAGGAGGACGGGGACGAGACCGGCGAGGGCGCTGGGCCGGCGGCGCGCGAGGAGCGGCCGCCGGCGCCCGTGCTGCTGGGCCTCGAGCGGTACGCGCTGGCGGAGGAGAGCCTCGCCGACGGGCTCGCCCGGCTGATCCGGACGGTCGAGGCGGCCGACTGGGAGGGCCCCGAGCTGGTCCGCGCGGCCGGCGCGCACGGCCTCGTGCTGCACACCGGCGGCGAGGCGGCCCGCGCCGAGCCCGCCGCCCTCGCCGACGCGGCCCGTGAGCGGGGCCTGCGGGCCGCCCTCGCGGCACACACCCCCCGGGCCGGGGCGGTGACGGTGGCCGCGCTGCTCTCCGGTGCGGCCGGACCCGGCCGCGACGAGGAGGGCACCCTCGCCCTGGACCTGCTGGTCGTCCTGGACGCGCCGCAGCTCGACGTCGAGACCGCGGCGCTGCTCGTGGAGGCGCTCCCGGACGGCTGCCGGCTGGTCCTGGCGGGCGACCCCCATGTCCTCGGATCCGCCGGCCCCGGCCGGGTCTTCGCGGACCTGCTCGCGGCCCGGATCGCCCCGCAGATCGCCTCTCGGGTGCCGGACCCCGGCCCGATCGGCGAGCTCGTCTCGGGCATCGGCGTCGGCGAGCTGAACCAGGTGGAGGCCCCCGGCAAGGAGGTCGTGATCGTCCCGGTCCGGGACGCCGGCGAGGCGGTGCACCGCACGGTGCAGCTCGTCGCCGACTCGATCCCGCGCGCCCTGGGCCTGCCCGCCGACCGGACGCAGGTCATCACGGTCGGCCACGGCGGCGCCGCGGGCACCCGCGCCCTGAACGCGGCCCTCAAGCAGCGTCTGAACCCGGGCCCCGGCCGCTTCGGGGGCTACGACCCGGGCGACCGCGTCGCCCACTCCCCCGCGCCGGGCCGGACCGTGCCGGGCACGGTGGTCTCGGCCGACGCCGAGGGCCTCCACCTGGACTGCGGCGGCGAGCCGGTCGTCGTGCCGAAGGAGCGGGTCGAGTCCGCGCTGCGGCACGGCTGGGCGCTCACCGCGCACCAGGCCGCCGGGGCGCGCTGGCCCGCCGCGGTCGTGGTGCTGCCCGGGGACGCGGCGGCGGGCCTCAGCCGGGCCTGGGTGTACACGGCCTTCGGCCGGGCCGAGCGGCATCTGTCGGTCGTCCACGGCGTGGACCAGGCCCTGCCGCGCGCGGTGGCCGAGGGCCGGGACCCGGAGCGCACGACCCGGCTGCGCCCGCTGATCGAAGCCCTGCTCCAGGACGACGAGGCGTAGCCCGGGGCACGGACGCCCGGCGCCCTCCCCCGTGTCGTGCGGGGAGGGCGCCGGGCGTGCCGTAGGGGCTCTGCGGGGCGCTCAGGCCCCGTGGACCTGGTCCTCCAGCTCCTCCTCCGCCTCGTCGTCGAAGACGGCGCTGATGTCGAAACGGCAGACGATCCGCTCGGGGTCGGCGTGGTCGAAGGGGGCGTTCAGCCACTCCCCCGGTTCGGGCAGGTCGTCGGCCGCCTCGACCCACAGGGTGGAGTCGCCCTCCTCCAGACCGAATTCCTTGTGACGGGACGCGATTTCGTCAGGTTCGTACTCGCCGAAGAGGGTTCCGAGGGCGGCATAGGTCGAGCCGGCGCCGTTTCCCTCCCGGTCGACGTCCACGATGCGGCGGGCCTGGGCGACGAGGCGCTTCGGCTCCACCACCGCGTAGTCGCGGCGGATCAGCACGCTGACGGCGTGCGGTTCCTCCGGCCCCGCGTAGGGGGGCAGGGAGTCGTCGGCGCCTGGGATCTCGAAGGGCGTGACCTCGTCGTACCGGTCGTAGAGCACCTCGTCGTACGCCTCCGCCGCCGCGGCGAGCGCGTTGAAGGCCTCGTAGACGGCCGGGTCGTCGTCCCCGGTGCGGCTTTCGACCGCCGCGAGGTGACGGTCCAGTGCGGCTTTGACCGCCTCGGCGGCGGCGCGTACCTCGGCAGCGGTGGGCTGCGCAGCATCAGACATAGGACAGACGCTATCCGTACCGGGCCCTTGGCCGCACAATAGATGCGATGCCGGAATACGAATTTGTCGACGTGTACGTGCCGCGCGGCGTCTCCCGCAAGGAGGCGACGCGGCTTCTGACCGACCATGCCGAGTACGGGCACTGGGAGTTGGACCGACTGAGCCTGCATCGGGACGGCAGCCGCAGAGTGCGGCTGCGCCGGCGCATCATCCGTCAGATCCGCGCCACCTGGTGAGACGCAAAGGGGCCCCGCGGTGCGGGGCCCCTGCCTTTTCCGCGCGGGTCAGGCGGTGCGGCGCGCCCGGCGGTAGATCACCGATCCGGCGAGCAGCAGGGCCGCACCGGCAGGGACGGCCATGCCGAGGGCACCGGCACCGGTGTGCGCCAGCTCCTCGGTGGGCGGGGCCTCGGTGCCCGTGTGCGTACCGGGGGTGTTCGGCCCCAGCGGGGACCCGGGGGTTCCGGGAGTGCCCGGGGTTCCGGGAGTGCCCGGGGTTCCGGGAGTGCCCGGGGTTCCGGGCGTACCCGGGGTGCCGGGGTGCTCACCGCCCTCGTTGCCGGGGGTTCCGGGCGTGCCCGGCGTACCAGGGGTGCCGGGCGTCCCCGGAGTGCCCGGGGTCCCGGGGGTCCCAGGAGTCCCCGGCGTACCAGGGGTGCCGGGCGTCCCCGGAGTCCCCGGGGTCCCCGGGGTCCCGGGGGTCCCCGGCGTCGTCGGCTCGATGCCGTTGCCGCAGCCGTTGCCCGTGGCCGCGTTGCCTCCGCCGACGCCCGTGACGCTGTTGCCGCACACGTTGATCGGCGCGTCCACCGGCACCTGGATGACGTTGCCGGAGCCGACGCCCGGCGAGTGCGAGGCGCTGCCGTCGGCCGAGGAGCCGCTGGAGCCGCCCTCGTCGCCGTAGCCGCCCGGGCTGCCGGCGTTGGCGCACTTGTTGCCCGAGGCCGGGTTCATGAGCCCGACGACGTTGACCGTGTTGCCGCAGACGTTGACCGGGGCGTGGACCGGGGCCTGGACGGTGTTGCCGGACGCGACGCCCGGCGAGTGGGAGGCCGTGCCGCTCGCGTTCGCGTCGGCGTGGGCGTAACCGCCACCGAGGGCGATCATGCCGCCCGCCGCGGCGACGGTGACGAGGCTCTTCCGGGTGATGCGTGTGACCTGTCGCATTGCTGTTCCTGCTTCCCTGCTGCTCGGCGCGTGAGAAATGCCCACCGGCCCCGGAGTGCATGGCGCGCACTCCGGGGCCGGCCTTGGCTCAAACCCTCAGGGGGTGATGCTCAACGTCAGGCGTTGACGCAGGTGTTGCCGAAGGCGGGGTTCAGCAGACCGATCACGGAGACCGTGTTGCCGCACACGTTCACGGGGATGTGGATCGGCACCTGGACGACGTTGCCCGAGAGCACGCCGGGGGAACCGATGGCGGCACCCTGAGCGCCCGCGTCGGCAACGGCCATGCCCGCACCCGCGAGAACGAGACCGCCGGTGGCAGCCGCAGCAGCGACGACCTTCTTGATCATTATTCCTCCTTGTTGGCAATGCGGTCCCAGCCGCGGACCGCACCACCTGTAACGAGGGGGAACCAGGGGGGCTACGAGCCCCTGGGGGCATTCACTCTTTCCGGTAACGCGCGCACGCACGGTCGATTTCAGGAGGCGTCGATGAAGCGGTCCAGGACCCGGACGCCGAACTTCAGGCCGTCCACCGGCACCCGCTCGTCGACGCCGTGGAACATCCCGGCGAAGTCGAGCTCCGGCGGCAGCTGGAGCGGCGCGAAGCCGAAGCAGCGGATGCCCAGGTCGTCGAAGGACTTGGCGTCGGTGCCGCCGGAGAGCATGTAGGGCACCGCGCGCGCGATCGGGTCCTCGGCGCGCAGGGCCAGCTGCATGGCGTCGACCAGGGAGCCGTCGAAGCTGGTCTCCAGGGCCTTGTCGCCGTGCACGTCCTCGCGCTTGACCCGCGGGCCCAGGATCCGGTCGAGGTCGGCCAGGAACTCCTCCTCGTAGCCGGGCAGGAAGCGCCCGTCCACATGGGCGGTGGCCTGGCCGGGGATGACGTTGACCTTGTAGCCGGCGCCCAGCATGGTCGGGGCGGCGGAGTTGCGCAGGGTGGCGCCGATCATCTTGGCGATGCCGCCGAGCTTGGCGAGCGTGGCGTCCATGTCCTCGGGGTCGAGGGGGGTGCCGAGCGCGTCCGAGAGCTCGTCCAGGAAGGACCGCACGGTCTTGGTGACGCGTACCGGCCACTGGTGGCGGCCGAGCCGGCCCACGGCCTCGCACAGCTCCGTGATCGCGTTGTCGTTGTTGGTCATGGAGCCGTGGCCGGCCGTGCCGTCGACGGTCAGCCGCATCCAGTGCATGCCCTTCTGGGCGGTCTCCACCAGGTAGAGCCGCAGGTTCTCGTTGACGGTGAACGAGAAGCCGCCGACCTCGCCGATCGCCTCGGTCACCCCGTCGAAGAGGTCCCGGTGCTTGTCGACCAGGTGGCGGGCGCCGTACGTGCCGCCGGCCTCCTCGTCGGCGAGGAAGGCGAGGACGATGTCGCGCGGGGGCTTGCGCCCGCTGCGCATGCGGTCGCGGACGACCGCGAGGGTCATCGCGTCCATGTCCTTCATGTCGACGGCGCCGCGGCCCCAGACGCAGCCGTCGGCGACCTCGCCGGAGAAGGGGTGGTGCGTCCAGTCCTCGGCGTTGGCCGGGACGACGTCGGTGTGGCCGTGGATGAGCAGGGCGGGCCGCGACGGGTCCTCGCCCTCGATCCGGGCGACCGTGGAGGCCCGGCCCTTGTGCGACTCGATGATCTTCGGCTCGAGTCCGACCTCGGCGAGCTTCTCCGCGACGTACTCCGCCGCCGCCCGCTCGCCCGGGCCGGAGTGGTCGCCGTAATTGCTGGTGTCGATGCGGATGAGGTCGCGACAGAGGTCGACGACCTCGTCCTCGCCCGTGACGGTCCGGCCGGTGTTCGACTCGCTCACGCTGCTTCCTCCCACTACGTGCCCCACATGCTGGCTGTTTGATCTCCCCATCCTCCCGCGTGTCCCCCTCAAGGCCGCAAGGGCGGCCGTCGGCCGACATGAGCCCGTCACACGGAGACCCGTGCGGGTGGTGAAGGGGTGGTGGGGCGGAGTGGTGAGACGGAATGGGAGAAGAGGTGGGGGAAGGGGTGGTGAGACGGGGCGGGAGAAGGGGTGCGAGAAGGGGTGGTGATCGGCCACCTCAGATGTTTGCTATGGTTTTCCTCGTCGGAACGGCCGAGCGGCCGGGAAGACAAGATCACCTGTCCGGGTGGCGGAATGGCAGACGCGCTAGCTTGAGGTGCTAGTGCCCTTTATCGGGCGTGGGGGTTCAAGTCCCCCCTCGGACACCAGCGAAGGACCCCACATCTTGTGGGGTCCTTCTTGTTAGGCGGCAGGAACGCGGTAGACCGGTGCGACGCAGAACCAAGGCCCCCTCCTCGCCCCTTCCCCAGCGGGACGGGATCGATCCCGTGCGGCTGCGGCTGCCGGAGGATCCGGAGCGGGCCTGGGCGAGTGTGCGGGAGTTCCTGCTCGACCGGTACGCCGGGGCCGTCGGCGCGGAGCGGATCGAGGAGATGCTGCGCGGGGGCCGCTTCGTCGGGGCCGACGGGCTTCCGGTCGCCGGGGACGAGGCGTACGCGGCGGGCCGCTACCTCTGGTTCCACCGGGACTTCCCGGCCGAGCGGCGGGTGCCGTTCGAGGTCGGGGTGGTGTACCGGGACGAGCGGATCGTGGTGGCGGACAAGCCGCACTTCCTGGCGACGATGCCCCGGGGCCGCCACGTCACCGAGACGGCGCTGGCACGGCTGCGGCGGGAGCTCGGCCTTCCGGCGCTCCAGCCCGCGCACCGGCTCGACCGGCTGACGGCGGGGCTCGTGCTCTTCGTGGTACGGCCGGAGGACCGGGGGGCGTACCAGACGCTGTTCCGGGACCGCCTGGTGTCCAAGGGGTACGAGGCTGTGGCGCCGTACGATCCGGCGGTGGAGCTGCCGGTGACCGTGCGGAGCCGGATCGAGAAGGAGCGCGGCGTGATGGCCGCCCGGGAGGTGCCGGGCGAGCCGAACGCCGAGAGCCGGATCGAGCTCCTCGCCCGTGCGGGGGGTCTGGCCCGGTACCGGCTGCTGCCGGTGACCGGGCGGACCCATCAGCTGCGGGTGCACATGAACGCGCTGGGTCTGCCGATCCTGCACGACCCGGTCTATCCGGTGGTCCGCGCGGACGGGCCGGAGGACTACGGGCGGCCGCTGCAACTGCTGGCGCGGACGCTGGAGTTCACCGACCCGGTCACGGGCGAGGGGCTGCGTTTCGAGAGCCGGCTGCGGCTCAGTGCCCCCGCTTGATCCATTCCTCCAGGTGCGGGGCCTCGGCGCCGATGGTGGTGCTGTCGCCGTGGCCGGTGCGGACCACCGTCTCGGGCGGGAGGGTGAGGAGCTTCTCCCGGATCGAGTCGACGATGGTGGGGAAGTCCGAGTAGGACCTGCCGGTCGCGCCGGGGCCGCCCTGGAACAGGGTGTCGCCGGTGAAGACGGTGCCCAGGTCGGGGGCGTGGAGGCAGACGGCGCCGGGGGCGTGGCCCGGGGTGTGCAGGACGTGCAGGTCCGTGCCGGCGATGGTGAGGACCTGGCCGTCGGCGAGGTCGCCGTCGGGCGTGTGGTCGGGGTGGGTCAGCTTCCACAGCGGCTGGTCGGCGGGGTGGAGCAGGATCCGGGCGCCGGTGGCGGCGGCGAGGGCCGGGGCCGCGTCGATGTGGTCGTCGTGGGCGTGGGTGCAGACGATGGCGCGCAGGGCGCGCCCGTCGAGGGCGGCGAGGATCGCCTCGGCGTCGTGGGCGGCGTCGATGACGACGGCCTCGGTGTCGTCGCCGACGATCCAGACGTTGTTGTCCACCTCCCAGGTGCCGCCGTCGAGGCTGAAGGTGCCGGAGGTGACGAGGTGGTCGATGCGGGTGCCCATCAGAGGACCACCACCGAGCGCAGCACGTCGCCCTCGTGCATGCGGGCGAAGGCCTTCTCGACGTCGCCGAGTCCGATGGTCTCGGTGACGAAGGCGCCGAGGTCGATGCGGCCCTGCTGGTGCAGGTCGATCAGCATCGGGAAGTCCCGGGAGGGCAGGCAGTCCCCGTACCAGGAGGACTTCAGGGCGCCGCCGCGGCCGAAGACGTCGAGGAGCGGGAGTTCGAGCTGCATCTCGGGGGTGGGGACGCCGACGAGGACGACGGTGCCGGCGAGGTCGCGGGCGTAGAAGGCCTGGCGGTAGGTCTCGGGGCGGCCGACCGCCTCGATGACGACGTCGGCGCCGAAGCCGCCGGTGAGCTCCCGGATCGCCTCGACGGGGTCGGCGGTGCGGGAGTTCACGGTGTGGGTGGCGCCCATGGCGCGTGCCTTGTCGAGCTTGCGGTCGTCGATGTCGACGGCGATGATCTTCGCCGCACCGGCGAGCCGGGAGCCGACGACGGCCGCGTCGCCGACGCCGCCGCAGCCGATGACGGCGACGGTGTCGCCGCGGCCGACGTTGCCGGTGTTGATCGCGGCGCCGATGCCGGCCATCACCCCGCAGCCGAGGAGTCCGGCGACCTCGGGGGCGACGGCCGGGTCGACCTTGGTGCACTGGCCGGCGGCGACCAGGGTCTTCTCGGCGAAGGCGCCGATGCCGAGCGCCGGGGAGAGCTCGGTGCCGTCGAGGAGGGTCATCCGCTGCCGGGCGTTGTGGGTGTCGAAGCAGTACCAGGGGCGGCCGCGCAGACAGGCCCGGCACTGGCCGCACACCGCTCGCCAGTTGAGGATCACGAAGTCGCCGGGGGCGACGTCGGTGACGCCCTCGCCGACCGACTCCACGACGCCCGCCGCCTCGTGGCCGAGCAGGAAGGGGAACTCGTCGTTGATTCCGCCCTGTTTGTAGTGCAGGTCCGTGTGACAGACGCCGCAGGCCTGGATCTTCACGACGGCCTCACCGGGTCCGGGGTCCGGGATCACGATCGTCTCGACCCGGACCGGCTCGTTCCTGCCGGGGGCGATGACCCCCTGGACCTGCTGCGCCATCGTGGACTTCCCTTCCACCGAAACGGTGACCCGCGTTACGGATGTGACGATATCGGCCAGGTTACGCGGAGCCCGCAACCTTCGCCCCGTCGCCCGCTGTCTCTTGTCTCCGCAGGCATGACACAGCCTCAGGGGGAATCGATGACCAGTGAACTCGAACCGTATGCCGACCCGTTGACCGTCCCGCCGGTGCTCCGGCCGGAGCCGGGCGACGACACGGCCGAGATCGAGATCGCGCTGCGCCCGACGTGGGTGCGGATGCACCGTCAGCTGCCGCCGACGCTGATGTGGGGGTACGAGGGGAGCGTGCCGGGTCCGACCATCGAGGTGCGCAAGGGGCAGCCGCTGCGGATCGCGTGGACCAACCGGATCCCGAAGGGCAGCGAGTTCCCGGTGACCGTGGTCGAGGTGCCGCGGACCGAGGGGCGGCCCGATCCGCACAACCGGCCGGGCCGGGAGGGCGTGGAGCCGGTCAGGGAGGCGGCGGCGCTGCCCGCCTGGACGGTGACGCACCTGCACGGGGCGCAGACCGGCGGCGGGAACGACGGCTGGACGGACAACGCGGTGGGCTTCGGCGGCGCGCAGCTGTCGGAGTACCCGAACGAGCACCAGGCGGTGCACTGGTGGTACCACGACCACGCCATGAACATCACGCGCTGGAACGTGTACGCGGGTCTGGCCGGCACCTATCTGGTGCGGGACGAGGAGGAGGACGCCCTCGGTCTGCCGTCCGGGGAGCGGGAGCTGCCGCTGGTCCTGGCGGACCGGAACCTGGACACGGACGAGGACGGGGAGCTCAACGGGCGGCTGCTGCACAAGACGACGCGTCTGGTGGCCAGCCACCCGGAGACGGGCAAGCCGGTCGGCCTGCCGTTCCTCGGCCCGTACACGACGGTCAACGGCACGATCTGGCCGTATCTGGAGGTGGTGGACGGCTGGTACCGCTTCCGGCTGGTGAACGCGTCCAACGCGCGGACCTACGACCTGGTGCTCGTCGACGAGGACGACCGGCCGGTGGCCGGGGCGGTGCACCAGATCGGCAGTGACGGGGGTCTGCTGCCGCGCCCGGTGGCCTTCGACTTCGAGGAGGGCGACGGGGGCGCCGAGACCGTGGCGCCGCTGACGATCGCCCCGGCCGAGCGCTTCGACCTGCTGATCGACTTCCGGGGGCTCGCGGGGCGGTCCGTACGGCTGGTGAACAAGGCCGCCGGGCGGGAGCCCGGGGTGCCGGACGCGGCGCTGAACGTGCCGTATCCGCAGGTGATGGAGTTCCGGGTGGGCGAGGGGGCGGAGGCGGACGCCTTCGAGCTGCCGCAGGTCCTCTCGGGCTCCTTCCGGCGCTACGACCACGCCCACGTCGAGCACGGGCACCGGCTCGTGGTGATCACGCCGCCGGGGACGGTCGGGGGCGGCGGGCACACGGAGATCTGGGAGATGGAGGAGGTCCCGGAACACGAGCAGGCCCGGCTGCGGCTGCCGGCGAACGGGGTGATCCAGCTCCAGTCGGCGGACGGCAAGGTGCGCACGTACCGGCGGACGGCCCGGACGTTCAACGACGGGCTCGGCTTCACCATCGGCGAGGGCTCCTACGAGCAGTGGTCGTTCCTGAACCTGGCGCCGGGGCCGCTGATGCACCCGATGCACATCCACCTGGCGGACTTCCAGGTGATGGGACGGGAGGCGTACGCGACGGACGGGTTCGACGCGGCGCTGGGCGGCTCGCGCTCGCCGGTGCGGTTCGACGGGGGACGGCCGGTGGAGGTGCCGGCGAACGAGCGCGGCTGGAAGGACGTGTTCCGGGTGCCGGGCGGCGAGCTGGTGCGGGTGCTGGGCCGCTTCGACGGGGCGTACGGCCGGTTCATGTACCACTGCCATCTGCTGGAGCACGAGGACATGGGGATGATGCGGCCGTTCGTGGTGGTGCCGCCCGAGGTGCTGCCCTTCGACCACGGCGCGGGGCACGGTAACGGGCACGGGCACGGCGGCGGGCACGGCGGCCACTAGCCGTCCGGCGGGCGCACACGCGCGAGGCCCCCGCGAGCGGCGTGCTCGCGGGGGCCTCCTGCTGTCGGAGGGGTCAGTCCTGGTCGCGGCCTTCGGTGGCGCGCACCCGGCGGCGGACCAGGAACCAGCCGCCGACCAGGGCCGCGGCGACCAGCGGCAGGCCGTTGACGGTGGTGCGGCTCACTCCGCCGTCCATCCACATCAGGACCAGGACGGCGGCGAGGAAGCCGAGCGTCACGATCTGGGTGTAGGGGGCCCAGGGCAGCCGGTACGAGGGGCGGGTCAGCTTGCCCTGCTTGGCCCGGCGGACGAAGAGCAGCGAGCAGACCATGATCATGGCCCAGGTGCCGATGATGCCGATGGAGGCGAAGTTCAGCACCAGCTCGAAGGCGTCGTCGGGCATCCTGGCGTTGAGCACGACGCCGAGGACGCCGAAGCCCGCGGTGAGCAGGATGCCGCCGTAGGGCACGCCGCCCTTGTTCATGACGCCGGTGAACTTGGGCGCGGAGCCGGCCAGCGACATGGAGCGCAGGATGCGGCCGGTGGAGTAGAGGCCCGAGTTGAGGCTGGAGAGGGCGGCGGTGAGGACGACCAGGTTCATCACGCCGGCGGCGCCGGGGATGCCCAGCTTGTCGAAGACGGTGACGAAGGGGCTCTGGTCGCCGGAGTAGGCGGTGTACGGGAGGATCAGCGCGAGCAGGACGACGGAGCCGACGTAGAAGAGGCCCACGCGCCACATGATCGAGTTGATCGCCTTGGGCATGATCTTCTCGGGGTTCTCGGTCTCGCCGGCGGCGACGCCGCACAGCTCGACGGAGGCGTAGGCGAAGACGACGCCCTGGATGAGCAGGAGCATCGGCATCATGCCGTTGGGGAAGATGCCGCCGTTCTCGGTGATGTTGGCGAGTCCCGGGGTGTGGCCGCCGACGTCGTGCGAGGTCACGACGAGGAAGATGCCCACCAGCATGAAGGCGACCAGAGCGGCGACCTTGATGATCGCGAACCAGAACTCCATCTCGCCGAAGTACTTCACCGAGATGAGGTTGGCGGTGAGGACGACCGCGAGGGCGATCAGGGCGAGGACCCACTGGGGGACGTCGCTGAACATCGACCAGAAGTGGGCGTAGGTGGCCGCGGCGGTGATGTCGGCGACGGCGGTCGTCGACCAGTTGAGGAAGTAGAGCCAGCCGGCCGTGTAGGCGCCCTTCTCCCCCATGAACTCGCGCGCGTAGGAGACGAACGCGCCGGAGGACGGGCGGTAGAGCACGAGCTCGCCGAGGGCGCGGACGACGAAGAAGGCGAAGACGCCGCAGACCGCGTACGCGATGAACAGCGAGGGTCCGGCGTTGGCCATGCGGCCGCCGGCGCCGAGGAAGAGGCCCGTTCCGATGGCCCCGCCGATGGCGATCATGTTGATGTGCCGGGACTTGAGGTCCTTGCGGTATCCGGCGTCGCCGGCGTCGATGTGGGGGGACGACGTGGAGCCGGCGGCCGCCTGTGCGGCGGACTGCGGCTCGGCCGCGGTGGCGCGGTCACTCATGGAGTTGATCGCCTTCGTGAGGGGGCGGGTTGTGCGGGACCCGGCCGTGCCCTCGGGGGTCTCCCGGGCAGGGCCAGCGCACATCCTCACGGTTGCACCCGCTCGCTGACTGTGACCGATGTCACCGAAAGCCCGGATTTGAGCTAGTTCAGAGGTTACGCGCGCGTTAACTACGTGTTACGGAGCGAGAACGTCCAGTTCCTTGAGAGCGCCGACCGCGATCTCCCGGGTGAGCGCCTCGGCGCGGGCCGCGTCCCTCTCCCGTACCGCCTCGGCGACCTGGACGTGCAGGGTGACGGCGGCCGGGTCGGGGTCCTCGAACATCACCTGGTGGCGGGTGCGGCCGCTGAGGACCTCGGCCACCACGTCCCCGAGGCGGGCGAACATCTCGTTGCCGGAGGCGTTGAGGACGACCCGGTGGAAGGCGATGTCGTGCACCAGGTACTCCTCCAGGCGGCGGCCCCGCGAGGTGGCGACCATGCCGAGGGCCTGCTCGGTGAGCTCGCGGCACTGCTCGGGGGTGGCGTGCACGGCGGCGAGTCCGGCGGCGACGGGCTCGATCGCGGAGCGCAGCACGGTGAGCGAGCGGAGCTGGCGGGGGCGGTCGGCGCCGGCCAGCCGCCAGCGGATGACCTGGGGGTCGTACACGTTCCAGCGCTCGGCCGGCAGCACGATGACGCCGACCCGGCGCCGGGACTCGACGAGGTGCATGGACTCCAGGACGCGCACGACCTCGCGCACCACGGTCCGGGAGACCTCGAAGCGCTCGGCGAGCTCGTCGGTGCGCAGCACGCTGCCGGGCGGGTACTCCCCGGCGGTGATCGCGAGACCCAGGGTGGTCAGGACGTGCGGATGGAGCCCCTGGGCCGGTGTCGTCATGGTGGCCAGCCTATGCGTGATCACACACATGATCACGCCGGGAAGATTAAGTACGACTTATTTGTCTCAAGCTCTTGAATACGTCGTACCCAACAGGTTTCATGAGCGCGACGGATCGATGTCGAAGAAGACAGCGAGGCACCACCCATGAGCACCACCCCGCACGTCGTCGTCGTGATGGGCGTCGCCGGCACCGGCAAGACCACGATCGGCCCCCTGGTGGCCGAGGCGCTCGGCGTCCCGTACGCGGAGGGCGACGACTTCCACCCGGCGGCCAACGTGGCCAAGATGTCGGCCGGCACCCCGCTGGACGACACGGACCGGGAGCCCTGGCTCGACGCCATCGGGCGGTGGGCGCACGGCCGGGCGGGGCTCGGCGGCGTGGTGAGCAGCTCCGCGCTGAAGCGCGGCTACCGGGACCGGCTGCGGGCCGCCGCCCCCGGTGTGGTCTTCCTCCATCTGACCGGCGACCGGGAGCTCATCGAGCGGCGCATGACGGCCCGCAAGGGCCATTTCATGCCGACCGCGCTCCTCGACTCCCAGTTCGCCACCCTGCAGCCGCTGCAGGAGGACGAGGCCGGCGTCGCCGTCGACGTCTCCGGCACCCCCGAAGAGATCACCGCTCGGGCCGTCGCGGCACTGCGCCGGCTCTCCGTCTGACCCCCTGCCCCCATCCCCTGACCCCCGAGGGACCCACCGTGACCAGTCTCAGCGTCGAGATCCTGGCAGCGGACGCCGCCGAACCGATCACCTCGGCCGGCAACGCCCAGCTCGGCATCGCCGTCCTCGCCGGCATCGCCGTCATCGTCCTGCTCATCACCAAGTTCAAGCTGCACGCGTTCCTGGCGCTGACCATCGGGTCGCTGGCGCTCGGCGCGTTCGCGGGTGCCCCGCTCGCGGCCACCATCAAGTCCTTCACCACCGGCCTCGGCGCCACCGTCGCCGGTGTGGGCGTGCTCATCGCGCTCGGCGCGATCCTGGGCAAGCTGCTCGCCGACTCGGGCGGCGCGGACCAGATCGTCGACACGATCCTGGCGAAGGCCGGCCGGCGTTCCATGCCGTGGGCGATGGTCCTGATCGCTTCGGTGATCGGTCTGCCGCTCTTCTTCGAGGTCGGCATCGTGCTGCTGATCCCGGTGGTGCTGCTGGTCGCCAAGCGCGGCAACTACTCGCTGATGCGGATCGGCATCCCGGCCCTCGCCGGTCTGTCCGTCATGCACGGGCTCATCCCGCCGCACCCCGGCCCGCTCGTCGCGATCGACGCGGTCGGTGCCAATCTGGGCGTCACGCTCGCCCTGGGCCTGGTCGTCGCGATCCCGACCGTGATCATCGCCGGTCCGGTCTTCTCCCGGTACGCGGCCCGCTGGGTGGACATCCCGGCCCCCGAGAGGATGCTGAGTTCCTTTGACGGGGCCACCCGCCCCTCGGAGGACCTGGAGAAGCGCCCCGGCTTCGGGGCCACCGTCGCCACCGTGCTGCTGCCGGTCGTCCTGATGCTGGTGAAGGCGCTCGTCGACATCGTGGTCGACGACCCCGAGAACGGCGTGCAGAAGGTCACCGACGTCATCGGCTCCCCGCTGATCGCGCTGCTCGCCGCCGTCATAGTCGGCATGTTCACCCTGGGCCGCGCGGCCGGGTTCTCCAAGGAGCGGCTGTCCTCCACCGTCGAGAAGTCGCTCGCCCCGATCGCGGGCATCCTGCTCATCGTCGGCGCGGGCGGCGGCTTCAAGCAGACCCTGATCGACATCGGCGTCGGGCAGATGATCCTCGACTTCTCCGAGAACTGGTCGATCCCGGCCCTGCTGCTCGCCTGGCTGATCGCCGTCGCGATCCGGCTCGCGACCGGCTCGGCCACGGTGGCGACGATCTCGGCGGCCGGCCTGGTGGCCCCGCTGGCCGCGGGCATGTCGACGGGTGAGGTCTCGCTGCTCGTCCTCGCGATCGGCGCGGGTTCGCTCTTCTTCAGCCATGTCAACGACGCGGGATTCTGGCTGGTGAAGGAGTACTTCGGGATGAACGTCGGCCAGACGATCAAGACCTGGTCGGTGATGGAGACCATCATCTCGGTGGTCGGCATCGTGTTCGTGCTGCTGCTGTCGCTGGTGCTGTAGCGCGGCGCAGCCGCTGGGCCCGCGGGCCGGTCGTCCCCTCCGACGACCGGCCCGCGTCTTCGTGCCGGCCGCCGGGTCAGCCCACCGCCCGGGCCGCCGCGCGGCCGGCCGCGCGCCCGGAGAAGAGGCAGCCGCCGAGGAAGGTGCCTTCGAGGGAGCGGTAGCCGTGGACCCCTCCGCCGCCGAAGCCGGCCGCCTCGCCCGCCGCGTAGACACCGGGCAGCGGTTCGCCGGTCTCGGTGAGGACCCGGGAGGAGAGGTCGGTCTGCAGGCCGCCGAGGGACTTGCGGGTGAGGATGTTCAGGCGCACGGCGATCAGCGGGCCGGCCTTCGGGTCGAGGATGCGGTGCGGGGCGGCCGTACGGATCAGGCGGTCGCCCAGGTACCGGCGGGCGCCCCGGATGGCCGTGACCTGGAGGTCCTTGGTGAAGGGGTTGGCGATCTCGCGGTCGCGGGCGGTGATCTCGCGGCGCAGCTCCGCCTCGTCGATCAGGTCCTTGCCGGTGATCCGGTTCATGCCGCGGACCAGGGCGGCCAGGTCCCGCTCGACGACGAAGTCGGCGCCTCTGTCCATGAAGGCCTTCACGGGTCCCGGGACGTCGGTGCGGGCGCGGCCGATGACGTCGCGGACCGACCTGCCGGTGAGGTCGGGGTTCTGTTCGGAGCCGGAGAGGGCGAACTCCTTGCCGATGATCTTCTGGTCGAGCACGAACCAGGTGTGGTCGTGGCCGGTCCGCATGATGTGTTCGAGGGTGCCGAGGGTGTCGAAGCCGGGGAAGAGCGGCACGGGCAGCCGCTTGCCGGTCGCGTCGAGCCAGAGGGAGGACGGGCCGGGCAGGATGCGGATGCCGTGCCGGGCCCAGATCGGGTTCCAGTTCTCGATGCCCTCGGTGTAGTGCCACATCCGGTCGCGGTTGACGTGGTGGGCGCCGGCCTCCTCGGCGACACCGAGCATCAGTCCGTCGACATGGGCGGGGACGCCGGAGAGCAGCCTGGCGGGCGGGGTGCCGAGCCGCTCGGGCCACTGGGCGCGCACCAGGTCGTGGTTGCCGCCGATGCCGCCGGAGGTGACGATCACCGCCTGGGCGCGCAGGCTGAACTCGCCGGTGGTCTCGCGGCTGCTGGCGGTGCCGCGCGGGGCGGCGGAGGGGGCCAGGACCTCGCCGGTGACGGTGTCGACCGTGCCCCCGGTGCGGGCGAGGCCGGTCACCCGGTGGCGGAAGCGGAAGCGGACCAGGCCCCGGGCGACGCCCTCGCGGACCCGGGCCTCGAAGGGGGCGACGAGACCGGGCCCGGTCCCCCAGGTGATGTGGAAGCGGGGTACGGAGTTGCCGTGGCCGGTGGCGTCGTAGCCGCCGCGCTCGGCCCAGCCGACGACCGGGAAGAAGCGCACGCCGAGGCCGTGCAGCCAGGCGCGCTTCTCGCCGGAGGCGAAGTCGACGTACGCCTCGGCCCAGCGGCGCGGCCAGTGGTCCTCGGGGCGGTCGAAGCCGGCGGTGCCGAGCCAGTCCTGGAGGGCGAGGTCGTGGCTGTCGCGGATCCTCAGCCGGCGCTGCTCGGGCGAGTCGACGAGGAAGAGGCCGCCGAAGGACCAGTGGGCCTGGCCGCCGATCGACTGCTCGGGTTCCTGGTCGAGCAGGATGACGGACCGGCCCGCGTCGACCAGCTCGGCGGTGGCGACGAGACCGGCGAGACCGGCTCCGATGACGATGACGTCGGCGTCGTACGCCTCATGAGATGCCATGGACCGCATCTTGGATACATCGATGTATCGAGTCAACGGTTGCGGGCGATTTCCCGGAGATCCGAACCCGGGTCCGCCGCCCCTCCCGTTTTCTAATGTCGAGCATTAATATGGTCGTATGGCAAGGACGTCAGGGCCCGAGACCCGGGAGAAGCTGATCCGCGCGGCCGAGCAGGTCTTCGCGGACAAGGGCGTCGACGGGGCCCAGCTCCGGGACGTCGTGAGCCTCGCCGGGCAGGGCAACCCCTCCGCCGTGCAGTACCACTTCGGCTCCCGCGCCGGACTGCTCGACGCGGTCATGGCCGGCCGGCAGCTGCGCACCGAGCAGGTGCTCGCCCCGCTCCTCGACGCCGCCGCCGACGAGCCGCACGCGCTGGTCGCCGCACTGGTCACGGCCGAGGCGAGCGAGCTGCGCACCGACCGGGGCCGGCGCTGTCTGCGGATCTCCGCGCAGCTCAGCCACGAGAGCGGAGTGCGCACCCGCACCCCGCACCCCACGCTCGCGGGCACCGGTTACTGGCGCCTGATCGAGCGCCTGGAGGCCTGCCTGGCCGCCGCCGGGCTGCCCCTGCCGCTCCGGCTCGAGCGGCTCGACCTGGCGCTGACCGTCGTGGGCGCGGCGATGGCGGACCGGGCCCGGCAGTACCTGGACGGCACCGAACCGCTGACCGACGAGCCGCTCTTCCTGGCCGACCTCGTCGAGACCACCACCGCGCTGCTCCGGGCCGCACAGCCCCGGAGCGTCCGACACCCGATCTGACACCGCTCCGGCAACCCGACCCGGCACCGGACCGGCGGCAGAGACGATCCCGAAGGGACCCCCATGAACGACCTCACCGGAAAGACCGTGCTCATCACCGGCGGCGCCCGCGGCCTGGGCGCCGAGGCCGCCCGGCAGGCGGTGGCCGCCGGGGCCTCGGTGGTCATCACCGACGTCCTCGACGAGGAGGGCAAGGCCACCGCCGCCGAGCTCGGCGAGCGGGCCCGGTTCCTCCACCACGACGTGACCTCGGAGGAGGAGTGGGCCGCGGCGGTGGCCTACGCCGTCGAGGAGTTCGGCGGGCTGCACGGTCTGGTGAACAACGCGGGGATCTCGACCGGCGCCTTCCTGGAGAGCGAGTCGGTCGAGCACTTCCGCAAGGTACTCGACATCAACCTGACCGGTGTCTTCATCGGCATGAAGGCCGCCATCCCCGCGATGAAGGCGGCGGGCGGCGGCTCGATCGTCAACATCTCCTCCGCCGCCGGCCTGATGGGCCTCGCGCTGACCGCCGGCTACGGCGCCTCCAAGTGGGGCGTGCGCGGGCTGACGAAGATCGGCGCGGTGGAGCTCGGCACCGCGCGGATCCGCGTCAACTCGGTCCACCCGGGCATGACGTACACCCCGATGACGGCCTCCGTCGGCATCGAGAAGGGCGAGGGCAAGTACCCCAACACCCCGATGGGCCGGGTCGGCGAGGCGGACGAGATCGCGGGCGCGGTCGTCTTCCTGCTCTCGGACGCCGCCTCGTACGTCACCGGGGCGGAGCTGGCGGTGGACGGCGGCTGGACCACCGGTCCGACGGTGAAGTACGTCATGGGGCAGTGACGCGGGCGGCGGTGATTTCATGGGCGCATGAGCGCCGCTGAGGAAGTGATCGACGTCGTCGACGAGGACGACCGGGTCATCGGACAGGCTCCGCGCGGTGAGGTGTACGCGCGGGGCCTGATCCATCGCTGCACCTTCATCCGGGTGCGGGACGCGGAGGACAGGATCTTCGTGCACCGCAGGACCCCGACGAAGCTGGTGTACCCGTCCCTGTACGACATGTTCGTCGGCGGGGTGGTGGGCGCCGGCGAGTCCTACGACGACGCCGCCCTGCGGGAGGCCGAGGAGGAGCTGGGCGTCCGCGGGCTGCCCCGGCCCGAGCCGCTGTTCCGCTTCCTGTACGACTCCGGGGGCGTCGCCGGGAAGTGGTGGTCGGCGGTGTACGAGGTCCGCTGCGAGCTGCCGGTGCGGCCGCAGGCGGAGGAGGTGGCCTGGCACGCGTTCCTGCCGGAGGAGGAGCTTCAGGCGCGGCTCGGCGAGTGGCAGTGGGTGCCGGACGGGCTCGCGGCGTACGAGCGGCTGCGGGGGCGGTGAGGCCGGCGGCGGGGCGGGGCCCGGCGAGGCGGTGAGGCGAGGCGGTGAGACAAAGCGGGGCGACGAGGTGGGGCCGTCGGGCGGTGCGGGGCCGTGGGCATCGGGGCGGGGCCCGGCCGTCGGGCGGTGCGATCATCCGACGGATAGGGTTCCCGCGTGAGCGACTTCATACAGAGCCTGCGGTTGTGGTTCGCACCGCAGCGCCTCCGGGAGGAGGGCGAGACCCCCGACTACCGCTTCTCCCTGGCCAACGAGCGGACCTTCCTCGCCTGGATCCGGACCTCGCTCGCCCTGGTCGGCGGCGGATTCGCCGTGGACCAGTTCCTGCCCGACCTGCGCTGGGGCGTCCGGGTCGGCTTCGCGCTCACGCTGCTCGCGGCCGGTGTGCTGTGCGCGCTGCGCGCCGTGAACCACTGGGTCCGCTGCGAGCGGGCCATGCGGCGCGGCGAGGACCTGCCGGTCTCCCGCTTCCCGGCCGTGCTGAGCCTGGCGGTGGCGGTGGTCGCGGTCGCGATGGTGGTGGTCGTCGTCTTCGGCTGGGCCGGGCGGTGACCGGGGCGGGCGACGGGGGCGGGCCGGACCTCCGGGACCCGGGGCTCCAGCCCGAACGGACCCGTCTCGCCTGGCGGCGCACCACGCTGTCCTGCACGGTGGTGGCGGTGCTCGCCGGAAAGCAGGCGATCCAGGAGGGCGTGACGCCCGCCGGGGTGGTCGCCGCGGGGCTCTCCGCGCTGGTGTGGATCTTCTTCCTGGCCGTGGCGCACCGCCGGATCCAGACGCTCGGGGCGGCGCGCCCGCGGACGCTGTCGCCGCGGGGCGCGTGGCTGGCGGCGCTGTGCACGGTCGCGTTCGCCGCGTTCGCGGTGGCGATCGCGCTCTGACGAACGGACCGGGACGGTCGCTGCCGGGCGGTCGCGCCGGTCGCTGCCGGGCGGTCGCGCCCCCGGGTGCGCCACCTGGCCTGAAGAAACGGACATTCCGGACTAGCCTGAGGTGGTCAGCAGTCCCCTCGCAGAGGCGGAGTCATGACCGTTCTCCACCACGAGCACCCCACCCACGCGCATACGCACGGCCCCACCTGCGGGCACACCGCCGTCACCCACCGGGACCACGTCGACTACGCGCACGACGGGCATCTGCACCGGGAGCACGCCGGGCACTGGGACGAGTGCGAGTCCACCTCGCACGTCGCGCACACCCACCCCGACCACACGCACGGGCCCGACTGCGGACACCCCGCGGTGCCGCACGGCGACCACGTCGACTACGCCCACGACGGGCACCGGCACGCGGCGCACGGCAACCACTGGGACGACCACTGACGGGTGGCCCCGGCTTCCCCCGGACCTGGCGCAACTGGCACTCTTCCCCTGTCCAGTTGGGCTCTCATCCGGGGGATCACCTTTGTCTGCCACCGATCCGTACGTGGTCGCGCTCGCGCCGAACGTCCACGCCTTCGTCCAACCCGACGGGGGCTGGTGCCTCAACAACGCCGGATTCCTCGGCGACGGCGGGGAGACGCTGCTCGTCGACACCGCAGCGACCGAGCGGCGCGCGCTGCTGCTGCGGGACGCGGTGCGCGAGGCGGGGCTCGCGGCGCCGCGCACGATCGTCTCGACGCACCACCACGGCGACCACACGTACGGCAACGGGGTGTTCCAGCCGGAGGCGCGGATCATCGGCCACGAGAACTGCCGGGCCGAGCAGCTCGCCGCGGGGCACCAGCTCCATCTGCTGTGGCCGCAGACGGACTTCGGGCGTGTCGAGATCCTGCCGCCGCACCTCACGTACCGGGACTCGTTGACGCTGTACGTCGGGGAGGTCGAGGTCCGGGTGATCCACCCGGGCCCGGCCCACACGACCGGCGACTCGATCGTCCACCTCCCGGAGCAGGGCGTGGTGTTCACCGGCGACCTGGTCTTCCACGGCGGCACGCCCTTCCTGCCGATGGGCTCCCTCGCCGGTTCGCTGCGCGCGCTGGAACTGCTGCGGTCGCTCGACGCGCCGACGGTGGTGCCGGGGCACGGGCAGGTCACCGACCCCTCCGCGTACGACGCGACCGAGCGCTACCTCCTCTGGGTCCGGGAACTGGCCCGCGAGGGCCACGCGAAGGGGGCGAGCCCGCTGGAGACGGCCCGGTCGGCGGAGCTCGGGGAGTTCGCGGGGTGGCGGGAGAGCGAGCGGCTGGTGGCGAACGTGCATCGGGCGTACGCGGAGCTGGAGGGGGCGGCGGAGGGGGCGCCGCTGGATCCGCTGACGATCTTCACGGACATGGCGACGATGAACGGTGGCGTCCCGGTGGCGTGCCACGCGTAACCCCCGCGACCGACGGACCGCCACTCCGCCGAGGCGGCGCCCCCGCCCGTTGCGATCCGTCCCGCCGGGTGGCACCCCCTCCCGTCCCTGAGGCCGACCCCGTTGCGGGCGCCCGCGCACCGCGGGCAACCGCCCCGCCGGGGCGGCGCACCCGCCGCTCCCCGGCCTGCGGCCCGCCCCTGTGGGCATTCGTTCCGCTGGGGCGGTGCCCACCCTCCAGGTCGCGCCCGCACGCCGTTGTGGGCCTCGCGCCCCCCGTTGTGGGCATTCGTTCCGCTGGGGCGGAACGGGTGGGCACAACGGACGGCGCCCCTTGCCGGGCCTAGGCTTCCGCGCCTGAACCCGCACCACAGGTGCGGCACCGTGGGGGCGGGGGCTCAGGCACGAGGAGCGGAGGCGCCGCTAAGCGCGCCGTCCCGTGTGCCCACCCGTCCCGCCCTGCGGGACGATTGCCCACACTCCGCGGGGCGGGGGCGAGGCGGAGGCCCACGCGACGGGGGCGAGGGCGCGCGCTTCCCGGGCGGAGGCGGCCCGTGCGGGGGCGGGGGCGAGGCGGAGGCCCGCGGGGGGGGCGAGGGAGCGCGCGCTTCCCGGGCGGAGGCGGCCCGTGCGGGGGCGGGGGCGAGGCGGAGGCCCGCGGGGGGGGCGAGGGAGCGCGCGCTCCCCGCGCGGAGGCGGCCCGTGCGGGGTGGGGGCCCTGGTGGCGGCCCGGGTGGGGTGGGGCCTGGACGGCATACCGACTGGTCGGTCATCATGGCGGCGACGCCGATCACGGAGGTACGCCCCATGAGTTCCAGCCCGCCCCCCGGTCTCGACCCCGACCACCTGCGCCGGTTCCTCGACCGCGAGCGCCCCGGCCTCGTCGCCGGCCCGCTCGACGTCCGGCTGATCGAGGGCGGGCGCTCGAACCTCACGTACGTCGTGGGCGACGGCGACCGGCAGTGGGTCGTGCGGCGGCCCCCGCTCGGGCACGTCCTCGCCACCGCGCACGACATGAAGCGCGAGCACCGGGTCATCAGCGCCCTGCGCGGCACGGCCGTGCCCGTGCCGGAGGCGGTCGTGCTCTGCGAGGACGAGACGGTGCTCGGCGCGCCGTTCTACGTCATGGAGTTCGTGCCGGGGACCCCGTACCGCTCGGCGGCCCAGCTCGCCCCCCTCGGCCCGGCCCGCACCCGGGAGGCCGTGCTCGCCCTCGTCGACACCCTCGTGGACCTGCACGCCGTCGACCCCGCCGCCGTCGGTCTGGAGGACTTCGGGCGCCCCGAGGGCTTCCTCGACCGGCAGCTGCGCCGCTGGGGCAAGCAGCTCGCCGCCTCGCGCGGCCGCGACCTCCCCGGCATCGACGAGCTGCACGCGGCCCTCGGCCGCGCCCTGCCCACCTCCCCCGCCCCCACCGTGATCCACGGCGACTACCGGCTCGACAACGTCCTCATCGGCGACGACGACCGCATCAAGGCCGTCCTCGACTGGGAGATGTCCACCCTCGGCGACCCGCTCACCGACCTCGGGCTGCTCGTCATGTACAGCGCGCCCCTGGACCTGCCCGACTCCCCGGTCTCCACCACCGCGTCGGCCGCCGGCCACCCCACCCCCGCCGAGCTGATCGAGCGCTACGCCACCCGCTCCGGCCGGGACACCGGCGCGGTCTCCTGGTACACGGCCTTCGCCTGGTTCAAGCTCGCCGTGATCCTGGAGGGCATCCACTACCGCTACACCCTCGGCCAGACCCTCGGCGCCGGGTTCGACCGCATCGGCGAACTCGTCCCCGTCTTCATCGAGCACGGCCTCACGACCCTCCAGGAAGGCTGATCCGTCATGGACTTCGCGTACGACGCCCGCACCGAGGAACTGCGGGCCCGGCTCCTCGCCTTCATGGACGAGCACGTGTACCCGGCGGAGGCCGTCGCCCACGAGCAGCGGTCCCGGCTCGCCTCCCCCTGGGACACCCCGGCCGTCGTCGAGGAGCTGAAGGCCGAGGCCAGGCGCCAGGGCCTGTGGAACCTGTTCCTGCCGGACGAGGAGTACGGGGCGGGGCTCACCAACCTCCAGTACGCACCGCTCGCCGAGATCACCGGCCGCAGCCCCCACCTCGCCCCCACCGCGCTCAACTGCGCCGCCCCCGACACCGGGAACATGGAGGTGCTCGCGCAGTTCGGTGACGAGGCGCAGCGCAAGCAGTGGCTCGAACCGCTGCTCGCGGGCGAGATCCGCTCGGCCTTCGCCATGACCGAGCCCGAGGTGGCCTCCTCCGACGCGACCAACATCGAGACCCGGATCCGGCGGGACGGCGACTCGTACGTCGTCGACGGACGCAAGTGGTACATCTCCGGGGCGATGAACCCCGACTGCAGGATCTTCATCGTGATGGGGAAGACGGACCCGGACGGCGCCGACATCCGGCGCCAGCAGTCCATGATCCTGGTGCCGCGCGACACCCCGGGCGTCGAGGTGCGCCGCGCGATGCAGGTGTACGGCTACGAGGACCACTCCCACGGCGGCCACGCCGAGGTGGTCTTCGACGGCGCCCGGGTGCCGGCCGCGAACCTGATCGGCGAGGAGGGCGGCGGCTTCGCCATCGCCCAGGCCCGGCTCGGCCCCGGCCGCATCCACCACTGCATGCGGCTGATCGGCATGGCCGAGCGGGCCATCGAGCTGATGTGCCGCCGCGCGGTCTCCCGTACCGCCTTCGGCAAGGCCCTCGCCCAGCAGGGCGTCGTGCAGAACTGGATCGCGGACGCCCGGGTGACGGTCGAACAGCTGCGGCTGCTCGTCCTGAAGACGGCCTGGCTGATGGACACCGTCGGCAACCGGGGCGCCCACACCGAGATCCAGGCGATCAAGATCGCCACCCCGCGCGCGGTGGTCGACATCATCGACAGGGCGGTCCAGGTGCACGGCGCCGGCGGTGTCTCCCAGGACTACCCGCTGGCCGAACTGTGGGCCGCGGCGCGCACGCTGAAGCTGGCCGACGGGCCCGACGAGGTCCACCAGCGCTCGCTGGCCCGTCGTGAGCTGAAGCGGTACCTGTGAGGGCCGGGACCTAGGAGCGCAGGGCGTAGCCGCCTTCGACGACCGGCATGTCGGCGGCGGGCGCCATGCACGGCGTCAGGAGCGGCTGCCCCTTGGGCGGCGGAGCGGCAAGCCCCACCCGGGGCTTGCCGTTCGCGCTGTTCCCGGGCACGTAGAAGCTCAGGCCCATGCGGGTGTGCGGGTCGAAGGCCTCGTTCCAGGGGTGGCCCGGGCTGGTGCGGACGAGGCGGCCGGTGACGGTGGCGGTGGGGCCGCCGGTGGTGAGGCAGTCGACCTCGAAGTCGCCCCAGTAGTCCTTGCCGTCGATGACGTGGCTGAGCCGGAAGGTGCCGCCGGCGCCCGTCGGGAGGGAGCCGGGCCCGTAGGTGGCGTGCGCGTCGACGGTGACCCGGACCTGCTCCGTGCGGACCTCGTAGCCGAGTCGCGCCGCGCCCTTGAGGGAGACGGTCCTGGTGGCCTCCGGCGCGGCCGGCGGCGCCTCGGGCGCGGGTGCCGCGACGGCGACCGGGGCGGCGACCGCCGCGACGAGGACGAGGACGGCGGCGGCACGCAGGGCGTTCTTCGGCACGGCGGGGCTCCTATCGGGACGAGGGAGTGGGTGGTGACCGACACGTCGATCATCACGGACTCCCCCGCCCCGGGGCGTCCTCCGCGAGGCGGGACCGGCCTCCCCCGCACGGGCGAGGCGGGGTCCTACGGGCGGGTCCTACGGGCGGGTCCTACGGGCGGGTCCTACGGGCGCAGGGCCCGCAGCAGGAGGTCGGCGAGGTGGTCGGCGACCTGCTGGGGGGTGAGCGGGCCGTCCGGGCGGTACCAGGTGGAGAGGTGGTGGACCGAGCCGAAGTGGTAGTCGACGACCAGGTCCGCGGGGGTCGCCGAGGAGAACACCCCGGCCTGCTGGCCCTCCTCGATCAGGGCGCGGAACCGCTCGTGGTAGCGGCGCCGCTCGCCCCGCACCTGCTTGTTCTTCTCCGGGCTGAGGTGGTGCATGGAGCGGAAGAAGATCGCGGCGTCGTCGAGGTTCTCGATGGTGGTGACGACGACGTCGGCGGCGGCGTCCCGCAGCCGCCGCTCCACCGGGGCGTCGGCGCCGGCGAAGGCGTCGAGGCGCTCCTGCTGGAGGCGGAGCACCCGGGAGTAGACCTCCTGGAGCAGGTCCTCCTTGGAGCCGAAGTAGTGGTAGAGGGCGCCCTTGGTGACGCCCGCCGCCTCCACGATCTCCTGGACGGAGGTCCGGTCGTACCCCTGCTCGGCGAAGAGCCGGGTGGCGGCGGCGAGGAGCCTCTGGGGTACGGGGACCCCGTTGCCGTCCGTCGTCCTGGCCATGCTCCGCCTTCTTTCGTTTCTTTCGTCCATGCCGGTGCTCAGGAGCGGGAACGCAGGTCCCGCCTGAGGATCTTCCCACTTGTCGTCTTGGGGAGCTCCTCCAGGATCTCGACCTCGCGCGGGTACTTGTACGCGGCGAGCCGCTGCTCACAGTAGGCGGACAGCTCGGCGGGCTCCGCATCGGCACCCGGCCGCAGGCTCACGTACGCCTTGACCGTCTCGCCGCGGTAGGCGTCGGGGACGCCGACGACGGCGGCCTCGCGGACGGCCGGGTGCGTGTAGAGCACGTCCTCGACCTCGCGCGGCCAGACCTTGAACCCGGACGCGTTGATCATGTCCTTCTTGCGGTCGACGACGTAGAGCCAGCCGTCCTCGTCCATGAAGCCGATGTCGCCGGTGCGCAGTTCGCCGTCGGGGAAGGTGGCGGCGGTGGCCTCGGGCAGCCGCCAGTAGCCGGGGACGACCTGGGGCCCGCGGACGGCGATCTCGCCCTGCTCGCCGAAGGGGACCTCGGCGCCGGTCTCGTCGAGGATGCGGACGACGGTGTCGGGGCCGGGGACGCCGACGGACAGGGTGCCGGAGGCCGGGTCGACGGGCGCCTCGGACTGCGGGGGCACGGAGGCGCAGGGGGCGGTGCACTCGGTGAGGCCGTAGCCGTTGCGCAGGTACGGGCCGAAGCCGGCGCGGAACTTCTCGACCAGCGCGGGCGGCACGGGCGCGCCGCCCGAGGACATGACGAGGAAGGAGGAGAAGTGGTCCGGGGTGGCGGCCGGGTGGGCGGCGAGCGCCATGTAGGCGGTGGAGGGGCCGACGGTGTAGGCGGGCCGGTGCTCCAGGAAGGCGTCGAGGACCACGCCGGCGTCGAAGCGGTAGGCGAGGGCGAGGGTGCCGCCGTTGGCGAAGCAGGCGCCGAGTTCGCAGACGAGTCCGGTGATGTGGAAGAGCGGGGCGAGCGCGAAGTAGACGGCGCCCTCGGGGACGGGGTGGCCGGTGCGCTGCCGCTCGGCGTTGTGGACGACGCCCCGGTGCAGGTTGAGGGCGCCCTTGGGGGTGCCGCTGGTGCCGGAGGTGTAGCTGATCAGCGCGATGTCGTCGGTCGTGGGCTCGCGGCCCTCGGGGGCGGGGTGCCCCGCTCGGGCGACGGCCAGCAGGTCGTCCGTGTCGGTGGGGACCTGCTCGAAGTTCAGCACGCGCGGGTCGTCGCGGGTCTGGAGCTCGCGCTCGTAGGCGGTGAGGGCGATCCGGACGCCGGCCTCGGCGGCGGTGTCGCGGAGGTAGCCGTCCCAGGCGCGGTCGGAGCAGATCAGGGCCGTGGCGCCGGAGTCGCGCAGGGCGTGGCCGACCTCGCCCGACTTGTACATGGGGTTGAGCGGGACGACGGTGGCGCCCGCCTTCCAGGCGCCGAGCAGGGCGAGGACGAAGTGCGGGCTGTTCTGGAGCATGACGGCGACCCGGTCGCCGCGCCCGACGCCCCGGGCGGCCAGGTGTCCGGCGACGGAGTCGGAGAGCTCGTCGGCCTCCCGGTAGGGGATCCGGCCGTCGAAGTAGACGAGGGCCGGGTGGTCCGGGGTGCGGGCGGCGGCGGCACGGAAGGCGTGCAGGACGGTGGGGGGCGGGTCGATGGGGGCCCGCTGGGCCGCGTTGAGCTGCCCGAGCCAGGGCCTGGCGGCGTAGATCGAGTCCGTCCCGCCGGGGGCGGTCCGCTGCTGCGGGTTCATGCGCCCGCCCCTTCCCACTTCTGCTGGATGTGGTTCATGGTGCCCAGCCACCGCTCGGGGTCGGTGGCCCGGGTCCGGTAGTAGTCGGCGACCTCGGGGTGGGGCAGGACGAGGAAGCGGTCGCTCGCGATGGCGTCGAGGAGGGCGTCGGCGACGTCCTCGGGCTCGATCGCGGTGGGGGCGAGCACGAGTTCGCCGGCCGTTCCGGAGGCGGTGAGCATGTCGGTGCGCACGCCCTGCGGGCAGATGGCGTGGACCTTGAGGCCGCGGTGGCGGTAGGTGAGGGAGAGCCATTCGGCGAAGGCGTACGCGCCGTGCTTGGAGACGCTGTACGGGGCGGCGCCGATCATCGTGAGCAGTCCGGCGGCGGAGACGGTGGAGACGAAGCGGCCCCTGCCGCGCTCCAGCCAGTCGGGCAGCAGGGCGCGGGCCGCGCGGACGTGGGCCATGACGTTCACGTCCCAGGCGGCGGCCCAGACCTCCTCGTCGGCGAAGGCGTCGCCGGGCGAGGCGAGTCCGGCGTTGGCGCACCACACGTCGACGGTGCCGCCGAGTGCGGCGCGGGCCTCCTCGACGACGGCGGAGGCGTCGCCGGGCACGGCGAGGGCGCCGATCTCGTCGGCGACGGCCTTGGTGCGGCCGGGGTCGAGGTCGTTGACGACGACCCGGGCCCCCTCGGCGGCGAACCTGCGGGCGAGCGCGGCGCCGATGCCGCCGCCCGCTCCCGTGACGACCACTGCGGCGCCCTGAAGTCCTTGCACCGTACTCATCGGCGGCCCACCTCTCCGTTGCGGATACGCGGGCAGACTAACCGGTCGGTATGGAGCCGGGGAAGAGCCCGGAACGACTCCGGCGGTACGCCTCGTTCCGCGCGGGCCGGTCGGGCGCTAGCGTGCGTGCCCATGTCAGGGAAGGCGATCAAGGAGGTATCCGAATGAGCCTGTCCAGACGTGGCCTGCTGGCCGCGGGCGGTGCGCTCGGCGCCGCGGCGGCGACCGGCACGGGAGCGGCGGCGGCCCGCGCCGCGGAGCGGGGCGCCGCCCCGGAGGGAGCCGGCGCGGAGGGCCCCGCCGGAGGGCGCGCCCGGGACCGCCGGGTCCTCACCGGCTTCGAGCGGCTCGCCGCCGACGGCTACGCGCGCCTCGCCGGTCAGCGGGTCGGCGTGGTCACCAACCCGACCGGCATCACCGCCGAGGCCCGGCACATCGTGGACGTGATGCACGCCGACGAGCGCGTCGACCTCGTCGCCGTCTTCGGCCCCGAGCACGGCTTCCGCGGCACGGCCCAGGCCGGCGGCTCGGAGGGGCGCTACGACGACCCGGCGACCGGACTGCCCGTCTACGACACGTATCTGAAGAGCGGGCAGCCGCTCGCCGACGTGTTCACGGCCTCGGGCGTCGACACGGTGGTCTTCGACATCCAGGACGTGGGCGCCCGCTTCTACACGTACATCTGGACGCTCTACGACTGCATGGCGGCGGCCGCGCTCGCCGGGAAGCGCTTCGTGGTGCTCGACCGGCCGAACCCGGTGACCGGACGGGCCGCGCTCGGTCCCGTGCTCGACCGGGCGTACGCGACCTTCGTCGGGCGCGAGCCGATCGCCCAGGCGCACGGGATGACGGTGGCCGAGCTGGCCCGGCTCTTCAACGGGGAGTTCCTGGCTCGGCCGGTGGAGCTGGAGACGGTCGCCGCCACCGGCTGGCGGCGGGCGGAGTTCTTCGACGCCACGGGCCTGCCGTGGGTGCCGCCGAGCCCCAACATGCCCACGCCCGACACCGCGCTCATCTACTCCGGGACCTGCCTCTTCGAGGGCACCAACCTCTCCGAGGGGCGCGGCACCACCCGCCCGTTCGAGCTGCTCGGCGCGGAGGGCGTCGACGGACGGTGGGCGGAGGCGGCGAACGCGCTGGAGCTGCCCGGGGTGCGCTTCCGCGAGGCGTACTTCGCGCCGACCTTCTCCAAGTTCCAGGGCAAGACGGTGGGCGGCCTCCAGCTGATGGTCCACGACCGTGCGGCCTTCGACCCCGTGCGCACCGGGATCGCGCTGCTCGTCACCGCGCGGCGGAGCTGGAGCGGCTTCGCGTGGCGCGCGGACAACTGGATCGACAAGCTGACCGGGTCGAGCCGGGTCCGCACCCTGATCGACGCGGGCGCGACGGCGGACGAGGTGGTGGCGGCCTGGGAGAGGGACCTGGCGGCGTTCCGGAAGCTGCGGCAGGAGTACCTGATCTACCGCTGACGGTGCGGGACAAGGGGGCTGGCCCCCGGGCGGTTACGGAGGCGGGCGGGATGTCCGCCTCCGTATCCGCCGGACAGGCTGGATCCATGAACGCCCTCGCACGACGACGACGTCCCCTGACCGCCCTGCTCGCCGCCGCCCTGTGCGTCGGCCTCCTGGCCCCCACGGCCACCGCCCGCGAGGCGCCCGGCCCCGACCCGGCACGCGAACTGGCCCTCACGGCGCGGCCGTTGACCGACACCCCGAGCCTGGAGCGGATCGTCGGTGCGGCGAAGGTGGTCGGGATCGGCGAGGCCACGCACAGTTCCGGCGAGTTCTTCCGCGCCAAGCACCGGATCTTCGAACAGCTCGTGGAGCGCCAGGGTTTCACCACCTTCGCCCTGGAGGCCAACTGGAGCACCGGCCTGCTCGTCGACGACTACGTGCGCTTCGGGAAGGGCGACATCCAAAAGATCATGCGGGAGGAGTTCCAGAACGCGTACGGCTTCTGGAACACCGAGGAGTACCTGGACCTGTTCACCTGGATGCGGCGGCACAACCAGCGCCATCCGGGGCACCCGGTGCGCTTCATGGGCAACGACCTGGGCTACGCGGGCCCGAACCTCTTCGACGAGGTCACCGGCTATGTGACCCGGACGCGGCCGGAGCTGCTCCCCCGATTCCGCGAGCTCTACCGGGCCTCCCGGCCGACCGGGACCGTGGACGCGTGGATGAACGCCTATCTGACCAGGCCGCTGGCCGAGCGCAGGGCCATGGCCGCCGACACCGCACGCGCCCTCGCGCTCCTGGAGCGGCAGCGGCCGTCGGGGCGGGACCGCGCGGCCCGCGAGGCGCACGCGTGGGCCGTGCAGCACGCCCGGGCCATCGCCCAGGTCGGCACGGAGTACGCGTACGACCTGACCGGCCAGTCGGGCAGGGACGAGACCGCCCAGGCGATGCTCTACCGCGACCGGATCATGGCCGAGAACACCGTCTGGTGGCAGCGCCGCACCGGCGACCGGATGGTGCTGTCCGCGCACGACGGGCACATCGGCTACGAGACCCAGCGGCCCGAGCAGTACCCGCGGCTCCAGGGCGCCTTCCTGCGCGACGCGCTCGGCCGGGACTACGTGAGCATCGGCGCCACCTTCGGGCGGGGCTCGTTCAACGCCCACGACGTCACGCTGCCGGGTGAGCCGGTCCGGGTGTTCACCGTCGGGCCGCTGGGCGCCGACAGCAACGAGCACGTCCTCGACCGGGTCGCGGCCGCCCCCTTCCTGCTCGACCTGCGGACCGCGACCCCGGCCGCCCGGGCCTGGCTGGGGGTCTCCCGGCCGACGCGGTCGATCGGCACGGCCTACCCCTGGGACGGTGACGTGGCGGACCTGCGGCTCAACCGCTCGTACGACGCCCTCGTGCACTTCCCGCGCATCTCGGCTGCCAGGCTGCGGAGTTGACGACTGCCCGTCCCGCCGCGGGGGAAGAATGCCGGTGCCGACGGCACACCTCGACGCGGAGGGACGGGGCCATGACGGAGATGAGTGTCGAGCCGTACCGCGAGATCGTCTTCGACAAGGACGGTGACGGCCCCGCCGGCCAGGCGGACCGGCTCGCCCGGTCGGCCCGCGGGTGCACCGACCTGGTGGTCTTCGCCCACGGCTGGAACAACTCCCCCTCCGTGGCGACCCGTTTCTACTCGGCGTTCTTCGCCCCCTTCCCCGGCCTCGCCGGGGAAGGCGTGCGGCTCGGGTACGCGGGGGTGGTCTGGCCCTCGATGATGTTCTCCGACGAGCCGGTCCCCGACTTCGCCACGCTCGCGGCCACCGTGCCCGGAAAAGCGGCGGTGGTGGCGCGGCTCGCGGAGCTGGTGGGCGAGGAGCCGGCGGACGAGGCGGCGTTCGCCGAGTTCGGGGCGCTGCTGCGGGAGCTGACGGACACCGCGGACACCGCGGACACCGGCGGTCAGGGGCTGCGCGGCGCCGACCCGGAGGTGCCGGACTTCCTCCTCGCCGAGCCGCTCGCGATGTGCGCGCGGTTCGCGGCGGCGGGGGACGCGGAGGCCACTGCGGAGGCCACTGGGGAAGCGGGCGGCGCGGGCGCCCCCGACGCGGACGGCGCCGAGGGCGCGGCGGAGCGCGGCGAGGGGCGGCCGGCCGAGGAGCGGCTTCTCGGTGGCGACCGGGTGAAGCGGCTGTGGAAGGGCGCCAGGGAGGCGCTGCGCCAGGCCACGTACTACACGATGAAGCGCCGCGCGGGTGTGGTCGGCGCCCGGGGCCTCGGCCCGCTGCTCGGGGAGCTCGCCAGGACGGCGCCGGGTCTGCGCGTGCACCTGGCCGGTCACAGCTTCGGCGCCCGGCTCGTCTGCCACGCGGTGCTCGGGCTGCCCGAGGGCACCCGCACGGTGAAGTCGGTGACCCTCCTGCAGGGTGCCTTCTCCCACTACGCCTTCGCCACCCGGCTGCCCCACGCCCCCGGCCGCGGCGGATCGCTGCCGGACCTCCAGCGGCGCGTCGACGGCCCCCTGGTGGCCTGCCACTCCCGCCACGACACGGCGCTGCGGGTCTACTACCCGCTGGCGTCCCGCCTGTCGCGCGACGACGACGCGATCCTCGGGCAGGACGACCGCCGGTGGTGGGCGGTCGGCTACGACGGGATTCAGGCCGTTCCCGGAACCGCCGTCCGGGACCTCCGGGCGGTGCTCCGGGAGGGGCTGCCGGCGTCGGGGTGCGTGAGCGTGGACACGGCCGAGGTGGTGTCGGAACACAGCGACGTCTGCCGTCCGGAGCTGGCGCGGGTGGTGGCCAGGGCGGGGCGCTTCGGGCGCTGAGCGGGGGTCGGCGGGGCCTCCGGCACGGGGTCGGCGGGGGGCGGGTTCCGGCCGTCGGGCCGCCGCTGGCGGACGCCGTCGCACATTCGATGGAACACGAAGCGGCTCTCGTTCGTCCCTCTCATATCGCCGAAGTGCTAGCGACGGAGGTGGCAGACATGGCCGGGTTCCGGAGTCTCGCGAGACAAGTCCGTGATCCGGGGAGCGACACGGCCTTGCGACGGTATTCGCTGCGCAAGTGCCTGGAGAGGTTCGCTCCCTACGGTCACCGGGCGACCTGGGACCATCTGTGCCGGAGCCATGGCTTCGGACCGGAGGACCGGGAGGCCGATCCGGGGCGGCTGGTGGCCGCGCTGGAGGAGCTGGAGCAGGCGCGGGCCGTGTGGCTCGCGTACGAGGAGGAGTTCGCCGAGCGCAGGCGGCGCGAGAAACACGACGGGCTGCGCCGGCCGAGCGCCCTGGACGAGTGGCACCGGCGGATCTGGGGCGGCAACGGCCTGGCCCGCTGTGACGACCCCGCCCGCCATCCGCGGGAGCCGCTGCCCGAGGTGGTGGGCCGGCTGGTGGCCGCGCTGAAGCGGGAGCCGGGCGAGCACTGCCCGGTCTGCGCGGGGCCGCGCATCGAGTGGCGGGCGGAGCTGCGGGACGAGCCGTGGTTCGGGCCGGTCTGCGAGGACTGCGGGGTGCTGATACCGCGCGCCGTCCTCACGCCCTGTGCGCTCGCCCGGACCCGCGGCGAGGCGCTGCCGCGACTCGCTTCGGTGGCCTGATGCTCCAGGTCTGTCTCAACGGGGGCCGCGGCCCCGGGGATGCGGCGGCCGTGCCGACGTCCCCGGACGCCATGGCCGAGGCGGCGGCGGCCGCGGTCGCCGCGGGCGCCGACGAGGTGCACGTCCATCCCAAGACGCCCTGCGGGAGCGACACCCTCTCGCCGCGGGTGCTCGCCGACACGCTGGCCGCGATCCGCGCCGCCGTGTCCGTGCCGGTGGGCGTGACGACCGGGGTCCGCTCGGAGGCCGACCCGGTGCGCCGGCTGGCCCGGGTCCGCGCGTGGACGGTGCTGCCTGACCGCGCCTGCGTCAACTGGCACGAGCCGGGGGCCGAGGCCCTCGCCGCTGCCCTGCTCGACCGGGGCGTGGCCGTCGAGGCCTGTGTGCGTTCCGGCACGGACGGTCCGGCCCGCTTCCTGCGCTCCTCGACGGCCCCGCGCGTGCTGCGCGTCGTGGCCGAGGTGGCGGACCCCTCGCCCGCCACGGCCGGGGCGACGGCCCGGGCGCTGCTGGCGGCCCTGTCGCGCTCCCCGCACGCCCGCCCGGTGCTGCTGCACGGCGTGGACGCCGCTGCCTGGCCGGTGCTCCGCCTGGCCCGTGACCTGGGGCTGGCGACCCGTATCGGCCTGGAGGACACCCTGCTCCTGCCGGACGGCAGCCCGGCGGGCTCCAACGCCCGACTGGTGGCGGCGGCGATGTCGGCGCCGGCCCCGGCCTAGCCGGGCGGGAGTCGAGGCGTCGTCGAACAGGCGGGGCCGACGACGAAAAGAACGACGCTACCAGCCGGTAAACCGGTCGCCCAGGGGAATTCGGTCCGGGCACAGTGTGCGGCGATGACCACACCTCAGGAACGCCCCGAGAGACCGGAGTTCTGACATGTCGACGCTGCGCGTCACCGCCGAGACCCTGACCGTGCACGACCACCCGAACGCCGACGCGCTGGAACTGGCGCAGGTCGGCCTCTACCGGGCGGTCGTGGCCAAGGGCAGTTACCGGACCGGTGACGTGGCGCTCTACATTCCGGAGCAGGCGGTGCTGCCGGGGCCGCTCGTCGACGAGCTGGGGCTCACCGGGCGGCTGGCCGGCAAGGCGAGCGACCGGGTGAAGGCGGTGCGGCTGCGCGGGGAGCTGTCGCAGGGGATCGTGTGCCGGCCCGCGGCGCTCGACGGGGTCGACCTGGTCCGCGCGGCGGCCGAGGGCACGGACTTCGCCGAGCTGCTCGGGATCGTCAAGTGGGCGCCGCCGGTGCCGCCGACGATGAGCGGGGACGTGGAGTCCGCGCCGGACCTGCTGCCGTGGGTCGAGATCGAGAACCTCCACCGCTTCCCGGAGGTCTTCGCGCCGGGCGAGCCGGTCGTCCTGACCGAGAAGCTGCACGGCACGGCCTGCCTGGTGACCTATCTGGCCGGCGAGGACCGGGTCCTCGTCTCCTCCAAGGGCTTCGGCGCGAAGGGCCTCGCCCTGAAGGAGGACCCGCGCAACCTGTACTGGCGCGCCGTCCTCGGCCACGGCCTGCCCGCCGTCGCGGCCCGGCTCGCCGAGCGGCTCGGGGCGCGCCGGGTGGGCCTGTTCGGCGAGGTGTACGGGGCGGGGGTGCAGGACCTGGCGTACGGGGCGAACGCCCGCGTCGAGGACGGCCTCGGGTTCGCGCTGTTCGACCTGTCGGCCGAGATCGACGGGCAGGTCCGCTGGCTGGACCCGGCCGAGGTCCTGGAGCCGGGCGAGCTGCCCCTCGTACCGCGGCTGTACTCCGGCCCGTACGACCTGGACACGGTCCTCGCGCTGGCGAGCGGCCGGGAGACGGTCTCGGGGCGGGAGCTGCACCTGCGCGAGGGGGTCGTGATCCGTCCGGCGGTGGAGCGGCACAGTCCGGTGGTCGGCGGGCGGGCCATCGCGAAGGCGGTCAGCCCGGCCTATCTGACCCGCAAGGGCGGCACCGAGTACGAGTGATCCGCCCGTCCCGAGCCGGGCAGGGGTCCGCCCACGGGGGTGGCGGGTCCCTGCCCGTTCCTTTTGCGGGCCTGGCTGTTGAGGGCTGTGTTTCAGGGATGTGGTTCAGGGATGTGGTTCAGAGATGTGGTGAAGCGCTGTGGGCCACGGCTGTGGGCCACAGCTGTGGGTCACAGCCGTGGTTCACGGCTTCGGTTCACGGCTTTGCTTCAAGCCGGGGGCGCGGGCCTGCCGGTCGGGCCTGCCGTTCGGGCCTGTCACGCGGTTCTTCCATGTGGGTCTGCTGTCCAGGCCTCCTTGCGCTCCGGCATCAGGCGCGAGCCGGTCAGCCGCTCGCCGAACACGTCGTCGGGGTTGGACAGCACGCACTTCTCCAGCGAGAGGCAGCCGCAGCCGATGCAGTCGCTCAGGTGGTCCCGCAGCCGGCCGAGCTGCTTGATCCGCTCGTCCAGTTCGATCCGCCAGGTCGCCGAGAGCCGGGCCCAGTCCTCGTGGGTGGGCGTGCGCTCTTCCGGCAGCTCGGCGAGCGCGTCGCGGACGGTGGCGAGCGGGATGCCGACCCGCTGGGCGGCACGGATGAACGCCACCCGGCGCAGCGTGTCACGGCCGTAGCGGCGCTGGTTGCCGCTGGTGCGGCGGCTGCTGATCAGGCCCTTGGACTCGTAGAAGTGCAGGGCCGAGACGGCCGCGCCGCTGCGCGCGGACAGCTGTCCGACGGTGAGTTCATGGATCTTCTCGGGAATCTGCGGCACCCGGTCGAGCCTACGCGAGGGTCCGACGCGAGGGCCCGCCCGCTCCGTTGACAGGAGCCTGCCCGCCCCCACATGCTGAGCAAGCGCTTAGACAGCATGGGACATCATCAGGGACGAGAGGGAGCGGACACATGGCCGAGCCGAGGATCTTCACCTCCGCCGAGGAGCTGCGCGCCGGGGTCGGCGAGCAGCTGGGCCACAGCGACTGGCTGGAGATCGACCAGAAGCGGATCGACCAGTTCGCCGACGCGACGGGCGACCACCAGTGGATCCACGTCGACCCGGAGCGGGCCGCCGCGGGACCGTTCGGCCGGACGATCGCTCACGGCTATCTGACCCTGTCGCTGCTGCCGACGCTGGTGCCGCAGATCATGCGCGTCGAGGGCATGAAGATGGGCATCAACTACGGCACCAACAAGGTCCGTTTCCCCTCCCCCGTGCCGGTGGGCTCGCGGCTGCGCGCCACCGCCGTGCTCACGGAGGTGACGGAGGCCGGCGGCGGGGTGCAGGTGACGGCGACGGTGACCGTGGAGCGCGAGGGCGGCGACAAGCCGGTGTGCGTCGCCGAGTCGGTCTCCCGCTACTACTTCTGAACGCCCACCATGCGCAGCACGAGGTCGGCGTAGAGCGCGCCGACCTCGTCGGACGTGTGGCGGCCCTGGGTGTTGAACCAGCGCGAGACGTCGATGCACAGGGAGAGCACCGCGACGGTGGTGCCGGCCACGTCGGAGACGTCGAACTCCCCCGCCGCCACGCCCTCGTTGATGATCCCGCGCACCGTGGCCTCCGACTCGCGGCGCAGCGCCACGATCTCGGTGCGGTGCTCGGGGCCGAGGGCGTCGAGCTCGTACTGCACGACCCGGGCGGTGGTGTGCCGCTCGGCGTGCCAGCGGACGAAGGACCGCACGGCGTCGGCGAGCCGCTCCGCGGCCGTGCCCCCGCCGTCGGCGGCCCCCTGGAGGATCTCCAGGGCCTTGTCGTGACCGATCCGGCTGATCCGGTGGAGCAGCTCTTCCTTGGTCTTGTAGTGGATGTAGAGCGCGGCCGGGCTCATGCCGGCCCGGCCCGCGATGTCACGGGTGGTGGTGGCGTGGTAGCCGCGCTCGGCGAACGCCTCGACGGCAGCGACCAGCAGCCGCCGGGCCGCTTCGGGCGTGACCTCGCCCCACGGCATGTCCTCGCCGCCGGGCGTCTCCTCCGCCACGCTCATCGCACTCTCCTCTTCGGGCCTTCGGGACGAACACCATACAACGAGGGTGAGCAAGCGCTTAGAGCGTGACGGCTCAGGATTCCTGGCGGTCGCGGACGACCTTGGCCAGCGTGAAGGCGGACGTCGTGAGGTAGAGGACCGCGACGGCGAGGAAGGCGCGGACCCAGGCGCTGGCGTCGAGCCGGTAGATCCCGACCGTCACGGCCACCAGCGCGATGCCGAAGGAGATGATCGCCTGCACGTAGTAGGCGGAGGTGTTCTGCTGCTGCTTGACCGGGGAGTCGCTCATGCCCGACAGCATCGGGCGGATGTGGCCGGGGCCACATCCGCCCGGATACTCAGAGGCCCGCGGAGGGTACTCAGAACGCCGACACGCCCGTCAGCGCCCGCCCGATGATCAGCTTCTGGATCTGGCTGGTGCCCTCGTACAGGGTCATCACGCGCGCGTCCCGCAGCAGCTTTCCGACCGGGTACTCGTCGATGTAGCCGTATCCGCCGAAGACCTGGAGGGCGTTGTTCGCCGAGCGGACGGCGGCCTCGGAGGCGAAGAGCTTGGCCTGGGAGGCGGCCGTGGCGAACTCCTCCCCGCGGTCGACGAGATCGGCGACCCGCCAGGTGAGCAGCCGGGCCGCCTCCACATCCACGGAGATGTCGCTGATCAGCTCCTGCACCAACTGGTACGAGGCGATCGGCTTCCCGAACTGCTCGCGCTCCCCGGCGTAGCGCACCGCCGCGTCGAGCGCGGCCTGGGCGATGCCGACGCAGCCGGCGGCGACCGACATGCGGCCCTTGGCCAGGGCGGACATCGCGACGGAGAAGCCCTTGCCCTCGGGGCCCAGCATCGCGGACGCCGGGACGCGCACGCCGTCCAGGACCAGCTCGGCGGTGGCCTGGCCGCGCAGGCCGAGCTTCCCGTGGATGGTGCGGCGGGTCAGGCCGGGGGTGTCGGTGGGCACCAGGAAGGCGGAGACGCCCTTGTGCCCGGGGGCGTCCGTGGTGCGGGCGAAGAGCAGCACGACGTCGGCCCAGGTGCCGTTGGTGATGAACATCTTGCTGCCGTCGATCACATACGCGTCGCCGTCACGGACCGCACGGGTCGACAGGTTCCCGGCGTCGGAGCCGGTGCCCGGCTCGGTCAGACCGAAGCAGCCGATCGCGTCGCCGGAGGCGAGCCGCGGCAGCCAGGCGCGCTTCTGCGCCTCGTCGCCCCAGGAGGCGATGGTCTTGGCGACCAGGCCGAGGGAGACGGAGACGATGCCGCGCACGGAGGAGTCGCCCCGGCCCAGCTCCTCGGTGACGAGGCAGTAGGAGAGGTGGTCGCCGCCGGAACCGCCGTACTCCTCGGGGAGGGTCAGCCCGAGGAAGCCGACCGCGCCGAGCTTCTTCACGATCGCGCGGTCGACGTTCTCGGCCCGGTCCCACTCGACCACGTACGGGGTGACCTCGCGGGCGACGAAGTCCTCGGCGAGCCGCCGTACGGCCCGCTGCTCCTCGCTCAGCTCCAGATCCACCGCGCCCATCCCCATCCACGTTTAATTACCACTGCTAGTTTTCCTGGCCCCGCCTACTATGTGCGCCATGGCCCGACCGCGCAAGCCCCTCCTCAGCCGAGACCGCATCGTCGAGACGGCGGGAGCGCTCGTGGACGCGGAGGGGCTCGCCGCCCTCTCGACCAGGCGGCTCGCGGCCGAGCTCGGGGTGAGCGGGCCCTCGCTGTACAACCACTTCCGGACGAAGGACGAGATCCTGGACGCCGTCGCGGACGCGGTGAGCGCCAAGATCGACTTGTCGATGTTCGCTGACGGCGACCCCCGCGACTGGCGCACCGCCCTGCACGACTGGGCGGTCTCCTACCGGGCCGCCCTCGCCGACCACCCGCACATCGTCCCGGTCCTCGCCCAGGGCCCCGGCCGCCGTCCGGCCGGCCTCAAGGTCGCCGACGCGGTCTTCGGCGCGATGGTCCGGGCGGGCTGGCCGCCGGCCCAGGCCACCTACATCGGCGCGCTGATGCGCTACTTCGTCACCGGCTCCGCCCTCGGCTCCTTCGCCCGGGGCTTCGTCGACGACGAGACCGCCTACGACCCGGCCGACTACCCCCACCTCGGCCAGGCCCACCTGCTCGCACAGCGGCGCGAGAAGGTCGACGAGGGCGCCTTCGAAACGGGCCTGCGGGCCCTGCTCGACGGCCTCCAGGCGCAGTTCGCGCAGTACGCGCGGGGGGATCGGACGTAGTGGGGGCGGATCGGGCTTCGTGAGGGCGGACGGGGGCCGTGAGGGCGGACGGGCGCCACGGGTGCGGGCCTCGCGGGGGCCGGGGCCGATGGCGCGCGTCCGGGGCGGGCATTCGCGACGGGGCGGGCGGTGCGGTCGGGGGCGGGGCGGGCTTTCGCACAAAGCGAGGCAATGCGGGCATGCGCGAGGCGGGGCGGGCGCCGCAAGCCCGGGCCTCGCGCCGTAAGCCCGGGTCCTCGCGCCGGCACGCCCCGGCCTCACTCCGTGAGCCTCGCGCCGTGAGGTCCTGCCTCGTCTCCTGAGGCGCCTCGCCTCGACTCGTGAGGTGCCTCGCCTCGCCTCCTGAGACCGTGCCTCGCCTCCTGAGGCAGCGCCTCTTCTCGTACGGCTCATGGTTCGGCCGCTGCCGAAACGTGCCTGCGGCATGCTGGCCGTATGGCCCCCAAAGACCTCGCCTCCCTCGCCGCCCTCTTCGCCGACGAGACCCGCGCCGCCTTCCTGCTGGCCCTGCTCGACGGGCGCGCCTGGACTGCCGGGGAGCTGGCCCGCCACGCGCGCGTGGCGCCCTCGACCGCAAGCGAGCACCTGGGCAAGCTGGTCGCGGGCGGGGTGCTCACCGAGGAGCGACAGGGGCGGCACCGGTACGTGCGGCTCGCCGACCCCGGGATCGCGCACCTCGTCGAGGACCTGGCCGCCCGCTCCGAGCCGGCCGTGCCCGAGCCGCCCCGCGGGCTGCGGGCGGCGAGCGCCGGGCAGGCGATGGCCCGCGGACGCACCTGCTACGACCATCTCGCCGGGCGGCTCGGGATCACGATCACCGACGCCATGACCGCGCGCGGACTGCTGCGGCAGGACACCGGGTTCGCGCTCACCGACCGGGGCATGGCCTGGTTCGAGGGGCTCGGCCTCGCCCTCGTGGCGAAGGGGGGCCGGCGCCCCGTCGCGCGCGGCTGCCTCGACTGGACGGAGCGCAGGCAGCACCTGGCCGGCCTCGCGGGGGCGGCGCTGTGCCGGCACGCGCTGGACTCCGGGTGGTGCGTGCGGATCGGCTCCGAGCGGGCGGTGAAGGTGACCCCGGAGGGCGAGCGGGCGCTCCACGCGCAGCTGGGCATCGACGCGGCGGCGCTGCGTTGAGCCGACCCCGTCCGCGCAGCGATATTGCGGTGCCCGCCGAACGGTCCGCGCCCTACGGTCGGTCCATGCCGAACCGAACCTCTCGTCTCGCGCTCGCCGCGGCCGGTGTCACCGTCGTCCTGTGGGCCTCCGCCTTCGTCTCCATCCGCAGCGCGGGCGCCGCCTACTCCCCCGGCGCCCTCGCCCTCGGCCGGCTGCTTGCCGGCTCGCTGGTCCTCGGCGCGGTCCTGCTGATTCGGCGCGAAGGGCTTCCGCCGCGGGCCGCGTGGCGCGGGATCGGCGTGTCCGGGCTGCTGTGGTTCGGGGTGTACATGGTGGTGCTCAACTGGGGTGAGCAGGAGGTCGACGCGGGCACCGCGGCGATGGTCGTGAACATCGGCCCGATCCTGATCGCCCTGCTCGGCGCGCGCTTCCTCAAGGAGTCGCTGCCGCCGCGGCTGCTCGCGGGCATGGCGGTGTCCTTCGCGGGCGCCGTGGCCGTCGGTCTCTCGATGTCGGGCGACGGCCACGCCTCTGTGCTGGGTGTCGTCCTGTGCCTGCTCGCGGCCGTCGCGTACGCCGGCGGGGTCGTCGCCCAGAAGCCCGCGCTCGCCCATGGCAGCGCGCTCCAGGTGACGACCTTCGGGTGCCTGGTCGGCGCGGTCGCCTGTCTGCCGTTCGCCGGACGTCTGATGGAGGAGGCGGTCCGGGCCCCGCTGTCGGCGACCCTGAACATGGTCTACCTCGGTGTGTTCCCGACCGCCCTCGCCTTCACCACCTGGGCCTACGCCCTGGCCCGTACGACCGCGGGGCGGATGGGCGCGACCACGTACGCCGTGCCCGCCCTGGTGGTGCTGCTCGCCTGGGTGTTCCTGGGCGAGCTGCCGGGGCTGCTCACCCTGGGCGGCGGCGCGCTGTGCCTGGCGGGGGTGGCCGTGTCCCGGTCCCGGCCGCGGGCCGCCGCGAAGCCCGCGGTCGCCCTCGACTAGAACACCACCAGCGCCCGGCCGCCCTTGCCCGCGAGCATGTTGTCGAACGCGCCCGGGATGCCCTCCAGGGTGATGCGCTCGGTGACCAGCGTGCTCAGGTCGAGGCGGCCGGCGCGGATGTGCTCGGCGAGGACCGGGAGGTCCTCGGCCGGGTTGGAGTTGCCGTAGACGCAGCCCGACAGGGTGCGGCCCCAGTGGAAGATCTCCAGGGCGTTGAAGGTGACCTGCTGGTCCTTGCCGCCGATGCCGACGACCGTGGTGCGCCCGCCGCGCCGGGTGGAGTCCCAGGCGGTACGGATGGTGGCGGCACGGCCGACGCACTCGACGGCCACGTCGGCGCCCTGGCCGCCCGTCAGCTTCCGGATCTCCTTGGCGGTGGTGTCGGAGGCCACGACGTACTCGGTGGCCCCCGCGGCCCGGGCCAGCGCCTCCTTCTCGGGCGAGACGTCGACCGCGACGATGGTCGAGGCACCGGCGATCCGGGCGGCCTGCAGGGTCGCGAGACCGACGCCGCCGACGCCGAAGACGGCGACGGACTCGCCCCGCCGGACCTGCGCGGAGTGGTGGACCGCGCCCCAGCCGGTGAGGACCGCGCAGCCGAGCAGGGCCGCGTCGGTGAGCGGCACGCCGTCCGGGACGGGCAGCACGCAGTTCGCGGCGACGACGGTCTCCTCGGCGAAGGCGGCCACGTTGAGCCCCGGGTGGAGCTCGGTGCCGTCCTCGGTGCGGGCGTAGACGTCGCCGGCGCCGGTCAGCGCGTCGGCACAGAGCCAGACCTCGCCGATCGAGCAGTGGTGGCAGGCGCCGCAGGAGGGCGCCCAGTTGAGGACGACGCCGTCGCCGGGGGCGACATGGGTGACGCCCTCGCCGACGGAGACGACCGTGCCGGCGCCCTCGTGCCCGAGGACGGCGGGGACGGGCACCCGCATCGTCCCGTTGGACAGGGAGAGGTCGGAGTGGCATACCCCGGCGGCGGCGAGCCGGACCCGGACCCGGCCGGGACCGGGCTCGGGCAGTTCGATGCCGGTGATCTCCAGGGGAGAGCCGACGGCGGGCAGGACGGCGGCGCGGATCACGCTGGTGTCTCCTCGGATGGCTAGAACTGCAGGGACTTGGTCTGGAGGTACTCGGCGAGGCCGTGCGCGCCGAGCTCGCGGCCGACGCCCGACTGCTTCCAGCCGCCGAACGGGGCCAGCGGGTTGAAACGGCCGCCGTTGATGTCGACCTGGCCGGTCTCCATGCGGCGGGCGAAGGCGACGGCCTCGTCGGGATCGCCCCAGACGGCGCCGCCCAGCCCGTACACGGTCCCGTTGGCGATGGCGAGCGCCTCGGCCTCGTCCTCGTACCGGATGATCGAGACGACCGGGCCGAAGATCTCCTCCTGGGCGATGGTCATCTCGGGGGTGACATCGGCGAAGACGGTCGGCGCGACGTAGTAGCCCGTCTCGCGCGGGGCCTCGGGGCCGCCCGCGACGAGCCGGGCTCCCTCCTCGACGCCCTTCTCGATGTAGCCGCGGACGCGGTCGCGCTGGCGGGCGCTGACGACGGGGCCGAGCCGCTCGCCGGGAACGTACTTGGCGACGGCCTCGGCGGCGAGGGCGACGGCCTCCTCGTACCGCTCGGCGGGCACCAGCATGCGGGTCCAGGCGCTGCACGTCTGGCCGGAGTTGGACATGACGTTGGCGACGCCGACGGCGACGGCCTTGCCGAGGTCGGCGCTGGGCAGGATGACGTTGGCGGACTTGCCGCCGAGCTCGAGGGCGACCCGCTTGACCGCGCCCCCGGCGAGGGCGCCGATCCGGCGGCCGACCGCGGTGGAGCCGGTGAAGGAGACGAGGTCCACGCCGGGGTGTTCGGCGAGGGCCTGCCCGGCGACCGTGCCGAGGCCGGTGACCAGGTTGAAGACTCCGGCCGGGATGCCGGCCGCGTGTACGGCCTCGGCGAAGAGCTGGGCGGTGAGCGGGGTGTCCTCGGCGGGCTTGAGGACGACGGTGCAGCCGGCCGCGAGGGCGGGGGCGACCTTGGCGACGATCTGGTGGAGCGGGTAGTTCCACGGCGTGATCGCGGCGACGACGCCGACCGGCTCGGAGTAGACGGTCGAGTTGCCGACCTTCTCCTCGAAGGGGTGGGTCGCGGCGAGTTCGGCGTACGAGCCGGCCACGGCGACCGGCAGCCCGGCGTGCACGGCGGCGGCGAGCTGCGGTGGCGCGCCGAGCTCGGCGGTGACGGTGGCGGCGATCTCCTCGGCGCGGGCGGCGAGCTCGTCGCGCAGCGCGGCGATCCGGGCGGCGCGCTCGGCGGGCGGGGTGGCGGCCCAGCCGGGGAAGGCGGTGCGGGCGGCGCGGACGGCGGCGTCGACGTCCTCGGCCGTGCCGGCCGGGACATGGGCGATGATCTGCTCGGAGGCCGGGTCGACCACGGCGATCGTCTCCGTGGACGCGGCGGGGCGCCACTCCCCGCCGATGTACATCGCGTCGTGGGCCTTCATCCGCTCTCTCCTCACCTCGGGTCGGCGCGCCGCTCGCGTGACTGGAGACCCAAACTAGCGCTGTTAGTTTTCGGGCGCCAGGCCCCTCCGCGGTGGCCCCGACCACGTCGACACCGCGGCCCCGGCTCGCCTCCGCACGGACATGGGCACGGGGACGGAGAAGGGGACGGGCACGAGGAAGGAGACGGGGACGGGCACGGACCGATCCTTCCGTTCCGCTTCCCCTGGTGTCCACGGCCGCCACGGACAGTCCTGAGGCTTCCGAACTGGGGGATTCCACGTTGCCGGGCGCGCGCACCGGCAGTGGACCGGTAGTGCGCCGGTAGTGCGCCGGTGACCACGACACGGAGGGGCGCGCGCTGTGGACCCGCCCTGGACGGCTGGCCGGCGGACCGGCCGGCCGCGGAGCGGGCCGCGCGGGAGCGGGGCATCCCGAACTGGCGGCTCCGCTGCCGTCCTTGGGCCGGGTCCGCCCGGAGGCGGGGCGCGGTCCCGAGGAGGAGCGGGACCGGCTGTTCCGGGCGACGGCGGGGGCTGCTCGGCGAGGTGGGCGCGGAGCGGCCCGTGATGCGGGTGCCGGACGATCTCCACGCGGCGGATGCGTGCTCTTCCGGCCCCTCGGCCATCTTGCGCGCCGGGCTCGGAAGAGCGGAAGCGCTTGGCGATTTCTCGCCACTGTCTCCGGGGCGGCACCCGGAGAGTGCACGGGCGCGGCGGGACGGAGAGGGCTGCGCGCGGGCGGCGGTGCTCGTGGAGGAGCCGCCGTGCCCGGCGGGCGCGCCGGGTGGCGTGGCCCGCCGGGCGGGGTCGGCGGATCGGGGTGCGCCGGGGCGGTGTGCCGGGGGCGGTGCGCCGGGGCGGTGCGCCGGGGCGGTGCGCCGGGGCGGAAGCCCCGGCGCGGTCAGATCTCCCGGTCGACGCCCGTGAGGTGGGCGAAGACCACGATGTTCGACTCGTAGCCGGCCTTGCGGTCGAAGGTTCCGCCGCAGGTGAGCAGGCGCAGTTCGGGGCGGCCCGTACTGCCGTACACCTCCTTGTCGGGGAAGGCCGACTTCGCGTACGTACGGATCCGGTCGACCGTGAAGACGGCGACGCGGCCGTCGGCGCGGGCGACCCGGACGGTGTTGCCGGGGGCGAGCGAGTTGAGGTTGAGGAAGATCGCCGGGCCGGTGCGGGTGTCGCGGTGGCCGACGACGACGGCTGTGCCGCGTTCGCCGGGTGTGGGCCCGTCGGCGTACCAGCCGACGACCCGGGGGTTGTCGACGGGTGGGGTGGCGAGCACGCCCGAGCCGTCGAGGCCGAGCCGGATGACGGGGGCCTCGATGGTGATGGCGGGCACGGCGAGGGTGACGGGGCGGGAGCGTCCCAGCGGTGCCGGCGGCGGCTGGGGCTTCGCCGTCGCGCGGGCCGCGGCGTGCGGGACGCTCTTCGGCTTGGGGTCTCCCGCGGCCGGCCCCGTCACGCCGTGGGCGGCGGGGCCGGCCGCGAGCGCCGGACCGGCCGGCTCGCCGTCCTGCGCCCACCAGACGCCGCCGACGACCAGCGTGAGGGTCACGGCGACGGTTCTGGCGAGCCGGCGGAGCCGGCGCTGCCGGCGGGTGGTGGGTCTGCGTGGGGCCGGTCCGCGCGGGTGGGTCCGGCGCGGGCTCCGCTCGTACGGGGAGGCGGAGGGAGCCCGGCCGGGGGAAACCGTCCTGCGCGGGGAGGGGGAACTACGCAGCGCCATCGTTGCGGCGGCGCGCACGACGGATGAGGATCAGGCCGGCGGTGCCCGCGAGACCGGCGGCGAGGGCGGATCCGACGCCGAAGGCGGAGCCCTCGTCCGCGGCGGTGGTGTCGGCGGCTCCGCCGCCGCCCGCTCCGACGGGGCCGTGCGGCGGCTTGTGGTGGCCGGGCCCGCCGTTGCCGCCGCCGTTGGTGGTGGTGGGCGGCGGGCTGGCGATGGTGCCGCAGTCGACCTTGAAGACCTTGTGCTTGCCCGCGCCGTTCTCGCCGACGAAGGTCCAGTCGAGCTTGTACATCCCGTCGGGAAGGGCGAGGTCGCTGGTGTGGCCGTTGCCGGTGTTGTCGAGGGTGATCTTGCCGCTGAGGTTCGGGTCGTCGGCCTTCGGAGGCTGTGGGGTGATCTCCCAGCTGACCTCTTGGAGTCCGTCGAAGTCGAAGGCGGCCAGGTAGAACTTGCAGACCTTGGGCTCGTTCTTCGGGTTGTCGGGGGACGTGCCCGACTTGTGGATCTTCACGTCGCCGTTGTCACCCGGGGCGGCGAACGCCGAGGGGGCGCCCGCCAGGGCGACCGAGCTCATGACCAGCGCGGTCACGGTGGCGGAGAGCAGGGGGCGGAGAGCCGGAACGGTCATGCGGATGTCCTCCAGTCGTACAGATCTCGAATTGCGTGAGCCGATAATCCGACTATTAGTGACCACACGACTACGAAGGGTGGCACCGTGCCGTGCCACCCTCCGACTTCCACCCGTCCGGGCCTAGATGATCCCGAAGAGGATCCCGGCCGCGAGCACCACCAGCGAGGTGAGCGCGGCCCACTTCACCGTGAACCGGGTGTGGTCGCCGAACTCCACCTTGGCCATGCCGACCAGCACGTACACCGCGGGGACGAGCGGGCTCGACATGTGCAGGGCCTGGCCGACGAGCGAGGCGCGGGCGATCTCCAGCGGGGACACGCCGTGGGCGGCCCCGGCCTCGGCGAGCACCGGCAGGACGCCGAAGTAGAAGCCGTCGTTCGACATGAAGTACGTGAGCGGGAGGCTCAGCACCCCGGTGACGAGGGCCATGTGCGGCCCCATGCCCTCGGGGATGGCGCCGACCAGCCAGTCGGCCATGTGCTTGACCATGCCGGTGCCGGTGAGCACTCCGGTGAAGACGGCGGCGGCGAAGACCATGCCGGCGACGTTCAGGACGTTCTCGGCGTGGGCGGCGGTACGGGCCTTCTGCTCGGCCATCTTCGGGAAGTTGACGGTGAGCGCGAGCGCGGCGCCGAGCAGGAACAGCACCGGGATGGGCAGCAGTTCCATGATCATGGCGGTGAGCAGGGCGACGGTCAGGCCGGCGTTGAACCAGTACAGCTTGGGGCGCAGGGTGGCGCGCTGCGGGTCGAGGCCCTGGAACCCGCCGTCGGCGTCCGCCGCGGGACGCTCGGGGAGCTCCCCGGGCAACCCGGCCACCCTGGCCTCCCCGGGCACCCCGGCCTCCCCGGGCACCCCGGTCTCCCCGAGGGAAGCGGCGCCCCGAGCACCCTTGCCGGACTTCGCGCCCTTGCCGACCTTCCCGGCCTTCCCGCCCTTGCCGCCCTTGCCGCCCGCACCGGCGCCGACCAGAACCGTCTCGGTCTGCGGCGTCAGGACCTCGTCCAGGCTCAGGTAGCCGATGCGCTTGCGCTCGCGGCGGCCCAGCACATAGGCGAGGGCGAAGACGAAGAGCAGGCCCGCGGCCAGCGCCGGGATCATCGGGACGAAGATGTCGGCCGCGTCCAGCTTCAGCGCGGTGGCCGCGCGGGCCGTCGGGCCGCCCCAGGGAAGGGTGTTCATGACGCCGTTGGCGGTGGCGGCGACACCGGTCATGACGACCGGGCTCATGCCGAGCCGCTTGTAGAGCGGGTACATCGCCGAGACGGTGATCATGAAGGTGGTGGAGCCGTCGCCGTCCAGCGAGACGATCGCGGCGAGCACCGCCGTACCGACCACGACGCGCACCGGGTCGGCCTTGCAGAAGCGCAGGATGCCGCGGACGATCGGGTCGAACAGGCCGACGTCGATCATGACGCCGAAGTAGACGATCGCGAACATCAGCATCGCGGCCGTCGGCGCGAGCTTTCCGACGCCTTCGATGACGTAGTCGCCCAGCTGGGCCCCTTCTCCCACGGCGACGCAGAACAGCGCGGGGATCAGCACGAGCGCCGCGATCGGCGACATCTTCTTCGTCATGATCAGGACCAGGAAGGTCGCGATCATGCCGAAGCCGAGGATGGTCAGCATGGGAGGACACCTCACGTTCACCCTTGAACTCCCGCCAGAGCGGCGGTGCGGATGACGGTAGGTGGCCGCTTCCGGCGTTAACAAGATGTTGACGCGTGAGCAATACGAGCAAAACCCCAGGTCACCGCAGGGGTGATCCGCCCGGGGTGACCTGGACGGGGAAACCGTTGAGGACGGCGGTCCCCGACAGCGGGTCGAGCCGGGAGCCGTCGAGCAGCTGGTTGACGTTGACGCCGGGGCGGCCGGAGGCGACCCCCAGTCGGGTGCCGGGGCGGTCGTGGCCCCAGCCGTGCGGGAGGCTGACGACGCCCGGGCGCACGGTGTCGGTGATCTCCACCTCCGCCTCGAGCTCGCCGCCCTCGCCCTTGACCCGGGCGAGCGCGCCGGCGACGAGGTCCAGGCGGGCCGCGTCCTCGGGGTGGACCTGGAGGGTGCAGCGGTTGGAACCGCCGGTCAGGGCCGGGATGTTGTGCAGCCAGCTGTTGTTGGAACGCAGATGGCGCCGTCCGACGAGCCGCAGGACCCCCGCCTCCGGCACCTCGTCGAGCGCCGCGCGGAGCCGGGGCAGATCGGCGGCGATGGGCGCCGGGAGCAGCTCGATCCGGCCGCTGCGGGTCTTGAGGAGGCCCGGCAGGCGGGGTTCGAGGGGGCCGAGGTCGATGCCGTGCGGAGCGGCACGGAGGGCGTCCAGGGTCAGTCCGTACGGGCCGAGGCGGAGCATCAGGTCGAGCCGCCGCTCGGGTCCCGTGGTGCCGGAGAGGGCGGCGGCGACGGCCTTCGGGTCCTGGCCGTGGACGGGCGAGTGCTCCTGGGTGACGGCCTTGGCGAGGGCGGTGTCGACGGCGAGCTCGTCGACGGCCGAGGGCGGGGTGCCGTGCAGGCCCGAGACGGCGAGGATCAACCGGGCGTGGATCTCGCACTCGTCCATGCGCCCCTCGGCCAGGGGCGCGGCGGCGGGCGTGTAGCGGGCCTGGTTGCGCACCGCGAACTGGTTGAAGGCGAAGTCGAAGTGGGCGCTCTGGGAGGGCGGCGGCGGGGGCAGGACGACATCGGCGTGGCGGGTCGTCTCGTTGAGGTACGGGTCGACGCTGACCATCAGGTCGAGCGAGGCCAGGGCGGCGTCGAGGCGGCGCCCGTCGGGGGCGGACAGGACCGGGTTGGCCGCCACGGTGACGACGGCGCGGATGCGGCCCTCCCCCGGCGTGTCGATCTCCTCGGCGAGGGCGGCCAGCGGGAGTTCGCCCTTGGCCTCGGGATGGCCGGAGACCCTGCTGCTCCAGCGGCCGAGCGCGAAGCCCTTGCCGGGGCCCGCGGGGCGGGGCGCGGGGGCGGTCGCGGAGTGCGGGAAGAGGGCGCCGCCGGGGCGGTCGAGGTTGCCGGTGAGCACGTTGAGGACATCGACGAGCCAGTTGCCGAGGGTGCCGTACGCGACGGTGGAGGAGCCCATCCGTCCGTAGACCGCGGCGGTGGGGGCGGCGGCCAGCTCTCGGGCGGTGGTACGGATGGCGCCGGCGTCCAGGTCGCACGCGGCGGCGACCGCCTCGGGGGTGAACTCCCGCACGGCCGCCCGGACTTCCTCCACCCCTTCCACGTGGGCTTCGAGGGCGCCGAGGCGGACGAGGTCCTCGGCGAAGAGGGTGTTCACGAGGGCCGCCAGGAAGAGGGCGTCGCTGCCGGGGCGGAGGGCGAGGTGCCGGTCGGCGAGGCGGGCGGTGCGGGTGCGCCGGGGGTCGACGACGGTGAGGGTGCCGCCGCGGCGGCGCAGCGCCTTGAGGCGGCCGGGGAAGTCCGGGGCGGTGCACAGGCTTCCGTTGGAGTCCAGCGGGTTGGCGCCGAGCATGAGCAGGTGGTCGGTGCGGTCGAGGTCGGGCACCGGTATCGCGAAGGCGTCGCCGAAGAGCAGCCCGCTGGAGACGTGCTTGGGCATCTGGTCGAGCGTGGACGCGGTGAAGAGGTTGCGGGTCCGCAGGGCGCCGATGAGGAGCGGCGGGTAGAGCGCGCCGGCGATGGTGTGGACGTTGGGGTTGCCGAGCACGATGCCCACGGCGTTCGGCCCGTACTCCTCGATCAGCGGCCGGATGCGGGCGGCGACGAGATCGAAGGCCTCTTCCCAGGTGGCCTCGCGCAGCGCTCCGTTCTCGCGCACGAGGGGCCCGGTGAGCCGGTCGGGGTCGGCGTCGACCTCGGGGAAGGCGGCACCCTTCGGGCAGAGGAAGCCCTGGCTGAAGACGTCGTCCTTGTCGCCACGGGCGGCCGTGACCCGGCTGCCGTCCAGGGTGAGCGTGAGCCCGCAGGTCGCTTCGCACAGGGGGCAGATGCGCAGGGCGGTGGACATGACGGACTCCCTGGGGCGGCGGCGGGGGCACGCGGGCAGTCGCGAGCATACCGACCGGTTGGGAGGTGCGACAGGGGCTGATGCGGGGGGGCGTCGCGAACCAGTCGCGGCGTCGCGGTCGCGGCGCCGTCGCGGACTGGTGGCGGGCCCGTCGCGGACTGGTGGCGGGCCCGGCGCGGCGCGGTCGCGGCCCGGGGGCGGCCCGGTCGAGGGACCGTCATGGTGCGGCCCGGCCGCGAACCCGCCCCGGCCCGGCTCGCGAAACCGCCGCGGACCAGTCGGTGGATCCGCCTCAGCCGAGGGAGGGCGCGAGGTAGGCGTGGAGGAGCGCGCGGGTCTCCGCGATCAGCGCGGGGTCGCCGGCCGGGTCGGCGCGGAAGGCCAGTTGGAGCAGGGCGTCGGTGGCCTCGACGCCGACGAGCACCTTGCGGCGCAGCACGTCGTCGGCGGCGCGGCCGAGGGGGCCGGCGAGGAGGCCGCAGATCCGGTCGGCGACGAGGTGGTTGGGGTCCTCGTCGCCCGCCTCGCCGGGGGCGGGAACGCCGAAGTCGACGAGCGCGAAGCCGGGCATGGTCCGCTTCATCGCGATGTACTCGTCGAGGACCGCGTCGACCAGACCCACGGCCCCGACGGCCCCGGGAGCGTCGACGGCACCCCCGGCGGGCAGCGCGGCCAGCCGTGCGGCGATGCGCTCGGCGTAGCTGTCGAGGTTGCGGTGGGCGAGGGCGGCGGCGAGGGCGCGCTTGTTGCCGAAGAAGCGGTAGACGGAGCCGATGGGGACGCCGGCCCGGGCGGCGACGGCCCGGGTGCTCAGCTGTTCGTAGCCGGTCTCGTCGAGGAGTTCGGCGCAGGCGTCGAGGATGCGGGCGAGGCGTTCGGCGCTGCGCTGCTGCACGGGGGTACGGCGGAGCGCCGGCGCCACGGCCTGCGCGGGCGCCTGCGCGGGCGCCTGCGCGGACACCCGCGTGATCGGCTGCTTTCTCTGCCGCTCGGTCCGCTGCGGGGTCTGCTGCGAAGGCGGGGGCGGCGGGGTGGGCTGGGGCACGGGGACCATCATGCCGCTCCGGCCGGGGTCAGGCGATCAGCAGGCCGATGCCGCCGAGGGTGTACGCGATCATCAGCGCGACCAGCGGGAGCTGGCCCGCGACGGCCCGGGCGGGCGGGAAGAGGCGGACGGAGCGGTCGTGCGCGGCGACGACGCCGAGGACGTGGCCGACGACGACCGAGGCGACCTGGAGGGTCGCGAGCCCGCCGGGGCCCAGGAGTGGAGCGGGCGAGGGGGCGTTGTCAGTGCCCGCTGCCATGATGACGGTACGTGGTCCTTCGGCGACGAAGAGCGAGAAGTAGTGGGCGACGAGATAGCCGAGGGCGATCGGCAGGAGCGTGTGGGCGAAGGAGGTGAGCGGAGTGGTGAGTTCGCGGTTCAGCAGACGCAGGGTGCCCGCGCACAGCGCGTAGAGCGCGGCGACGACGGCGACGGCGCCGAGCAGCCCGAGCGTGGCGGTCGGGGTGCGCCCGAGGTCCGAGGTCTGGAGGGCCCGGATCCAGCGGGGGTTGTCGGAGAAGCCGTCGTATGCGGTGGAGCCGAGGAGGACGCAGACGGAGGCGACGAGACCGGGGACCGCCGGGGTGCCGTCGAGGCCGTTGAAGGGGGAGCGCAGGACGAGCCGGCCGTCGGCGCGGCGGCCGAGGGGGGAGAGACGGGCGAGGAGGGAGGAGTAGACCTCGAAGGGGTCGGCGTGGGCGAACCAGTCGGGGCCGTGGCGGACGGCGCCCAGGAGCTGGACGGCGGTGTGCGCGCCGAGTGCCACGAGGAGGACGGTGGCGGAGGTGTTGGCGGGGGCGACGAGCTCCAGCCAGGTGAAGAGGAGGAGTCCGGCGGCCGCGGGCCGGATGCCGAGCCGGGCGGGCAGCGGGCGGGGCGGATGGCCTGCGGGAAGGAGGTGCTGGAGCAGGGCGTGGAGGGTGCGGAGCGGGTTGACCAGGCGCCAGACGGGGCCGAGGAGGAGGGAGGCGGGGACGAGTCCGACCCAGAGCAGGACGTAGACGGCGCCGGGCGCGGGGTTGCGCTCCGGGTCGTCGGGGCCGAGGAGGAGGTGGAGGACGAGGAGGAGCACGGCGGCGACGCCGAGCGCCCGTAGCGCGGTGCGGGTGGCGGGGGCGTCGGCGAGGCGCTGGACGGAGGCGGGCAGGGGCCGGCCCGCCCGGTCGCCGCGGAAGCGGGAGGAGGACCAGAGCAGGCCGAGGGAGAGGAAGGAGACGAACAGCGCGGCGAAGGCGCCCGCGTAGGCGTAGAAGGGCGACAGGGGCAGGTCGTGCTGGGCGCCCACGCCGTGGGCGAGCGGCAGGGTGGCCGGGCCGCCCGTCACCGGACGACGAGTTGGGTCAGCACGAGTCCGGACTCGTGCGTCTCGACCTCGAAGAGGCCGGTGCGGTCGACGGTCAGGGTCAGGGTGGCCGGAGTGCCGGCGGGGAGGGGGAGTTCGCGGTCGTAGCCGTGGACGTGAAGGGTGTCGGCGCGGTCGCTGGTCACCCGGAGGGTGAGGCGTTCGCCCTTCTTCAGTTCGATCCGGGAAGGGGGTGGCTGGACGGAGTCGCCGCTGACGGTGATGGCGAGGGTACGGCCGGCCGGCGGCGCGGGTGGTGCCGGTGAGGTGGGGGCGGCGGTGTCGAGGCGGACGACGGCCTCGACCGGGCGGCCCGCGACGGCCCAGACGGTGTGGTCGTCGGCGTACAGGCGGACGGTGAGGGTGCGGGCGCCGGGCGGGATGTGGGCCCAGGGGCCGTAGGCGCGGGCGGTCTCGCGGCCGTCGAGGAGGAGCCGGGCGTGCCCCCGGCCGAGGAGGGCGGCGCCGCCGGTGCTCTCGGGGGTGAAGCGGAACCTCTCCACCAGCAGGTGGACGTTCCAGCCGCCCTCGCTGTCGGGCCGGGTCTCGACGCGGACGGCCGGCGCCCCGGCGGCGGGTACCTCGCGGAGGCGGTGCCCGGAGGTGTCCTTGGCGGTGAGGAGGGAGCCGTTGCCGCCGGTGGCCACCTGATGGCTGGTCCCCGGCTTGTGATGGGTGGTGGGGCGCCCGCCACAGCCGGCGAGCAGGGCAGCGCCCACGGCGAGCGCGAGCAGGGCACGGGCCGGGCGGCCGGACCAGGCACGGCGGGCCGCCCCGGCCGGGCGGCGGGCGGATCGGGGCGCCCCGGCCGGGTGCCGCGTCGTGGGATGCGCCGTCGTGCGGTGCTCCGTCGTGCGGGGCTCCGTCGTGCGGTGCCACGTCGTGCGGTGCGCCGTCGTGCGGTGCCCCGTCATGCGGCACCGCCCGCGGGTGTCGCTTCGGGGGTGGTGGCCGGGGGCGGGGTCGGGGGGCGGTCCGGGGCGGGGGTGCGGGTGCCGGTGACGATCACGGCCCACAGGACCCAGACCACGGCGAGCAGGCCGCGGATCCAGGCGGGGCCGACGGGGATCCAGGGGATCATCAGGACCGCCTTGTCGAAGGCGTCGACGAGGGTGAGGGCGCCCAGGGCCACGGTGGTCCAGGCGAAGACCGGGCGGGTGCCGCCGGCCCGGAGGGCGATCCCGATGCCGGTCCACCACAGGCCGGTGAGGAGCAGAGCCACGGCGGGGACGGGGGTCGGGGTGAGGGAGAGGGTCGAGCCGGCGACGTCGAGGGCGAGGCCGGCGAGGCCCGCGGCGGTCGCCACGGCCGCGAGGCGGCTGCCGCGCAGTCGGCGCCACCAGAGCAGGGTGCCGACCAGGGCGAGGACGGCGGCGACGCCCAGGGTCAGCTGGGTCTCGACGCGCTGGATGCCGCGCGCCCCGTACCAGTCGCAGCCGGCGGGCAGGCGGCGGGCCTGGACGTTGTAGTCGGCGCAGACGAGGAGTTGGGCGAGTTTGACGGGCTCGCCGACGAGGCGGCGCGTGTCGCCCGTGACCTCGCCGCGGGCGGTGCCGCAGGCGGGAAGGGCGGCGGGGGTGGAGGGGCCGGAGTCGGACTGCCAGCAGTTGCCACCGCCCTGGCCGTCCCACCAGACGTCGGTGCGGTTGGGGCGGGTGGCGCCGGAGCGGTCGACGCCCAGGTGGTTGCCGGCGTAGCGGTTGTGGTGGGAGGTGTCGGTCTGCTTGCCCCAGGCGGACTCGCCGCGGATGAAGGCGGGGACGGCGCTGAGGAAGAAGGCGGCGCGCTGGTGTCCGTAGATCCAGTTGTCCTCGTAGAGGTTCCAGTTGCCGCCCGCGGTGATGATGCCGGTGCCCGGCGGCATGGAGATCTGGGGGCAGACGACGCCCTGTTCGTAGCCGCGCTCGACGGGCGGCTTGGCACAGGTGCCGTCGGCGACGTTCGGGTAGTAGTTCTGGTTGTTGTCGTGGATGAGGTTCCGCTCGAAGCGGGCGTGGTTCTGCGGGAGTCCGGGGTGGCCGGGGAAGGCGGAGTCCATGGAGGCGCCGCCCATGTTGTGGTCGAACTCGTTGTCGTGGACGTGGACCGAGTCTCCGGCCGTGCCGCTGTAGCCGACCATGTTGTGGTGGCTGCGGCAGCCGGTGATCTCGATGGAGTAGCGGGGGACGTCGTAGCCGCGGCCGTCGTTGATGTTCGAGGCCGATCCGGGGTAGATCCCGGAGTCGCCGTTGCCGTAGGACTCGCAGTTCTTGTAGAGGCCGTGGTCGGAGGCGAAGGTGAGGAATCCGTACTCGTCGTTCCAGCGGGTGAGGACGTCGTCGATGACGAAGCCGTCGCCCGCGAGGATGTAGAGCGAGTTGAAGGTGGTGCGCTGGGCGGTGAAGTTGCGGAAGTAGATCCCGTCGGAGCCGTCGGCGCGGATCGCGTTGAGCTTGGCGTACTTGGCGTCGACGACGACGTCGAGGCGGGAGGCTCCGGTGCCCTCGATCTGCAGGTTCTTCTTGCCGAGGATGGCGACCAGGTTCTGGTTGTGCGGGCACCGCTGCTGCTGCTCGTAGCTGAGGATCTGGTAGCCGAGCCCCGAGCGGGGGGCCTTGAGGGACGCGCAGGCGCCGGTGGGAGCGGGCAGGGAGGGCTCCTCCTCGTAGAGCCCGGGCAGGATAGCGATGGTCATGCCGGGCCGGTCCACGGCGTCGACGGCCTGCTGGAGGTGGCGGAAGCCCTGGCGTGTGCCGGGGGCGGTGCAGCGTTCGTACAGGGCGAGGTTGCGGGCCTTGAGGGCGGCCGGGAAGGCCGCGATCCGGCGCCCGAAGTCCGCCCGGTCGGCCTTGCAGACCAGCAGGTCCGGCTCGCCGGTGCGCAGCGTGGGCACGCTGCCCGAGCCGTCGGGCAGGGTGACGGGCCGCTCCTCGTGGGCCTGGGCGGCGGGAGCGGTGACGAGGGCGGCGGCGAGGGCCGCCAGCACGGCGGAGAGCGCGAGAACGAACCTTCTGGTCCACGACATGCGCGTGAGAGTAGAGCAATGTTCATCTTTTGGAACCCCTCGTGCACGCACCCCGTCCAAGAGCTCCGGGCGAGAGCCGGGAAAAGCACCGTTGACGTGAGCGGGCGCGGAATCCTACGGTCATGCATAGGATTGTTGTGAGCGTCAGGACAGGAGCACGCGATGAACGCGGAAGAGGCCGGCAAGACGGCCGCAGCGCTGAGCTACAGCACGGGTTTCGGCAACGAGCACGGTTCCGAGGCCGTCCCCGGGGCACTGCCGGAGGGCCGGAACTCGCCGCAGCGCGCGCCGCTCGGCCTGTACGCGGAGCAGCTCAGCGGCTCCGCCTTCACGGAGCCGCGGGCGCACAACCGCCGCTCCTGGCTCTACCGGATCCGCCCTTCGGCCGCGCACCCGCCGTTCACCCGGATCGACAACGGCGCCGTGCGCACCGCGCCGTTCAGAGAGACCGTGCCCGACCCGAACCGGCTGCGGTGGAACCCGCTGCCGGAGCCGCCGGCCGGGACGGACTGGCTGGCCGGTCTGTGGACGCTCGGCGGCAACGGCGACGCGGCCCAGCGCAGCGGCATGGCCGTGCACCTCTACCACGCGAACGCGCCCATGGAGCGGGTCTTCAGCGACGCGGACGGTGAGCTGCTCATCGTCCCCGAGCACGGCGGGCTGCTGCTGCGCACCGAGCTCGGTCTCCTCGCGGCGCGCCCCGGTGAGGTCGCGCTGATCCCGCGCGGGGTGCGTTTCCGGGTCGAGCTCCTCGACGCCACCGCGCGCGGCTACGTCTGCGAGAACTACGGGGCCCCCTTCCAGCTGCCCGACCTCGGCCCGATCGGCGCCAACGGCCTGGCCAACGCGCGTGACTTCCGCGCCCCCGTCGCCGCCTACGAGGACGTCGAGGGCCCGGTCGAGGTGGTCAACAAGTACTGCGGCAACCTCTGGTCCGCGACCTACGACCACTCCCCGCTCGACGTCGTCGCCTGGCACGGCAACCACACGCCGTACGTCTACGACCTGCGCCGCTTCAACGTCATCGGGACGATCTCGTACGACCACCCGGACCCGTCGATCTTCACGGTGCTGACCTCGCCCTCGGACACCCCGGGCCTGGCGGGCGTCGACTTCGTGGTCTTCGCGCCGCGCTGGCTGGTCGGCGAGGACACCTTCCGCCCGCCGTACTTCCACCGCAACGTGATGAGCGAGTACATGGGCCTGATCGAGGGCGCCTACGACGCCAAGGCGGAGGGCTTCGTGCCGGGCGGCGGCTCGCTGCACAACATGATGTCGGCGCACGGCCCCGACCGGGAGACCTTCGACCGGGCCAGCGCCGCCGAGCTCAAGCCGCACAAGGTCGACGACGGACTGGCCTTCATGTTCGAGACCCGCTGGCCGATCACCGCCACCCCGCAGGCGGCCGGAGCCGACCACCTGCAGCAGGGCTACGACGACGTATGGCAGGGTCTTCAGCGCCACTTCCGGCCGTAACATCCCGGCCGGACGTCTCGTAGTCGTCGTACGGAGAAAGCCGTGACCGCCTTCGCTCCCGACTCGCTGGTCCTGAACCGGAAGCTGCCGCTCTGGTACCAGGTCTCGCAGTCGCTGCGCGCCTCCATACTGGGCCGCACCCCTGACGCCTCGCTGCGGCTGCCCACCGAGGAGCAGCTCGCCGCGCACTACGGCGTGAGCGTGCTGACCATGCGCCAGGCCCTGAAGGAGCTGGAGGCGGAGGGCCTGATCAGCAGGCACCGGCGGCGCGGCACCTTCATCGAGCCGGGTGCCCGGCGCTCCACCCCGCGCCGGCTGCTCGGCTCGATCGACGCGATCGTGGCCCAGCAGTCCGGCGAGCGGACCACGGTGCTCGGACACGGCACCGAGCCGGTCCCCGGCGAGCTCGCCGAGTACTTCCCCGGCACCGGCGAGGTCGCCGTCTACCGCCGGCTGCGCGCCGACGGCGAGAGCGGCGAGCCCACCAACTGGGCGGAGAACGCGGTGCTCCCGGAGATCGCGGCCGCCATCGACCCGGCCGACCTGGAGCGCTGGCCGATGACGAAGGTGCTGCGGGACCTGGTCGGGGTCCCGATCAGCCGGATCACCGACACCGTCGAGGCCCGCCTCGCCGACCCCGAGACGGCCGAACTGCTCCAGGTGCCGCTGCTCTCGCCGATCCTGCACTACACGGGCGTGACCTACGACGACGAGGGCCGCGTGGTCGACGTGGCCCGCATCCGCTACCGCGGCGACCGCTTCTCCTTCACCGTGACGGTGGAGGCGCACTGAGGGGCGTCGTTAGCATGCGGGGCGTGACGGAGGACCTGCCGCTGCTCGACGCGCCCCCGCGAGAGGCGCCCCTGCTCGACGACCTCATGCCGTGGTCCACGGCTCCGCTGCGGCTCGGGCGCTCCTGGATCGTGGCGCCGGATCCGCGCACCCTGCGGGCCCGGTGGGACCGGATCGTGGCCGCGCAGGGCGCGGAGCGCGAGGAGTTGTTCCGGCCCAGCCGGGCGCGGACGCCCGCGAGTTCGGTGGCCGCGCTGCCCGGGCAGCGGACCGGTACGGTCCGGTTCGCCCGTGAGACGGGTCGCTGCCCCGAGCCGGTGCGGCTCGCACACGGCCCCTTCGACGAGCAGTGGCTGCTGCCCGACCACCGGCTGATCGACACCGCGCGCCCGGAGCTGTGGCGGGTCGCCGACGGGCACCAGCTCTTCGCCGTCGAGCAGGGGTACGTGCCGGGCGCGGCCGGTCCCGCGCTCCTGGTGACGGCCGCGCTCCCCGACGGGCGCTCCCCCGCCGGCCGCCCCGGCCGCATCCGCCCGCTGTTCCGCCGCCCCGGAGGCGTGGAGCCGAATCTGGCGCCGGGGCTGCTGCCGCTGCTGCGCGAGCGGTACGGCTTCGAGGTCGTGGCCGCGGACGTGCTGGCCTGGGCCGTCGCGGCGGGGGCGCCCTCCCCCGCGGGCTGCCGGGTGCCGCTGCCCGCGGAGCCCGAGGTGTGGGCGGCGGGCGTGGCGCTGGGCCGGGAGCTCGTCGAGGTGCAGCTGCGCGGGGCCCGGAGCGGGCTGCGGCCCCGGCTGCCGGGCGGACGCCGGCCGTATGTGCGGGCGGCGGTCCCGGCCCGGCCGACGGAGCTCGGCTACGACCCGGAGGAGGAGGTCCTGAGCCTGGGCGAGGGCCGGATCTCCCCGGTCCCGGCCGAGGCCTGGGAGTTCGAGGTGGGCGGCGTCCGGATGATCGAGCAGTGGTTCGCGCACCGCACCGCGCCGGCCGAGCCGGGCAGCCTGGAGGCGATCGGCCCGGGCGCCTGGCCGCAGGAGTGGACCTCGGAGCTGCTCGAACTGATCACGGTGCTCGCCCTGCTCGCCGGGCGCGCACCGGAGCGCGCGGCGCTCACGGCGCGGGCGGCCGGGGCCGGGGTGACCCGGGACGCCCTGCGGGAGGCCGGGGTGCTGCCCGTACCGGACGGTGCGCGCCGCCCGGCGTCGGTGCTGGACCACCGGGAAGAGGGGCCGGAGGGGCAGTTCCTGCTGGTCTGAGCGCGGGTCAGGCGCCCGGCGGGGCGAAGGAGTCGAGCAGCCGGGCGATGGTCTGCTCGAAGATCTCCTCCGGGTCGGCGGGTCCGGTGGACGCGGCGAGCAGCGCGGCGAGGTGCGGGTAGTCCCCGCTCGTCACCCGTTCCGTCAGATAGGCGCCGCGCACGGCCTGCTCCTCCTCCTCGGACCAGGGAAGTCCGCGGGAGCGCTCGGCCATGGCCTGCTCGTTGCGGACGGTGGCCATCACGGTGCCGTTGACCATCGCGATGAGCTGCATCTTCAGGCCGGGGTCCACGTCGAGCGGCTCCAGACAGCCGAGGCACCACTCCAGGTAGCGCAGGGCGTGGGGGCTGAAGCCGTAGGCGGTGGTCATCACGCGGGACAGCCAGGGGTGCCGGTACATGATCGCCCGGGTCTGCCGGGCGAGCCCGGTCATGTCGGCCCGCCAGTCGCCGCTGGGCGCCTCGGCCAGCTCGTACTCCGCGCTCGCCGCGTCGACCATCAGCTCGTAGAGGTCCTCCTTGCGCGGCACGTAGTTGTACAGCGACATGGTTCCGCAGCCGAGTTCGGCGGCGACCCGGCGCATGGAGACCGCCTCGATGCCGTCGGCGTCGGCGATGCGGACGGCCGCGTCCGCGATGTCCCTGCGGCTGTACGCCGGTTTGGGGCCTCGGCCCGTGCGCTCGGGGCGCGCCCAGATCACTTCCGGTTCGGCCGCTCGGCCCGTCATCGCTCATCACCTCGTCGCCCCATCGTAGTGACGGAACCAGTTACGTACACCGTACGTAGTGCGCTAGGGTCGCCGCATGACAACTACGTACGCTGTACTTAGTGAGGGTCTGCAGAAGCGGTACGGGGAGGTCCACGCGCTGCGCGGGCTCGACCTCGCCGTCCCCGAGGGCACCGTCTGCGGAGTCCTCGGCCCCAACGGCGCCGGCAAGACCACGGCGGTGCGGGTGCTCACCACCCTCACCTCCCCCGACGCCGGGAGCGCCCGGGTGGCCGGCCGCGACGTGGTCCGCGACCCGGCGGGGGTGCGTGAACGGATCGCGGTGACCGGCCAGTACGCCTCGGTCGACGGCGACCTCACCGGCGCCGAGAACCTGCGGCTCTTCGCCCGGCTGCTGCGCGCCCCGCGCTCCCGCGCCGACGAACTCCTGGAGCGCTTCGGTCTCACCGAGGCCGCCGGGCGGCCGGCCCGCACCTACTCGGGCGGCATGCGCCGGCGCCTCGACCTGGCCGCGAGTCTGATCGTCCGGCCGCGCGTGCTCTTCCTGGACGAGCCGACCACGGGGCTCGACCCGCACAGCCGGGGCGAGATCCGGGACGCCGTACGGGGGTTGGCGTCCCAGGGCACGACCGTGCTGTTGACCACGCAGTACCTGGAGGAGGCCGACCAGCTCGCCGACGAGGTCGTCGTGGTCGACCACGGCCGGGCCGCCCACCGCGGCACTCCGGCCGAACTCAAGGCACTGATCGGCAGCTACGCCGAGATCGTGGTCGCCGACGCCGCGCTGCTGCCGGCCGCCGCCGGGGTGCTGGACCGGCTCACCGGCTCCGCGCCCGTCCTGGACACCGAACGCCGCGCGGTCGGCGCGGTCACCACGGACCGCACGCTCACCCTGCCCCGCATCGTCCGGGAGGCCGACGCCGCCGGGATCCACCTGGTCGACGCCTCCCTGCGCCCGCCCACCCTCGACGAGGTGTTCCTGCGCCTCACCGGCCGCGCACCCCGCCCCGAGTCCCAGGAGACCGCCGCATGAGCTCCCTCGTCCACGACGGCACCGCGATCCTCGGCCGGCACCTCCTGCGCGTCCGGCACGCCCCGGCGATCACGGTCATGACGCAGACCATGCCGATCGTCTTCCTGCTGTTCTTCGGATACGTCCTCGGCGGCGCCCTCGCGATGCCGGGCGCCGACTACCGCGCCTATCTGGTGCCGGGACTGCTCGTGGCGACGGCGGCGAACGGCGTGATGACCGGCATGTTCCAGGCCGCCCAGGACACCCACCGGGGCGTTGCGGACCGGCTGCGCACGCTGCCGGTGAGCCGGGCCGCGGTCCCGCTGGGGCAGGCGCTGGCCGATCTGGTCACCAGCGCGGTGGGCATGGTCCCGCTGATCCTGGCCGGCCTCGCGATGGGCTGGCGGATCGAGGGCTCCGCCCCGGAGGCGCTGGGCGCCCTGGGGCTGCTGCTGCTCTTCCGCTTCGCCGCCACCTGGGCGGGCATCCTGCTCGGGCTCGCGTCGCGCAGCGAGGAGGCGGCGGGTCAGCTGGGCAGCGCCACGTTCATGCTGCCGCTGCTGTCCAACGCGTACATCCCGACGGACGGGATGCCGGGCTGGCTGCGTACGGTCGCCGAGTGGAACCCCCTCTCGGCGGTGACGACGGCCGTGCGGGAGTTGTTCGGGAACGCGTCCGTGCCGGCGGACGCGGCCTGGCCGGTGGCGCATCCGGTGGCCGGGGCGCTGCTGTGGTCACTGGCGCTGATCGCGCTCAGCGCACCGGCCGCGGTCCGGCGCTACGCCCGCGCCTGAGAGCGGACGGGCACCGGGTGCGGGCAGGATCGGTCGCCGGACGGGCGGGGACACGTCCGGCGGTCGGTCGGAGGAACGGTCGGAGCGAGCCGTCGGCCGAGCGGAGCGGGCGGGAGCGATGCGTCGGGGTACGCGGAGCCCGGTCCGGACGGTCCGTCAGCCGTGGTTGCCGAAGAGGGAGCGGCGCAGTCGGCGCAGCGGGGCGAAGAGCGAGACCCGCGCGCTGCGGCTGCGGTGACCCTGCACCGGCACCTCGCGACGCGCCGTCAGCTCCCGCATCAGCAGTGTCGCCTCGGCCGCTTCGCGCTGGGGCACGGCGGGGCCGCCGAGCACCGCGAGATGGCGGTCGAGACGCGAACTGGTCGCGCTGCTCCCGCAGGTGATGGCAGGCACACGCGGCCTGCTGCGCATTGCTATCTGTTCCATGTCACTCCCCACCCGTACGAGGGCACCCGGCCCGGGCAGGTTAACCCTATCGCCCCGCTACGACACCCGTGTATTCCGGCCGCAGGATTCACCGCATGTGTACGGGGGTTGACGATCACTGTCCGAATCCGTCTGGTTCCAGGGAGAGTTGGACAGCGGTCGAACGCCTGTCGAACCGTCACGAACCATCCTGCACGCGCGGCCCCCACCAGCGGGCATCCGATCGGGTGTGATCTCCGCCACCACAATCCGGCCGGGCTCGGCTACCGTGGGGGGATGACGGTGATCGCGGGTCGTTACCGGCTTCTGGACGTCCTCGGCGAGGGTGGGATGGGCACCGTCTGGCGCGCCCGGGACGAGGTCCTGGGCCGCGAGGTGGCGGTCAAGGAGGTGCGCGCCCCGGCCGGTCTGCCGACGGAGGACCGGGAGCGCCTCTTCGCCCGTCTGGAGCGCGAGGCCTGGGCCGCCGCGCGGGTCTCGCACCGCAGCGCGGTCACCGTGTACGACGTGGTCACCGAGGACGGCCGTCCCTGGATCGTGATGGAGCTGGTCCGCGGTCTGACCCTGGCCGAGACGCTGGAGGCGGAGGGCCCGCTGCCGCCCCGGCGGGCCGCGGCCGTCGGCGCCGACGTGCTTGCCGCGCTGCGTGCCGCGCACGAGGCGGGGGTGCTGCACCGGGACGTCAAGCCGGCCAACGTGCTGCTCGCCAACGACGGCCGGGTGGTGCTCACGGACTTCGGCATCGCGGCCGTCGCGGGGACCTCGCCGCTCACCATGACCGGGGAGCTCATCGGCTCCCCCGAATACCTCGCCCCGGAACGCGCGATGGGGCGCACGCCGGGGCTCGCGGCGGATCTCTGGTCGCTGGGAGTGCTTCTGTACGCCGCCGTGGAGGGCGCCTCGCCGTTCCGGCGGGACACCGCGCTCGACACCCTGCGGGCGGTGGTGGACGAGGAGCCCGCGCCACCGGAGCGGGCGGGGCCGCTCGCGCCCGTGATCGAGGGGCTGTTGCGCAAGGACCCGGAGCAGCGGATGCCGGCGCCGGAGGCCGAGGAGCTGCTGCGGGTGATCGGGGCGGGCGGCACCCCCAGCGCCGGGCCGACGGAGGCGGAGACGTACGGGGCGTTCCCGGCTCCGGCTCCGTTCCCGGGAGCCGACCGCCCCGGCGGCGGTACGGGCGGCGGGGCCGGTGGTCCCCACGGACCTTCGGGTCCCGTGACCGCTCCCCTGCCCGGGCCCGGCGGGCCGGGTCCGGAGTCCGGCGCGCGGGGGCGACGGCGCACGGCGCTCGTCGCGGGGATCGTGGCCCTGCTGCTCCTGGGCGGCGGGCTGACGTACGCGCTGCTGCGCGACGAGCACCCCTCTTCTCCGCCCACCCCGCCGGCCACGACGGGCGCGCCGACGACGGCGACGTCGAGCGCCGCCCCGTCGAGCACCCCGCCCACGACACCGCCGAGCAGCGCGGCGAGCACGCCGGCGACCTCGGTGGTGGTCTCGGTGCGGGCGGACCGGGCGGACTACCGGGGCAGCTGTCCGCCGCCGCAGGACCGGGCCCCCGCCTTCACGGCGACGTTCACGGTGGGCGGGACGCCGGCGTCGGTGTCGTACCGCTGGATCACCGAGAGCGGCGAGGGCCAGGACACCGCCTGGCGGACGCTGGAGTTCGCGGCGGGCGGTCCCGCCGAGCAGCAGGTGACCCGGATCCAGGCGGTGTACCGGCCGGACGGGACCCTGGAGGACCGGATCGGGGTCGAGGTGCGCTCGCCGGTCGCCAAGCGGTCGGAGCTGGTGGCGTTCTCGGTGACCTGCGAGGAGGTGACCCCGACTCCGACGGACGGGGCCACCACTCCCAGCGGCACGCCGGCCACGAGCCCGGCCGGGTCGCCCGCGCCGGGTTCTACACCGCGCCGTTGAGGCTGGGCAGGTAGCCACCGGACTGGCCGGCGGCGGTGGGGTGGTACGACTCCCCGATGTTGAGCCAGTTGACGCTGTGCAGCCAGGCCGAGCCGGAGCAGATCTCGTGCCCGGTGAACGGGGGGACGACACTGGCGAAGCTGAAGCCGTGGTTCGCGGCTCTCTTGGCGGTGGCCGCGTTGAGGTAGTCGGAGGCGTCGTTGATGGCGCGCCGCTCGTTCTCGCTCAGGCCGGCGACACAGGTGCCGTTGAGCTGGTAGAAGCGCGGGTAGCCGAGCACCACCACATGGGCGTTGGGGGCCTTGGCGCTGATCGCCGAGTACACCGAGTCGAGCTTTCCGGGGAGCGTGGAGTCGACGTAGGCCTTGGCCTGATTCACGCGGTTGATACAGGTCGACTCGGACTGGAGGACACAGGTGGTCATGACGTCCGCGAAACCGGCGTCGTTGCCGCCGATGGTGAGGGAGACCAGGTCGGTGGCGGTGGAGAGCGGTCCGAGCTGATTGGCCGTGACATCACCCGTTCGGGCGCCCGAGCAAGCGGTGAACGCGAAGGACGAGGGGGCGTGCGCGTTCTTCCAGAGGACCGGATAGGCCTTCGTGGAGCGCTTGCAGTCGCCACTGGCGCTGTCGTAGCTGCCGGCTCCGACGCCGGAGGAGTACGAGTCGCCCAGCGCCACGTAGTCCAGGGCCGCGGTCTCGGCCGCCTGCGCGACTCCCGCCCCGGTGAGGGCGAGGACGACACCGAGCAGGAGCGAAGAGGAGAAAGCCGTAAAACGGGACAGTTTCATGGGACCTCCTGTAGCAGGATCTCTGCGTTACCAGGTAGTAGCAGCGGATCCGGTGCGCCGGAAGTGTCCATGTCAAAAGTCGTGGCCGATTACCCCCGACTTTCCTTCAGAAACGGTCGAGATCAAGCCACTTCACCGCCCGGGTGCGGGCGCCGCCCCCCCCCGTACGTCATTCACCGCCCGGCGCGGCCGCCCCCGTACGTCAGGGGCCGAACCCGCGGAACGCCCCGTTCAAAACCCCGTGCACCCCATGCCCGGTTGCCGGATCATGGGCCCCATGTCTGCCACCGAAGGCCCGGACCGGACGTCGTCGAGACCCGAGCGGTCGCTGCCGATCCGGCTCAACGTCGACGACAGCGACTCGCCGTCCGACGTCGTCGACGCGCTGTTCCTGGGGCGGTTCGCGACCGGTGAGCAGCCGCACGCGCTGAGCACCACCCTGGACCGGGTGAAGCCCTCCGCGACGCTGCTGCCCGGGAGCGCGCGGCTGCTGCGGGCCGCGAAGGACGACGACCGCAGCGCGCTGCTCGCCGAGGGCGAGGGCTGGACCCTGCTGGTCTCCCGCTGGAGCCGGGGCGCGGACGTCACCGTGACCGCGACCGACGCCGAGCTCGCCGAGCGGGTGCTGAAGGAGGCGACGGACGGGGCCAAGGACGAGCCCGAACCCCAGCCGGAGAACGTCACCATGGGCTTCTGGTACGTCTCGCCCCGGCGCGGTCCGCACCGGACCACCCGGCAGATCGGCGCGGGCACCTGGGAGGAGATCCGGCCCAACTACACGGAGCCGGTGGCCGGGGCGATGGACCGGCTGATGGCCCTCACCCCCGAGGACATCACCGGCCGGCTGCTGCTGCTCCACGGCCCGCCCGGCACGGGCAAGACCTCCGCGCTGCGGACCCTCGCCCGGTCCTGGCGCGACTGGTGCCAGGTCGACTGCGTCCTCGATCCCGAGCGCCTGTTCAGCGACGTCGGCTATCTGATGGACATCGCGATCGGCGAGGACGAGGGCACGGCGAAGGGCCGCTGGCGGCTGCTGCTCCTGGAGGACTGCGACGAGCTGATCCGCGGCGAGGCCAAGCACACCGCGGGCCAGGCGCTGTCCCGGCTGCTCAACCTGACGGACGGTCTGCTCGGCCAGGGGCGCAACGTCCTGGTGGGCGTCACCACCAACGAGGACCTGGAGCGCCTGCACCCCGCGGTGGTCCGCCCCGGCCGCTGTCTGGCCCGGATCGAGGTCGGCCCGCTGACCCGCGCCGAGTCGGTTGCCTGGCTGGGCCGCGAGGAGGGGGTCGGCCGGGACGGGTCCACCCTGGCCGAGCTGTTCGCGCTGCGCCGCGGGACCTCGGCGGTGGGCATGCCGGAACAACGGGCCTCCGAGGCGGGGCTCTACCTGTAGCGGCCCCCGAGGCGAGGGTCTACCTGGAGCGGCCTCCGGGGCGGGGCTCTACCTGGAGCTGCCCCCGAGGCGGGGCTCTACCTGGAGCACTCTCCGTCCCGGGACGGAGACCCGCGGCGGCCCCGTCCCGGGACGGCCCGCTCCGGGACGGTCCGCCCGTGCGGTCAGGCGTCGTACACCGCCCGGATGGCCTCGGCGACCGCCGCCTGGGCCGCCTCCCTGCCGAGCCCGAGACGGCGGGCCTCCGTGGCGTAGGTCGCGGCGGCCGTCGCGGCGAGGCGGGAGGCCGCGTCGGAGGCGGCGGCGACGAAGGTGCCGTTGCGGCCCCGGGTCTCGATCACGCCGTCGGCCTCCAGGGCCTTGTACGCCTTGGCGACCGTGTTCGCCGCGAGCCCGAGGTCCTCCGCGAGTCCCCGTACCGTCGGAAGCTTGTAGCCCACGGGCAGCTCCCCGGAGCGGGCGCTTTCCGAGATCTGGGAGCGGAGCTGTTCGTACGGAGCGATGGTGGAGTGCTGGTCCACGCTGATTCGAAGCGTCACCCGCCCGATTGTGCACCGGCGCCGCGGGAAAATGGGAGGCGGGCGGACGCGCCCGGCGCATAGCGTGCGGCCCCATGACAGTGATCGTCCGCGATGTACGGCCGGGGGTGGCCGGGGACGCCGAGGGCTTCGCCCGGGTCCGGCGCGCCGCCCTGCCCTTCATGCTCGCCACCGGCCCGCAGTGCGCCCACGACTGGGCGCACGCCCACCCCGACGCCCGAGACCGGCCGCTGGTGGCCGAGGTCGACGGGGAGATCGTCGGCACCGCGGAGGTGTCGCTCGCCCACGAGTCCCCGGAGCCGGGCATCGGCGGCGTCAACGTCTTCGTCCACCCCGAGCACCGCGGGCGCGGCGCCGGTGCGCTGCTGCTGCGGGCCGCCGAGGAGCACCTGGCCGAGGCGGGCGCGCACACGTTCTACAGCTGGGTCCTGGACGAGCCCGCGAACCGGGCCTTCGCCGAGCGGCACGGGTACGCGGCGAGCCGCTCCGCCTACTTCCTGCGGCTCGACCTGGCCACCGCCGAACTGCCGCCGCTCCAGGAGCCGCCCGCCGGTGTCGAACTGCGCCCGGCGACGGCCTTCGCGGCCGATCCGCGCCCGCTGTTCGAGCTGGACGCGCTGACCACGGCCGACGAGCCGGGCGACGTCAGCGCCGAGCTCACCGACTACGCGCACTGGCTGGCGACCACCTGGAACCATCCGCTGCTCGACCACGAGCTGACGACGGTGGTGCTGGTCGACGGGCGGCCGGCGGCGTTCACCGCGGCCCGGACGGACGGCCTGGGCCGGTACGGCTCGGGGATGACGGGCACGGCGCCGGGGTTCCGCGGCCGGGGCCTCGCGAAGCTGGCGAAGAACGACTCGCTGCACCGGGCCCGCGCGGCGGGCTGCACGGAGGCGCTCACCGGCAACGACACCGGGAACGGGCCGATGCTGGCGATCAACGAATGGTTCGGGTACGAGATCGGCGCGAAGGAGACTCGCCATGTCCGCAGGATCGGTTGAGATCGCCCTGGTGAAGGCGGGGCGGACGAAGATCCGCTATCCGGCGGAGCTGCTGGCCGACGACGGGGTCCGGCTGACCGTCCGGGCGCCCTGGGCCGCCGAGGGCGCCCGGGACTTCGGCTTCGTGCGCTTCGAGCCGGGTGACGTCTTCACGGAGCACTACTGGCGCGACCGCTGGTACGCGGTCAAGGAGGTCAGGTCCGGCGACGGCAGGCTCAAGGGCTGGTACTGCGATGTGACCCGGCCGGCGGTGGTGGCCGCCGACGGGGCCGAGGTGGTCGTCGAGGACCTGGACCTGGACCTGTGGGTGTCGGCGGACGGCCGCGAGGTACTACTGCGCCTCGACGAGGACGAGTTCGCTGCGAGCGGCCTCGCCGCCTCCGACCCGGAGGCGGCGGAACGGGCCGTGCGCGCCCTCGACGAGCTGGACGCGCTCGGCCGGGACGGGCTGGTGGAGCTGCTCGGCGGGCAGCTCCGGGGCCTCAGCCGAGGGTGATGTCCTGGTCCTTCGTGAGCAGGAACTCCGGGAGGGGCAGGCCCATCGGGTCGGTGGGGGTGAGCTGCATCAGGCTCGCCCTCACGTGCGCCTCGCCCTGCTCGTAGCCGGGCTCCTTCACGACGGCGCTGTTGGTCCACGGGTGCTCCTGCCCGTCGCAGACGGCCTGGGTGCCGCCGATCCCCGCGGACCGGGTGCCCTGGACCAGGGTGGAGCTGACGAAGACGGGGCCCGCGCCGTCGTCGGTGCAGCGGTAGGTCCCGGAGAGGCTGACCGTGCCGTCCTCGGCGACCGTGCCCCGCGGGTCGACGGTGAGGCCGTCCCCGGGGGCGGCGTGGGCGGTGGCGGCGGTGGCCGCGGTGAGGGCGAGCAGGGCGCCGGTGGCGAGCGCGAGGCGAGCACGCATCAGTGGGGGGTCCCTTCGGGGGTGGGGGATGAAGCTGCCCGCCAGGGATACCGGATCAAGCCGCCGCCTGTCCGAAACTCACCCCATCGGGGGCGAGTTGAGCGGCGTGTCGACCACCGTCTTTCGGTAGTGAATACGGTCGTACGGTCCGTCAAGACGCCGTTCGACGACCTCGTAGCCGTACCGCTCGTAGAGCTTCTGGTTCTCCCACATCATCGCGTTGGTGAGCAGCCGCACCTCGGGCAGGCCGAGGGCGCGGGCCCGGTCCTCGACCCAGCGCATCAGGACCCGGCCGAGACCGGTGCCCTGGGCGTCCGGGTGGACGGCGATGGTGTCGAGGTAGAGGTGGTCCGGCTCGGGGAGCACGACCACCAGGCCGGCCACCGGCTCGCCCGCGACGAACACGCGCCCCGCCGCCACGTTCGCCGCGTGGTCCTCCTCCATCGGGGCCGGTACGAGACCGATCCGCTCGATGTAGTGGTGGAAGGCCGCGTCGATCACGGCCCGCACGGCGGGCACGTCGGCGGCGACCGCGGGGCGGGGCGCGTCGTTGTTCGTCCTACGGGTGTGCGTCATGCCGCCACGGTACGGCGGCGGCCGATCAGCCTCCGCACCAGCGGCCAGGCCAGCAGGAGCAGTACGACCGCGTACACGGTCACCGAGAACGGGGTGTTCACCAGACCGGTGAGCGCGCCGTCGCTGATCTGCAGGGCGCGGCGCAGCTGCTGTTCGGCGGCCGGGCCGAGGATGACACCGATGACGGCGGGCAGCACGGGCAGTCCGTAGCGTCGCATGCCGAAGCCGATGAGGCCGATGACCAGCAGGATCACCAGGTCGAGGGCCTCGCCGCCGACCGCGTACGCGCCGACGGCGGCGAAGAAGAGGATGCCGGCGTAGAGGTACGGGCGGGGGATGCGCAGCAGCTTGGCCCAGACCGGTGCGAGCGGCAGGTTGAGCGCGAGCAGCAGCACCATGCCGACGAAGAGCGAGGCGATCAGGCCCCAGACCAACTCGGGTTCGCGCTCGAAGAGCAGCGGGCCGGGCTGGATGCCGTACTGCTGGAAGGCGGCGAGCATCACGGCGGCGACGGCGGTCGTCGGCAGGCCCAGGGTGAGCATCGAGACGAGGGTGCCGGCGGCGGAGGCGGAGGCGGCGGACTCGGGGCCGGCGACGCCCTCGATGGCGCCCTTGCCGAACTGGTCCCGGTGCTTCGACAGACGCTTCTCCGTCACGTACGACAGGAAGGTCGGGATCTCGGCGCCGCCGGCCGGGATCGCGCCGAACGGGAAGCCGATGAACGGGCCGCGCAGCCAGGCCTTCCAGGTGCGCCTGACGTCGTCCCGGCCGAGCCAGGGGCGTCCGACGGGGATCGCCTCGCCGGAGGTGCGGCGCAGATGGGCGGCGACCCACAGGGCCTCGCCGATGGCGAAGAGGCCCACCGCGACGATGACGACGTCGATGCCGTCGGCGAGTTGGAGCGAGCCGAAGGTGAGGCGCTGCTCGCCGGTCATCTGGTCGAGGCCGACCAGGCCGAGGGTGAGGCCGATGAGCAGCGAGGCGAGGCCGCGGATGCGGGAGGAGCCGAGGACGGAGGTCACCGCGATGAAGGCGAGGACCATGAGGGCGAAGTAGTCGGGGGCGCCGATGTCGACGGCGAGCGCGGCGACGGTCGGGGCGAGGAGGACGAGCAGGACGGTGCCGGTCATGCCGCCGGCGAAGTGGCCGATGGCGGCCGCGGCGAGGGCCTGGGCGCCGCGCCCGGACTTGGCCATCGGGTTGCCTTCGATGGCGGCGACGACGGCGGCGCTCTCGCCGGGGGTGTTGAGCAGGATGGAGGTGGTGGAGCCGCCGAACATCGCGCCGTAGTAGATGCCGGCGAACATGATGAACGCGCCGGTGGGTTCGAGGCCGTAGGTGACGGGGAGCAGCAGGGCGACGGCCATGGCGGGGCCGATGCCGGGCAGGACGCCGATGGCGGTGCCGAGGAGGACGCCGAGGGCGGCCCAGAGCAGGTTGACGGGGGTCAGCGCGGTGCCGAAGCCGTCGATCAGGGAGTTCAGCGAGTCCATGGGTCAGAGCACTCCCATCAGCGGGCCGCCGGGCAGCGGGACGCCGAGCAGGCGGTCGAAGACGGCATAGGTGAGGAGGGAGAGCACGGCGGCGATCAGCGGGTCGCGGTGCGGGTGGCGGCTGCCGAGGGCGTAGGCGGAGCCCCAGAAGAGCAGGGCGCCGGCGACGGGGAAGCCGACCGGGCCGATGAGGACGGCGAAGCCGAGGAAGACGCCGGCGAGGAGGAGGACGGTGCGCCGGTCGCCCGGCTCGGACAGGTCGACGTCCTCGCCGCCCTCGGCCTCGCCGCGGCCGCCGCGCAGCACGTCGACGGCGAGCAGGACGGCGACGAGGAGCAGGCCGGTGCCGACGACGAGGGGGACGGTGCGGGGGCCGACGGGGCCGCGCTGCGCGCCGACGGTCAGGGTGAGGGCGTCGGCGAGGACGAGGACGCCCAGGGCCAGCAGGATCAGGCTGACGCCGAGTTCGGAGTGCTCGCGCAGCCAGGAGGAGCGCTTGGTGCCGTCGAGGGGGGTGCTCACAGTCCGAGCTCCTTCAGTACGGAGCCGACGCGGCGGTCCTGTTCGGCGAGGAAGGCGCCGAACCGCTCGCCGGGCAGGAAGGCGTCGTTCCAGCCGTGGGTCTTCAGGGACTCGCGCCACTGCGGGGACTCGTGCAGCTTGGTGGCGAGGACGACGAGCTTGTCGCGTTCGGCGTCGGAGAGGCCGGGCGGGGCGACGATCCCGCGCCAGTTGATGAACTCGGTGTCGAGGCCGGCCTCGCGCAGGGTGGGCGCGTCGAGGCCGGGGACCCGCTCGGCGCCGGTGACGGCGAGCAGGCGCAGCTCGCCCGCCTTGATCTGGTCGAGGTACTCGCCGACGCCGGAGACGCCGAAGGCGACCTTCTCGCCGAGGATGGAGGCGAGCAGCTCGCCGCCGCCGTCGAAGGGGACGTAGTTGACGCTCTTCGGCGGGATGCCGGCGGCCTGCGCCATCAGCATGGGGGCGAGGTGGTCGGGGCCGCCGGGTGAGGAGCCGCCGCCGACGGGCAGCTTGCCGGGGTCCTTCTTCCAGGCGGTGAGCAGTTCCCGAATGGTCCGGTACGGGGAGTCCTTGCCGACCACGACGATGTCCTGCTCCATGGTGAGCCGGGCGATGGGAGTGGTGTCGGCGAGGGTCTTCGGGGTCTTGTTGGTGTGGACGGCTCCGACGACGCCGAGGCCCATGGACATGGCGAGCCGGCCGTTGCCGTGTTCGCCGACGAGCCGGGTCAGGCCGACGGTGCCGCCGGCGCCGGGCAGGTTGAAGACCTCGATGTCGGTGGTGAGCCCGGCCTCCTCGGCGTTCTTGGCCGCGGTGCGGGCGGTGATGTCGTAACCGCCGCCGGGGGTGTTGGGGACCATGAAGCGCAGGCCGGGTATCCGGGTGCCGGTGTCGGAGCCGCTGCCGGTGCTGAGCAGCGGCGGTCCCACGAGCACCAGCAGCGCCGCCCCGAACAGGGCGAGGGGAGTGCTGAGCCGCACGCGAGCCGCCTCTCGGTAGGTGTGGACGGAGGGTGTGAGGTGGCCCACATGTTGCCCGCGCGTGAAGAAGCTGTCTCTCTTCCGCAACCAACGGACGTTGTGGTCCTTGTGGTCGCGCCCTACCTTGGCCGCGTGACGAAGGTGCTGGTGGTCGACGACGACTTCATGGTGGCCAGGTTGCACTGCCGCTATGTGTCGGCGGTGCCGGGCTTCTCCGTCGTGGGCGTGGCCCACACGGGCGAGGAGGCGCTGCGCGCGGCGCATGAGCTCCGCCCCGATCTGCTGCTGCTCGACATCTTCCTGCCGGACATGGACGGGATCGCGGTGCTGCGGGAGCTGCGGGCGGCGGGGCTCGCCACGGACGCGCTGTTCATCACGGCCGCGCGGGACGTGGACACGATCCGCTCGGCGCTGCGCGCGGGGGCCCTGCACTACCTGATCAAGCCGTTCAACCGGGCCGCGCTGCAGGAGCAGTTGCGCCATGTGGCCGCGCTGCGCAGCCGTCTCGACGAGCTGGCGGCGGCGGAGGCCCGCCAGGAGGACGTCGACCGGATCTTCGGCGCCCGCCCGCGTGGCTCCCGCGAGCTCCCCAAGGGCCTCGCCGCGCCCACCGCGGAGCTGGTCGACACGATCCTGCGGGCCCACCCGGAGGGCCTGTCCGCCACCGAGTGCGCCGAGGCGGGCTCGCTCTCCCGCGTCAGCGCCCGGCGCTACCTGGAGTACTTCGCGGAGACCGGCCGCGCCGAGATCACGCTCCGCTACGGCGGCACGGGCCGCCCCGAACGCCGCTACCGCCGTGTGCGCTGACGGGCGGGCGCTGTCTGTGGCCCCGCTTAGAGGCTCCTTAACACGACCATAAGGATGGCCTCGTGGCCCTTCGCGGTCCCGAATCGGCCTGTCCCGAGGGCTAGTTTGCTGGGCGACCCCCCACACACCCTCCCTCGTGAAGGAGTTGTCCCCCCATGGCCTCTCTCCGTACGCCCCTCGCCTCCGTCGTCACCGCGTCCGCCGTTCTGGTGCTGTCCGGGCTGGGTTCCGGTGCCGCTTTCGCGCACGGGTCGATGACCGATCCGGTGAGCCGGGTCGCGGCCTGTTACGCGGAGGGGCCGGAGAGTCCGGATTCGGCGGCGTGCAAGGCGGCGGTGGCCGCGGGCGGTACGCAGCCGTTGTACGACTGGAACGGGGTGAACATCGGGAACGCGGCCGGGCGGAGCCGGGAGATCATTCCCGACGGGAAGCTGTGCAGCGCCGGCAACGACAAGTACCGCGGGCTCGATCTCGCGCGGGCCGACTGGCCGGCGAGCCGGATGGCCTCGGGTGCGCACACGTTCCGGTACCGGGGGACGGCCCCGCACAAGGGGACCTTCGCGCTGTACGTGACGAAGGACGGCTACGACCCGGCGAAGCCGCTGCGCTGGTCCGACCTGGAGGAGCGGCCGTTCGCCACGGTGACCGACCCGAAGATGGTCGGCGGCGACTACGTGTTCGAGGGCACCGTGCCGAAGAAGTCGGGGCGGCACCTCATCTACTCGATCTGGCAGCGGTCCGACTCCCCCGAGGCGTTCTACACCTGCTCGGACGTGGTGTTCGGGACGGACGGCGGGGAGGGGGGCGGTGCCGGGGACGGGGCGGGGCCCGTTCCGTCGGCGTCGGCGTCGGCGTCGGCTCAGCCGGCCGACCCCGCGCCCACCGCCGTGGCGCCCACCGACGCGCCGGCGGCCGGCGGCCATGAGGGGCACGGTGCGCAGGGTGCGCACACCGGGCACGGCGGGCGGTCCGCCGCGCCGGCCTCCCAGGCTCCGGCCTCCCACGCGCCCGCCTCCGGCGGGGAGGAGCTGGCGGAGACCGGGGGCGACGCCGCCACCCCGTATCTGGCGATGGGCGGCGCCGCCGTGGTCGGGCTCGGGGCCGTCGTGCTGTACACCACGGCCCGTCGCCGGTCGGGCCGTTAGCCGATCACGGAGAGGCAGGTGGTCGGGGTCGCGTGGGCCGGGTCGAGGGCGTTGTTCACCTCGTGGAAGACGACCCGGTCCACCGTCCCGATCGCCACGTGCTCCGACAGGTCCAGGGCGCACAGGTCCTGGAGCACGATGTTGCGCACGTTCGGTCCGCTGAGGAAGCCGGAGCGGTACGGGGTGACGACCTCGTCGTACTGGGTGGCGATGACCGTGTACCGCACGCCGGGCACGGTGTCGCCGCCCTCGTTGAGCTTGGTGAGGAGGGCGGAGCCGGCGATCTGGTCGGCGAGCCCGGGGGTCGCCGTGGTCAGCAGGTCCTCGGCGCCGGGGAAGTACGGCAGCAGCTTGGTGAGGCCGGCGAGGGTGGTGCCGTGGTTGTCGGGGGCGATGCCGACGAGCGCGCCGACCTTCTCGGCGCCGCCGAGGAACTTGAGGTAGTAGCGCGGCATCATGCCGCCCTGCGAGTGCCCGACGAGGTCCGCCTTGGGGGCGCCGGTGGCGGCGAGGACCCGGTCGACGTACGCGTCGAGCTGCTCGGCGGACTTGTCGACGGGGCCGAGGCCGTGGAAGAACGGCACGTTGGGCAGTTGGCCGTAGTCGAGCGAGAAGACGCAGTACCCGCGGTCGACCAGGTACGGAGCGAGGCCCAGCCAGTTGTCGACGGCGTTGCCGAAGGTGCCGTGGACGAGGACGACCGGCCGGGGGTGAGCGGCCGAGGGCTTGCAGGAGAAGTCGTTCCAGCCCCTGCTGGGGGCCGCCTCGGCATGGGCGGCGGCCGTGGGGGCGAGGGTGGCGGCGGCGGTCAGCAGGAGCACGGACAGTGCTCTGAGCGCGTGCTTCCAGGGGGTCCGGGGCAGCATCGGGCGATCTCCTTGCGGCTCAAGGGAAGGGGGATGCAGTACGCCCTGCGGTCCGGACCACAAGTGGGGGTGCGCTTTGCGTCAAGTTACGCACGGGTAGTCGCGGCTGGGAAGTTACGCGTCGGTAAAAACTGGCGTGTCGTCATCGGCGCCGGCCCGGCGCCGGAGCGCTCAGGCCGCCAGCGATCCCGGCAGGACCGCGCGCGGGCCGTACTTGGCCCTGGCCCGGTCCGCCACCGCCTCGATGCGGCGGGCCTTGTCGTCCGCGGGGTCGAAGGTCAGTTGGTGGGCGGCCGCCTCCGCCGGGCCCAGGCCCTCGGCACGCAGGGCGATGCCCCGCACCCGGGCCCGCTGGAGGCCGAAGGAGGCGAGGATCGCGTACGCGAGGGCGGTGAGGTCGGTCGAGTGGGCCGTGGGTTCGCGCAGGGTGCGGGTCCGGGTGGACGTGCTGCGGTCCGCGTAGCGCACGGTGAGCGTCAGGGAGCGGCACACCTGGTGCTCGGTCCGCATCCGGGCGCCCAGCTCCTCCGTCAGCGAGAGCAGCGCCCGGCGGTGCGCCGACGGGGCCAGCTCGTCGTGCGGGAAGGAGCGTTCGGCGGCCAGCGAGCGCGAGACCTCGCCGGGGACGACGGGGGTGCGGTCGATGCCCTGGGCGCGTTCCCACAGCTCACGGCCGGTCTTCGCGCCGACGAGCCGCTGGAGCACGGCGAGCGGCGCGTCCGCGACCCGGCCGACCGAGTCGAGGCCGTAGCCGCAGAGGGTACGGGCGGTGGCGCGGCCGACGCCGTCGAGGGCGACGACCGGGCGGTCCCGCAGGAAGGCCGCCGGGTCCTCGACGACCAGGGTGGCGCCGGGTCGGGCCTCGCGGGCCGCCATCCGGGCCAGCATGGGGTTGGGTCCGGCGCCGATGACGCAGTCCACCCCGTGCAGGGCGAGCGCCCTGACCCGGATCACCGAGGCGAGTTCGGCGGGGCTCCAGCCGAAGTAGCGCAGCGCGCCGCGCACGTCGGCGAGCGCCTCGCAGGGCGGGGCCGCCTCGATGACGGGGGTGAACTCCGCGAGGAGGTCGAGGAGTCGGGGGAGCATGACCTCCCACATCGGCTCCAGGCGGAACCGTACGCAAAGGATCATCCCGCGCTCCCCGGGCTGCTGTGCCAGAGTTTGCGCGCCGGTGTCGCGGCGCCCTCCCCGGCCGGCCGGAGGTCGGCCCAGGGGTTCATCTCGTAGCCGGTGGGCATCGTGATGCGGCGGCCGGTGTCCCCGGCGGCCCCGTCGGCGGCGGAGGGCTCCCCCGGCTGCTCGGACAGGCGCTCCCCCACCGCCACCAGGCCGCCGTCCGCCCGCAGTTCGGCCAGTTCGGCGAGGTTCCAGGCGGCGGAGCCGACCACGCTGAGGCTGCGCGGGCCGCGCCGCTGGACCACGCCGCGGACGAGCAGCAGCCAGGAGTGGAAGACGGTGTGGGCGCAGCGCTCGTGGGAGTCGTCGAAGAAGGCGAGGTCGACCAGGCCCGTGCCGTCGTCGAGGGTGGTGAAGATGACGCGCTTGCCGGAGCGGATCGGCGGGGTCTGGGTGGCGGCCTTGGCGCCGGCCACCAGGACGGTCTGGCCGTGCGGGGCGGAGCGCAGCCGCTGGGCGGAGACGACGCCGAGTTCGCGCAGGAAGGCGCGGTGGTCGTCCATGAGGTGGCGGGAGGTGTCCATCCCGAGGATGCCGAGTTCGGCACTGAGGCGTTCGGACTCGTCGAGGTCGGGCAGGCCGACGGGGGCGGTCCTGTTGCCCTGGGCGAGCGGGAGCTGACCGCCGTAGGAGGCGGCTCCGCGCTGGAGGCGGTGGAGTTCGGTCAGGTGCAGGAGCAGGTCGCGGCGGTTGGCGCCGAAGGCGTCCAGCGCGCCGACCTGGGCGAGGCGTTCGGCGACGGGTTTGCGCGGGCGGGCCCGCTCCCAGAAGTCGAGCAGGGAGGCGTAGGGCCGGCCGCTCTCGATGCGGGCGCCCTCGGCCTCGCTGATGCCGTGGACGTCGGCGAGGCCGAGCCGGAGGCCCCAGACCGGAGGCTCCTCGGACACCAGTTCGATGCGATGGGCGACCGCCGACCGGTTCACGTCCAGCGGCAGCACGGGCACCCCGCGCCGCCGGGCGTCGGCGAGCAGCAGCCGCTTCGGGTACATCCCGGGATCGTGGGTGAGCAGTCCGGCGTAGAAGGCCGCCGGGTGGTGCGCCTTGAGCCAGGCCGACTGGTAGGTCGGCACGGCGAAGGCCACCGCGTGCGCCTTGCAGAAGCCGTAGGAGCCGAAGGCCTCGACGATCTCCCAGGTGCGGGCGACGACCTCGTCCGCGTACCCCTTCTCCCGGGCCCGCTCGGCGAACCAGGTCCTGATCCGCCCCTGCGACTCGGGGTGGGAGAGTCCGCGGCGGACCTGGTCGGCCTCGTCGCGGCCGCAGCCGGTCATGATGCTCACGATCTCGATGATCTGCTCGTGGAAGACGACGACGCCGTACGTCTCCTTCAGCGCCGCCTCCAGGTCCGGGTGCGGGTAGCGGACGGGGGCGCGGCCGTGCCGGGCCTCGATGAAGGGGCGGACCATGTCGGCGGCGACCGGGCCTGGCCGGAAGAGGGAGATGTCGACGACGAGGTCGTGGAAGGTCTCCGGCTGGAGCCGGCCCACCAGGTCGCGCTGACCGGGCGACTCGATCTGGAAGCAGCCCAGCGTCTCGGTGGAGCGGATGAGCCGGTAGGTGTCGGGGTCGCCGGGCGGGATCGCGTCGACGTCCGGACGGGTGCCGGTGGCGCGTTCGACCTCGGCGACGGCGTGCGCCATCGCGGACTGCATCCGCACTCCCAGGACGTCGAGTTTGAGCAGGCCGAGGTCCTCCACGTCGTCCTTGTCGAACTGCGCCATCGGCAGCCCCTCGCCGCTGGTGGGCACGACGGGGGTACGGGTGAGCAGCGAGGCGTCCGAGAGGAGCACCCCGCACGGGTGCATGGCGATGCCTCGGGGCAGCGCGTCGAGCGCCTCGACCAGCTCCCAGAACCGCTCGCGGTCCCCCGACTCCGCCTTGAGCTCGCGCAGTTCGGGCAGCTCCTCCAGGGCGGCGCGGGCGTCCCGGGCGCGGATGTGCGGGAAGGCCTTGGCGATCCGGTCGATGTCGGCCGGGTCCATGGACAGGGCGGCGCCCACGTCCCGGACCGCGTGGCGGACCCGGTAGGTCTCGGGCATGGCGACGGTGGCGACCCGCTCGGTGCCGAAGCGGCCGAGGATCGCCCGGTAGACCTCCAGGCGGCGGGCGGACTCCACGTCGATGTCGATGTCGGGCAGGGCGGTGCGGCGCTTGGACAGGAAGCGTTCCATCAGCAGCCCGTGCTCGACCGGGTCGGCGTGGGCGATGCCGAGGAGGTGGTTGACGAGGGAGCCGGCGCCGGAGCCGCGGGCGGCCACCCGGATGCCCATCCCCCGTACGTCGTCGACGACCTGGGCGACCGTCAGGAAGTAGCTGGCGAAGCCGTGGTGGGCGATGATGTCCAGCTCCCGGTGCATCCGGTCCCAGTAGCGGGGCCGCTTCTCGTACCCCTTCAGGACCATGCCGGCGGCGGCCCGGGAGGCGAGCACGCGCTGGGCGGTGCGGTGGGCGGCGCCGACGAGGTGCGGCTCGGGGAAGTGGGCGGAGCCCATGCCGAGGTCGTCCTCCGGGTCGACCAGGCAGCCGGCGGCGACGGCCGCGGTGTGCTCCAGGAGCCGGTGGGCGCTCTCGCGGCGGAAGCCCGCGGCCTCGACGATCCGCTCGGCGGCGGCCCGCATCGCGTCGGCGTCCTTGAGCCAGGCCTCCCCGCCGTCGAGCCCGGCGCCGCGGGGGTCGACGGGGACGAGCCGGCGGGCGGAGTCGAGGACGTCGGCGACGGGTCCCTGCCCGGGGTCGGCGTAGCGGACCTCGTTGCCGAGCACGGGCCGGACGCCCTGCTCGGCGGCGAAGCCGAGGGTGCGGGCGGCGAGCCGGAGCGAGCCGGGGCCGGTGCCGGCGCGCCCGTGGTGGACGGCCTCCAGGCACAGGGCGTCCCCGTACCGCTCGCGCCAGGGCACGAGCAGCCGGGCGGCCCGGTCGGGGCGTCCGGCGGCGAGCGCGCGCCCGACGTCGGAGGCGGGCCCGAGCAGCACGAAGAGCCCGTCGCCGCCGTCCCCCCAGCCGCGGCCGGCCTGTCCGCCGGGAGCCCAGGGCAGGACGGGCTGCCCCTCCCCCGCCCGGGCGTGGGCGGCGGTGACGAGCGCGCAGAGCCGGGCCCAGCCGGTGCGGGAGCGGGCGAGGAAGACGGCGCGGGGCGCGGACTCGTCCACGAAGGCGCCGCCCCGGACGGGGACGCGCCGGGCGGAGGTGCGCGCGTCGCCGGCGGGGTCGGCCGGGCCGGGCGCCGGCTCGTACGCGAGGTCCACGCCGAACAGGGGGCGTACGCCCGCGGCCGCGCAGGCCTTGGCGAAGCGGACCGTGCCCGCGAGGGTGTCGCGGTCGGTCAGGGCGAGGGCATCCATGCCCCGTTCCGCGGCGCGCTCGGCCAGGCGGCCGGGGTGGGAGGCGCCGTAGCGCAGGGAGAAGCCCGACGCGGTGTGCAGATGCGTGAACCCCGGCATGCGCCACACCTCCGCATCGAATTCGTACGTACGTTCCCACCCCCTCGTGCCCAGCGTAGCTCATTTTCGAACGTCCGTACGATAACCCGTTCGGACCCGTCCCACCTGCGACAACGCCGGGGCGCCCGGAGCCTGGGGGGCATGAGCCTCGTCGACGAACTGAAGAGCGCCGTCACCCCACGAGCAGCCCTGCTGGTCGTCGGCGTCTTCGCCCTCCAGCTGCTGTTCATCGCCTCGTACGTCGGGGCCCTGCACGACCCCAAGCCCAAGGACGTGCCCTTCGGCGTGGTCGCCCCGCAGCCGGTCACCGCCACGCTGGTGGGGCGCCTGGAGAAGCTGCCCGGCGAGCCGCTCGACCCGCGGACGGTCGCGGACCAGGCGACGGCCCGCGACCAGATCCTGAACCGGGAGATCGACGGGGCGCTGATCGTCGACCCGGCGGGCCGCACGGACACCCTGCTCGTGGCCTCCGGTGGCGGCACGGTGCTCTCCTCCGCCCTGAAGCAGATGTTCACGGCGGTCGAGGGGGCCCAGGGGCGGGCGGTGAAGACCGTCGACGTGGCCCCGGCCTCCCCGGAGGACTTCGACGGCCTCTCCGCCTTCTACCTGGTCGTCGGCTGGTGCGTCGGCGGCTACATCTGCGCCGCGATCCTGGCGATCAGCGCGGGATCGCGGCCCGCCAACACGGAGCGGGCCGTCATCCGGCTCGGGGTGCTCGCGCTCTACTCGGTCCTCGGCGGCCTGGGCGGCGCGATCATCGTCGGCCCGATCCTCGGCGCCCTGCCCGGCAGCGTCGCCGCCCTGTGGGGCCTGGGCGCCCTGGTGGTCTTCGCGGTCGGCGCGACCACCCTCGCCCTGCAGTCGGTCTTCGGGATCGTCGGCATCGGCCTGGCGATCCTCATCATCGTCGTCGCGGGCAACCCCAGCGCCGGCGGCGCCTTCCCGCTGCCGATGCTGCCGCCGTTCTGGAAGGCGATCGGCCCGGCCCTGCCACCGGGCGCGGGCACCTGGGTGGCCCGCTCGATCGCGTACTTCAAGGGCAACGACACCACCGGCTCGCTGCTGATCCTCTCCTCCTGGGCGCTGGTCGGCTCGGTCGTGACGCTGGTGGTGTCCTCGATCAAGCGCACGCCCGGGGCGGAGCCGATCGCCGAGGAGATCGGCGAGGTCCGCGCCTGACGTCACGGACGCCGAGGGCCCCCGGTCGTCGCGACCGGGGGCCCTCGGCGTCGGCGGGACCGCGCACTACTTCCCGTAGTACGCCCGGGTCATCAGCTCCTTCATCTCGTCGATCATCGGCATCCGCGGGTTGGCGGGCGCGCACTGGTCGGCGTAGGCGTTCATCGCCTGCTGCGGCAGGGCCGCCAGGAAGGCCGCCTCGTCGACGCCCTCCTCCTGGAAGGAGGCCGGGATGCCGCACTTGTCGCGCAGTTCCTCCACCGCGCGGGCGTAGGACTCCACGCCCTCCTCCGGGGTCGCGGCCGGCAGGCCGAGCGTCCGGGCGATCTCCTGGAACCGCTCCGGGGCCCGGTAGACCTCGGCCTTCGGCCAGGGTACGGCCTTGTGGGTGACGGTGCCGTTGTGCCGGATGACGTGCGGCAGGAGCAGGGCGTTGGTGCGCCCGTGGGCCACGTGGAAGGTGTTGCCGAGGGTGTGGGCCATGGCGTGCACCAGACCCAGGAAGGCGTTGGCGAAGGCCATGCCGGCGATGGTGGACGCGTTGTGCATCTTCTCCCGGGCCTCGGGCGCCTTGGCGCCCTGCGTGACGCAGGTCTCCAGGTTCTCGAAGATCAGCTTGATCGCCTGCAGGCACTGCCCGTCGGTGAAGTCGTTGGCGTAGGCCGAGACGTACGCCTCGGTGGCGTGGGTCAGGGCGTCGAAGCCGGAGTCGGCGGTCACCGTCGGCGGGAGGTGCAGCGGGAGGACCGGGTCGACGATGGCCACGTCCGGGGTGAGCGCGTAGTCGGCGAGCGGGTACTTCTGCGCCGCCTCGGGGTCGGAGATGACCGCGAACGGGGTGACCTCGCTGCCCGTGCCCGAGGTGGTCGGGATCGCGACCAGCTTCGCCTTCTCGCCCAGCTTCGGGAAGCGGTAGGCGCGCTTGCGGATGTCGAAGAACTTCTCCTTGGTGTCCGCGAACTCGACCTCGGGCCGCTCGTACATCAGCCACATGATCTTGGCCGCGTCCATCGGCGAGCCGCCGCCGAGGGCCACGATGGTGTCGGGCCCGAAGTCGCGCATGGCCGCGGCGCCGGCCCGGACGGTGGCGAGCTCCGGGTTGGGCTCGACGTCGTCGATGACCTGGATGGCCACCGGCTCGGGGCGCCCGTTGAGGATGTCGGTGACCTTCCGGACGAAGCCGATGGCACCCATGGTCTTGTCGGTGACGATCGTGACCCGCTTCAGCCCCTCCATCTCGCCGAGGTAGCGGATGGCGTTGCGCTCGAAGTAGATCTTCGGCGGGATCTTGTACCACTGCATGTTGGTGTTGCGCCGTCCGATCCGCTTGACGTTGATCAGGTTGACCGCGGTGACGTTGTTCGACACGGAGTTGTGTCCGTACGAGCCGCAGCCGAGGGTGAGCGAGGGGAGGAAGGCGTTGTAGACGTCGCCGATGCCGCCGAAGGTGGAGGGGGCGTTGACGATGACCCGGACGGCCTTGACCCGTCGGCCGAACTCCTCGGCGAGCGCCTCGTCCTCGGTGTGGATGGCGGCGCTGTGCCCGAGGCCGTGGAACTCGACCATGGCGGCCGAGAGTTCGAGGCCGTGCTCGGTGGAGTCGGCCTTGAGGGCGGCCAGCACCGGGGAGAGCTTCTCGCGGGTGAGGGGCTCGCTCTCGCCGACCTCGGCGCACTCGGCGAGGAGGAGGGAGGTGTTCTCCGGGACCTCGAAGCCGGCCTGCTCGGCGATCCACCGCGGGGACTTGCCGACGACCGCCGCGTTGAGCTTGGCGCCGCCGCAGTTGGTGGCGTAGGCGGTGGTGCCGAAGACGTACTCCTCCAGCTTGGTCTTCTCGGCGGCGGTGACGACGTAGGCGCCGAGCCGCTCGAACTCGGCGATGCCCTCCTCGTACACCTCCTCGTCGAGGACGACGGCCTGCTCGGAGGCGCAGATCATGCCGTTGTCGAAGGCCTTGGAGAGCACGATGTCGTGGATCGCGCGCTGGAGCTTGGCGTCCTTGGCGACATAGGCGGGGACGTTGCCGGCGCCGACGCCGAGGGCGGGCTTGCCGCACGAGTAGGCGGCCCTGACCATCGCGTTGCCGCCGGTGGCGAGGATGGTGGAGACGCCCTCGTGGTTCATGAGGAGGCCGGTGGCCTCCATCGACGGCTCCTCGACCCACTGCACGCAGTCGGCGGGCGCGCCGGCGGCGACGGCGGCGTCGCGGACGATCCGGGCGGCCTCGGCCGAGCACTGCTGCGCGGAGGGGTGGAAGGCGAAGACGATGGGGTTGCGGGTCTTCAGCGCGATCAGCGCCTTGAAGACGGTGGTCGAGGTGGGGTTGGTGACGGGGGTCATCGCGCAGACGACGCCGACGGGCTCGGCGATCTCGGTGATGCCGTTGAGCTCGTCGCGGCCGATGACGCCGGCGGTCTTCAGCCCGGCCATCGAGTGCGTGACGTGCTCGCAGGCGAACAGGTTCTTGACGGCCTTGTCCTCGAAGAGTCCGCGGCCGGTCTCCTCGACGGCCAGCCGGGCCAGCTCCCCGTGGGCGCTCAGGGCGGCGAGCGAGGCCTTCTTCACGATGTGGTCGACCTGCTCCTGGTCGAGCTTCTCGAACCGGTCGAGGGCGGCGAGCGCCCTCCCGACGAGTCCGTCCACCCTCTCCTTGGCCTCCATGACAGGCCCTCCTCACTGGGTCCCGCGCTTTTGCTTCACCTCCCATTCGACACCCGTTGACCTGCGAAAAGATCCGGAGAAAGACCTTCGGGGCAGGGCCGGAAGTCCTTTTGTGAATGGATTCACAAGATCTTGGAACGGGATGCCCCCGGCGCGTCCGCCGGGGGCACCCGAGGGGGCTAGTAGACGCTGACCCCGTAGGCGCTCAGCGCCTCGGTCACCGGCTGGAAGAACGTGGTGCCGCCGGAGGTGCAGTTGCCGCTGCCGCCGGAGGTGAGGCCGATGGCCTTGCTGCCGGAGTAGAGCGGGCCGCCGGAGTCGCCGGGCTCGGCGCAGACGTTGGTCTGGATCATGCCGTAGACGATGTCGCCGCCGCCGTAGTTCACGGTCGCGTTGAGGCCCGTGACCGTGCCGCTGTGGATGCCCGTGGTGGAGCCGCGGCGGGTGACGGACATGCCGACCGTGGCGTTGGCGGCGCTGGTGATGTCGACGCTGCCGACCGTGCCGGACTTGGTCACCGAGGTGTTCGTGTAGCGCACGATGCCGTAGTCGTTGGTCGGGAAGCTCGACCCGGCGGTGGTGCCGAGCGTGGTGGTGTGCGAGGAGTTCGACCACCAGGTGCCCGCGCCGTCGGTGCAGTGACCGGCGGTGAGGAAGTAGTAGTTGCCCGCGCTGTCCTTGACGTTGAAGCCGAGCGAGCAGCGCCAGCTGCTCGCGTAGATGGCGTCGCCGCCGGAGATCAGCTTGTTGAACTTCCCGGCCGTCCGCTCGATGCGCAGCGCGCCCGCGTTGGCGCCGGCCTGGCGCTTGATCTTCGCTATGTCGGCCTGCGAGACCGTGGAGTCGGCGGTGACGACCACCGTCTTCGTGGCCGGGTCGACGCGCCAGGCGGTGCCGGCGACGTCGGCCGCGAGGACGGCGTCGCCCGCGGCGGTGAGCTGGGTGGCGCTGAAGGTGCCCGTCGAGGCGGCGGAGTCGGCGTTCGCGGTGGGGACGGCGAACGCCGCGGCGGCGGCGAGACCGGTCGCGACGGCGAGCATCCGGACGTTTCTCGTGGGGGTGGTGCGCTTGATCCTCACTTCTCGTTCCTCCAGAGGGGAATCGGGGGCCCGCAGTGGGGTGTCGGACCCGTGAGGCGCGGCCCTGGGCCGGCGCTGTGGGGGAGTCTCGGGCTCCGCGGCCGGACGCCGCAAGGGCGTCTTTCGGCCGTGCAGCCTTCAACTGACTTGCGGAGCAGCGGAGTTGCGGTTCGTCAGTACAGGCGCACGTTGTACTTGGCGAGCGCCTCGGGCACCGGCTGGAAGAAGGTGGTCCCGCCGGTCGAGCAGTTGCCGCTGCCGCCGGAGGTGAGGCCGAGCGCCTTGGTGCCGTCGTACATCGCACCGCCGGAGTCGCCGGGCTCGGCGCAGACGTTGGTCTGGATCAGGCCCTTCACCGTGCCGCCGCCGGAGTAGTGGACGGTGGCGTTGAGGCCGGTGACCGTGCCGCTCTTGGTGCCGGTGGTGGAGCCGGTGCGCTTGACGGACTCCCCTACGTAGGCGTCGGCCGCGGTGAAGCCGCCGGGGTGGCCGAGCGCGGCGTTGTCGTAGCGGACCAGGGCGTAGTCGTTGCCCGGGAAGCTGGAGCCCACGGTGGCGCCGATCAGGGTGGACTGCGCCGAGTTGGTGTACCAGGTACCGGCGACGTTGCCGCAGTGCCCGGCGGTGAGGAAGTAGTACGTGGAGCCGCTGACCACGTTGAAGCCGAGCGAACAGCGGTAGCCGCCGCCGTAGATGGCGTCGCCGGCGCCCAGCAGGGGCTTGAGGACCCCGGGGGTGCGCTGGATCCGCAGGGCGCCGGCGTCGGCGCCCGCGGCGCTGCGGAGCTTCGCGAGGCCGGCCTCGGAGACGGTGGAGTCGGCGGTGACGACCAGGCGCCCGGAGGCCTGGTCGACGTACCAGGCGGTGCCGCCGACATCGGCCTTGAGGACGGCGGCGTCGGCGCGGGCGAGCGCCGCGGCACCGGCGGGGCCGGGGGCGGGGGCGGCCTGGGCTCCGGGCAGTGCGAGGGCGGTGACGGCGGCGAGGGCCGCCGAGAGGGTGAGCAGCCGGCGGGAGGTGATGCGCGTAGATCTCCTCACAGGTCTCCTTCGGGGGAGAGGGCGGGACCCGGGGGTGGCGGGTCCGGAGACCGACAGGGTGACGTGTCCCTGTCAGTCTTCGCCAGTGATGGTGGCCGTCCCCGGCCGAACGCACAAGACCGCCTGCGCGAACGGGCGGCACCCGGAGCTTCAGGCTCCGGGTGCCGCCCGTGGGACCGTCTCAGCCCTCGACCAGCCGCCGCTCCCCCGCCGCGACCGGCACCTCGAGCGTGTTCCCCGGCGGCGGGAACGGGCAGATGAAGTGCGGGGCGAACGCGCACGGCGGCAGCAGCGCCCGGTTGAAGTCCACCGTCACGGTGCCGTCCTCGGCCGGGGCCGGCGGCCGCAGGAAGCGGAACCGATAGCTGTCCCGCCCGCTGGTGGCGTCGGCGAAGACCGCCCACAGCGTGCCGTCGTCCTCCACCGCGACCTGGAGGCTGTGCTCGGCGCCGTGCAGGTCGAAGACCAGCTCGCCGGCGAGGCCGAGACCGCGCTCCTTGCCGTCCGCGTTCTCCACCCGGACGTGGCGGTCCTCGGTGTACGGCCGGAACACGCCCGGCCGCACCCAGGCCTCGTCGTACGGAGTGGCCTCGATGCCCCGGAAGGCGCGCCGTGCCTCCGACTCGGGGTCGAAGTCCCTTACCGCCCATTCCCCTTCGCGGCTCAGCACGACCAGCCGCCGGCCGGCCGACTCGGCCCGGGACTCGTGGATCGGGCCGGCGTCGGCGCCGAGCCGGACGCTGCCGATCAGCGGCTTGCCGTCGACCGTGACCGCGTCCTCGGCGCCCGCGGTGAGGACCACCTCGTCGTCCTCCACGCGCCACTCACCGGGAACGGCCGGAATTCGCCCCTCCGGGAAGTCCGAGAGCCAGTAGGTACCGGTCAGCGAGAGCGGTCCGTACGACGAGGCGACCGCCGCGTCGCGCTGCTCGTGCCAGTGCTGCCAGTCCTGCGATGCGTCCGTGCTCATGGTGGATCACCTTTCCATACCGGGTCAGTTCTTGGTCCGGGGCAGGCCGGGCGGGTTGATCTCGGAGGCGGGAACGGCCTCGCTGCTCAGCCCCCAGCGCTGCAGGACCTGCGCGTAGGTGCCGTTCTGGATGACGTGGTCGAGCGCGGCGGCGTACGCCTCGACCAGGCCGCTGCCCTTCTTCGTGGTGGCGGCGATCTTGCCCTGGAGCCCGGCGCCGGCGCCGGAGAACTTGCCGACGATCTCGGTCTGCCCGGCGGCGGCGACGTGGTAGGCGGCGCTCGGGTTGGGGCCGAGATAGGCGTCGATGCGACCGGACTGGAGGGCCAGGTAGTAGTCGGAGGTGTTCTGGAAGTACTTGATGTCGACCGGCTTGCGGCCCGCCTTCTCGTTCTCCTTGCTCCAGTCGACCAGGATCTTCTCCTGGTTGGTGCCGGAGCCGACCGCGATGCTCTTGCCCGCCACGTCGGCCGGGCCCTTCACCTTCCAGCCGGAGCCCTTCTTCGCCTCGAAGGCCAGGTCGTCGAGGCGGTAGGTGGCGAAGTCGTACTTGTCCTTGCGCTCCTCCGTCACGGTGACGTTGGAGAAGACGCCGTCGAACTTGCCGCTGTCGAGGCCGACGAAGAGGTTCTCCCAGGAGACGGCGTTGAAGTCGGGCTTCACGCCCAGGGTGTCGGCGACGAGGGTGGCGATGTCGAGCTCGACGCCGATGAGGGTTCTGTCGTCGGTGGCGTAGAAGCCGAGCGGCGGGGCGCTGCCGGTGGAGACGCCGAGGGTGAGCGTGCCGCGCTTGCGCACGGCCTCGGGGAGCTTGGCGGCGATCGCGTCGACCTTGGCGGTGTGGATGCGCTTCTGGTCCGGGCCGAGGTTGATGCCCGTGCCCTTCTGCCCCTTGGGCGCGACCTGGTCGGTGGCGGCGTCACTGGCACCGCAGGCGGTGAGCGTGGCGAGGGCGGTCAGCGAGGCCAGGGCGACGGCGAGCGGACGGCGGCATACGGACATGACGGGACTCCTGGAGTGAAGAGGGATGAAGAGGGATGAAGAAGGGTGGAGAAGGACGGAGAAGAAGGGAGAAGGGTGGAGGTGGACGGAGGCGGCAGGGGTCAGAGGACCTTGGAGAGGAAGGCGCGGGTGCGTTCGTGCTGCGGGTCCTCCAGCACCTCGGCCGGCGTGCCCTGCTCGACGATCCGCCCCTCGTCCATGAAGACGACCGTGTCGGCGACCTCGCGGGCGAAGCCGATCTCATGGGTGACGACGATCATGGTGGTGCCGGAGGCGGCCAGGTCCTTGATGACGTCGAGGACCTCGCCGACCAGCTCCGGGTCGAGCGCGGAGGTCGGCTCGTCGAAGAGCAGCAGGCTGGGTTCGAGGGCGAGCGCCCGGGCGATGGCGACCCGCTGCTGCTGTCCGCCGGAGAGCTGCTTGGGGTAGGCCCGGGCCTTGTCGGCGAGGCCCACCCGTTCGAGCAGGGCCACGGCGGCCGCCTCGGCGTCCTTGCGGGGGCGCTTGAGGGCGGAGACCGGCGCCTCGACGATGTTCTCCAGGACGGTGAGGTGCGGGAAGAGGTGGAAGTTCTGGAAGACGAAGCCGATCCGGGTGCGCTGCTTGAGGATCTCGCGCTCGCGCAGCTCGTAGAGCTTGTCGCCGGAGCGGCGGTAGCCGACCAGGGCGCCGTCGACGCTGATGGAGCCGCTGTCGACCTTCTCCAGGTGGTTGATGGTCCGCAGCAGGGTGGACTTCCCTGAGCCGGAGGGGCCCAGGATGACGGTGACCTCGCCGGGGCGCACGTCGAGGTCGATGCCGCGCAGGACCTCCAGGGCGCCGAAGCTCTTGCGCACGGCGCGGATCCGGACCTTGGTCTCGGCGGCGGCGTCCTCGGTGACGGCGGTGCTCATCGGGTGCTCCCCTTCGCGTAGTGACGTTCGACGTAGTGCTGGACGATGGAGAGCGCCGTGGTGAGCAGGATGTACCAGGCGGTGGCGACCATCAGGAGCGGGACGACCCGCCCGTTGCGCCCGTAGACGACCTGGACCTGGTAGAAGAGCTCGCCGATCGCCATGACCGAGACGATCGAGGTGCCCTTGAAGAGCGAGATGATCTCGTTGGCGGCGTTGGGCAGGATCGAGCGCATGGCCTGCGGCAGCACGATCCGGCGCAGCTGCCGCAGCCGCGGGATGCCCAGCGAGGCCGCCGCCTCCAACTGGCCTCCGTCCACGGCGAGCACACCGCCGCGGACGATCTCCGCCGCGTACGCCGCCTGGTGCAGCGCCAGGCCGAGGACGGCGGCGCTCATCGCCCCGACCAGGCCCATGGTGTCGAAGGAGAAGAAGCTCGGCCCGAACGGGATGCCGAGGCTGAGCTCCTTGTAGAGGTAGGCCAGGTTGAACCAGAAGAGCAGCTGGACGATGAGCGGGATCGAGCGGAAGGCCCAGATGTAGCCGAAGGCGACGGCCTTGAGGAAGGGGCTCGCGGACAGGCGCATGAAGGCGAGCACGATGCCGAGGGCGAAGCCGAGGGCGGTGCCGTAGAAGGTCAGCTGGAGGGTGACCCAGACCGCCTTGAGGATGGCGTCGGCGGTGAAGAAGCGGGCGAAGACGTCCCACTCCCAGCCGGGGTTGGTGATCAGTCCGTTGAGGAACTGGGCGAGGACGACGGCGGTGGCGGCGACCGCGACCCAGCGCCAGGGGTGCCGTACGGGCACCACCTTGAGCACGGCGGGGTCGGCGGGGCCGGCCGGTTCGGCGTCGGCCACCGGGAGCGGGGGCGCGCCGACCGGTGGATCACTGGTGAGAGACATGGCGGTACCTCGGTACGGGGAGGGGAACGGGACGGGGCGGGGCGGGCAGGGACGGAGCGGTGCGGAGCTATGCGCTCAGCGGCGCGGGCTCGGGCTCGGCCTGGAACTCGGACCCGGACGCGGACGCGGACGCGGACGCGTCCGCCGGCTCAGGCGCCGTACACGACAGGTCGCGCAGGAGCGCGAGCGCGGTCCGTGCGGTCCGGTCGTTCTGGCGGAAGGCGAAGCCGCCGGTGCGCGGCCGGGTGAAGGCGCCGCCGGCCCGGGCGGTGGTGTGCGGGCCGAGCGCGAAGTGCCGTGGGTGCGGCCGGCCGTCGCGCGCCAGGACCCGGCCGTCGTCGGGGTCGACGGCGAGCAGCCCGGCCTCGGTGGCCCGGGCGCCGTCCTCGTACAGTCCGCGCAGCAGCGGGCTGCCGGTGTGCTCCAGGGTGGGGTCGGGGAGCCGCGCCTCGACCAGGGCGCGGGCCTCGGTCCACTCCCCCGGCAGGCTCGCGGAGGAGGCCCGGAAGACGCCACGCTCCTCGTCGGTCTCGACGGTGACGCCGGCGCCGAGGAAGCGGACGATCCCGGCGTCGGAGAGGGCGAGCAGCTGCCGCAGCCGGGGGCCGGGCGGCCCCGAGGCGAGGTAGCTGAAGAAGCCGTGCCACCAGTTGTCCGGGTCGCCGATGTCGCCGAGGCGCAGCAGCTGTCCGTAGACGGACAGGAGCGCGCCGAAGACGGCGAGGTCCGGGCTGTGGGCCGGGTCGTGGTGCCGGTCGAGGTCGTCCGCTATGTACCGGCGCAGCCCGTCCTGGAGGGCGTCGGCGGACTCGAAGCGCACCCCGGCCAGCGGGTGGTCGAGGGCGTCGAGGTCGAGCCGGTCGGCCGGGTCGGGCACGGCGGCGGCGACCAGCGCGTCGAGTGCGGCGGAGCGGGGGGCGGCGGCCGCGTACTTCTCCTCGAAGTCGGTCCAGGCGACGGCGGTCCGCTCGGGGTGGGCGGCGAACAGGCGGTGGTAGTGGGCCCAGCCGAGCTCCTTGTCGACGAGCGGCCACACGTCCCGGCGGAAGTCCAGCGGGCCGGGGGCGGCGAGCAGCGCGTCGACCTCCGCGGGGCCGAAGAAGCGCGGCAGCGGCGGGCGTTCGCCGTCCAGCTCGTAGCCGATCTTGGAGTGGTACGGGACGCCCCGGCGCGAGCCGACGTGGAGCACCGGTTCGCGCCCGGACGGGCGGTAGACGAGCCGGTCGCCCTGCTGTTCGTAGCGTCCGCCGCGGCCTTCGGTGAGGAGGACCATGAGGTCGACGAAGGCGAGGCCGAAGCCGCGCACCAGGACGGGTTCGCCGGCGGGCAGGGCGGACAGGTCGGTGTCGGCGGTGAAGTCGGGCGGCAGGTGGACGAGTCCGTGCCGGGCCGCGAAGTCGGCGAGCTCCCGCTGGCGCCGGTCGGGGTGGGCGTCGAGGTGGCCGAGGGCGAGGACGACGAGGTCGGCGGTGAGCGGCACGGCGTGGCCGTCCAGCCAGACCCGCTGCCGCCCGTCGCGCGGGCCGGTGACGCGCAGCGCGGTGGTGGGGTGCTCGTGGACGGTGACCGTGGGCGGCAGGGCGGCGCGGGCCCGTTCGTAGACCCAGCGCAGATAGGCGCCCTGCTGGGGGCGGCTGGGGAAGGTGCGGCCGTCGATCCCGGCCCATTCGGCGAGGGTGGGCCCGGGCGTCACGGGTCCGTCGATGGTCACGGTCTCGTCGGTGAACATGGTGACGTCCTCGGCCCGGGAGTTCATCCAGAGCAGCGGGGACTGGGCGGTGCGCCAGATCCGGCCGCCGCCGGGCGGATGCGGGTCGACGAGGTGCAGGTCGAGGGGCCGGTCCCCGTACAGCTCGGGCAGGTTGGCGGCGAGCCGTTCCAGGAAGCCGGTGCCGCGGGGGCCGGCGCCGACGACGACGAGGGAGCGGCGGTCGGGGTCGGGGCGGCTCATCGCGCACCGGCCGTTCCGCGGGCGTAGTACCGCTCGACGTAGTGCTGTCCGACGCTGAGGACGGAGGTGACGAGGACGTACCAGAGGGTGGCGACCAGGAGGAGCGGGACGACCTGGTAGGTGGCGTGGTAGACGAGCTGGACGGAGTAGAGCAGGTCCTGGACGGCGATCACGGAGACGATCGAGGTGCCCTTGAGGGTGCCGATCAGCATGTTCCCGGCGGGCGGGACGATGGAGCGCATGGCCTGCGGGAGCACGATCCGGACGAGCCGGCGGCCGCGGCCGAGGCCGAGCGACTGGGCGGCCTCGATCTCGCCGCGGTCGACGGAGAGGATCCCGCCGCGGACGACCTCGGCGGCGTAGGCGGCCTCGTGGAGGGTCAGGCCGATGACGGCGACGGAGACGGGGCCGAGCAGGTTGACCGTGTGGATGCCGAGGATGGTGGGGTAGAGCATCCCGATGTTGAACCAGAAGAGCAGCTGGACCAGGATCGGCGTGGACCGGAAGAACCAGACGTAACCCCAGCTCACCGCGCGGAGCACGGGGTTGGCGGAGAGCCGCATGACGGCGAGCAGGGTGCCGAGGGCGAAGCCCAGGAGCATCACGAGGGCGGTCAGCCACAGGGTGAGGCCCAGTCCGCGCAGCACGGACGTGGAGGTGAAGTAGGCGCCGACCACGTCCCATTGGAAGGCGCGGTTGGTGGCGACGGAGAAGAGGCCGAGCGCGACGAGGACGAGGACGGCCGCGGCGGCGGTCCACTGACCGGTGCGGCGGGCGGGGACGATGCGGAGCACCGGCTCGTCGGGCGGGGCCGTGACGGGGGTTTCGGTGAGGATCGCGGACATGCGAAGGCTCCGTGGATTCCAGAGACGGATCGAACACGGGAGTGCGCCTTCACGCGCGGTGAGCCGCGGCCCGAGCCCCTCAGCACGGTCCGCTCCTTCAACGTAGTGGGCGGGCACGGAGTGCTGTCAAGTCCGTCCGGAGTGTGAGCCGTTCGTCTCATCATGGTTGACGGGGAAACGGATGCCTGTTCCACTTGGGCCATGTCCTCGCAGCAGTGGCTGGTCACGCGCTCCCACATCGACTTCGGTCGCGTGTGGTCCTCTTCCTGTTGAGCCGTCCCCCTGCTTTCCGCTGTCCGCGTGTCGTCTTTCCGCGGCGCCTTCACTTCCGTACGCCCGTGAGTGCCTGAGCTCGACTCCCCTCGTCCTGCCCCGCCCTTCGCCTTTTCCCTACTTTTTCCGTAGGAAATCCATGACCTTCGCGTTGTCCGTGCACCGGACCACGACCACCGACCCGTTGGCGCGCCCGCTCCTCGACGAGCTGGCGTACGAGTACACGACCCGGTACGGCTCCTCGGACGACCTGAGCCGCTATCCGGCGGAGGAGTTCACCCCGCCGCAGGGGGCGTTCCTGCTGCTCCTGGAGCAGGGCCGGCCCGTGGCGGGCGGCGCCTACCGCCGTTACGACGAGCACACCGCCGAACTGAAGCGGATCTGGACCCACTCGGCGCACCGCAGGCGCGGTCTCGCCCGCCGGGTCCTGACCGTCCTGGAACGCGAGGCCGCCGACCGCGGCTACACCCGGATCTACCTGACCACCGGTCCGCGCCAGCCCGAGGCCAGGGGCCTCTATCTGGCGACCGGATACCGCCCGCTCTTCGACGTCACCGCCGATCCCGAGTCGATCGGTCCGCTGCCGTTCGAGAAGTACTTGGAGACCCCGAAACCATGAGCACCACGCGTACCAAGCGCAACACCGTCGTCTTCGCGCTGATCACCGCCGCCGCGCTCGGGCTCACCGCCTGCGGCTCGGGCGAGCCCGTGGCGACCCCCGCCGGCGCGACGGGCAAGGGGGGCGCGCAGGGCGCCCTGCCGACCGAGGACGTGGTCGCGGGAGTACGGAAGAACGAGGCCGCGGCGAAGCTGCTCCCCGCCGATGTCCGGCAGCGCGGCAGCCTGACCCTCGCCTCCTCCGTGGGCACGCCGCCCAGCTCGGCCTATCTGCCCGACGGCAAGACGGTCGTCGGCCTGGACGCCGACTTCTCGCGGGCCGTGGCGAAGGCGCTGGGCCTGGAGCTGAAGAGCGAGGTGGCCGGTTTCGAGGTGATCCTTCCGGCCCTCGGCAGCGGCAAGTACGACGTCGGCACGGGCAACTTCGGCGTGACGGAGGAGCGGCGCAAGACCATCGACTTCGTCACCTACATCAACGACGGGCAGGGCTTCGCCGCCCGCGCGGACAGCAAGCTGACGGCCGTCACCGACCTCACCCAGCTCTGCGGACTGAAGGTGGCCACCGGGGCGGGCACCACCTTCGAGCGGACCCTGGAGAAGAACAAGGACCGGTGCGCGAAGGCCGGCAAGAAGCCGTACGAGGTGAACGTCTTCTCCGAGACCTCGGCCGGCTGGCTGGCGCTCCAGCAGGGGCGCAGCGACGTGGTCATGAGCACCATCAACGGCATCCGGTACGCGGTGGCCCAGCAGCCGGGCACGAAGTTCCTCAACGAGTACCGCCGCCTCGACGTCGGCTTCGCCTTCAAGAAGGGCTCGACGCTCACCCCCGCCTTCCAGGCCGCGGTGAACGGCCTGAAGGCGGACGGGACCTACGACCGCATCCTGAAGAAGTGGGGCGTCACCGCCTCGGGCATCGCCGAGTCGCGGATCTCGCCGCCGGAGATCCCCGCGCCGACGAAGTGAGCCGACGGGCCGTCAGCAGCCGTCGCAGGGGCAGCAGCAGTCACAGCCGCCGCAGTCGCAGTTGCCGCAGTCGCAGTTGTGGCAGCAGCCCTCGCGCTTCTTGCGGGACCAGGGGCCCTCGTACTTCTCGGCGCAGCAGATCTGGCAGGTGCAGAACAGCCAGGTGAAGGCGGCACACCCGGCGAGGAAGCCGCGCGGCTCGGGCTTGTGCGGCCCGCCGCCCCCGCCGCCGCCGTGGAAGGGCGGCATTCCGCCGGGACCTCCGGGACCGCCCGGCTTGGCGAGCGGGTCGCCCGGTCCGTACGGGCCGGGCTGCGCGTAGGGGCCGGGCTGTCCGTACGGGCCGGGCTGTCCGTACGGACCGGGCTGCGCGTACGGGTTGCCCGGGACGGGTCCGTGGGACTGGCCGGGGCCGGGGGCCCCGTGCGCGCAGCTCGTCGTGCCGAAGGCGCGGTCGACGGAGGTGCGCAGCTCGTGGGCGAGGAGGACATGGGCGAGGTGCCCGTCGGCGAAATCGGCGTCCTTCAGCGCGAGCCGGATGCCGTGGAGCGCGTCGTCGGCGAGCCTGCGGGCCTCCTCGCGGGAGGTCCCGGTCGCGGTGAGCGGGTTCCAGGATCCGGCGGCGGCGTCGGCGGCCTGGTCCTCGACGGCGTCCAGGAGGTGGGCCAGGCGTCCGAAGAGGCGCCCGGCCTCGGCGAGCGGCGCGGCGTTGCCCGGGCGCCCGGCGAGGACGGCCGTGTGCGCGAAGGCGGCGGCGGTCGCCGTCTCGGTCGGCTCGGTGACGGCGAGCAACGGGGTGCCGGGGCCGGCGAGCGCCTCGATGCCGGGCTGCCGGTCGACGGCGTCGACCAGGACGGCGGTGTCGAAGCCGACCGCCCGGCCGGCCCGGGCACCGGCCCGGTCCCAGGAGCGGGCGACCCGGCGGGCCGCGGCGGCGACCGGGCGGCGGGCCAACAGGCCGTCCCGGTCGGCGACGTGGTCGCGGACCTTGGCGGAGGCCAGCACGAGGGAGACGGCGGCGGCGAGCCGGGCGCCCTCGCCCCGGGCGACGGGTGCGGTGCGCATCGCCCGCAGCGGACAGGGGCCCGCGGTGCGGCGGCCCGCCTCGGTGCGGCCGGTCTGAGCCTCCGTCAAAACCGAGACGATCAGGCCGTCGTAGTTGGTGACCACCCGGGCGAACTGCCCGTGGTCGGCGCGAAGTGCCAGACAGAGGCCGCAGAGATGGGCCATCCACTCCGTCTTGAGCCCCTCGGTGAGACGATGGGCGCACGGCCTGACGATTCCGAACAAGACATTCTCCCCCGTGGCTGCCGGGCGCGCCGGTTCACCCGTACGCCCTTGTCGTCACCCTTCCGGCCCGACATTCATATTTTAAGTTGCGCGCCGCCGTGCGACCCCCTCTCAGCCCCCGCATACCGCAAGATCCCTGACGAATCGCCAGTTTTCGACCCTCACGTTCTGCACCAGTACCGTCACGAATCCCCTGCGCGCCGACTATCCACTTGGCGCGCGATCCGCATGATGGACGACGATAGGGAATGCGGAACCACAAGTGACCGCGCTGAAAGGAGGCGTCCATGGGATCGGTGCGCAAGGCCAGTGCCTGGCTGGGACTCGTCGAGGACAACGACGAGCGTTACTACGACGACGAGTACGCCGACGGTACCGAGCAGAACGGCAGCGACGCCTGGGTGACGGACCCGCGGGTGCGGGTGGCGTCCGACACGGCGCAGGAACAGGGCCGTCGGATCGCCACCGTCTCCCCCGACGGGTTCCGGGACGCCCGGGGCATCGGCGAGCTGTTCCGGGACGGTGTCCCGGTGATCGTGAACCTGACCGCGATGGAGCCGAACGACGCCAAGCGCGTGGTCGACTTCGCCGCCGGTCTCGCCTTCGGCCTGCGCGGCTCGATCGAGCGGGTGGCGACCCGGGTCTTCCTGCTGACCCCGGCCGACACGCAGATCGTCAGCGGAGAGTCCGCCGGACGTTCGCAGGACGGTTTCTTCAACCAGAGCTGACCCCTCACCGGGGCTCGGCTCACCCTCCGGCCCGGTCCTGACTCAGGACCGGGGCCGGGCCGAACCGGCCGTCTCGGCCGGCTCACGGGTGGCGGGCACCTTCGCGGCACCGTCCGCCCGCCCTGCCGACTCGCCGCCCCCGACGGGCCCCGCGCCGACCGGCTGCGCGCCGACCGGCTCCGGGTCCACGGCGCACTCCATCACCCGCGGCAGCCGCAGCGCCATCAGCGCCCCGAGCAGCAGCAGTCCCGCGCTGACGAACAGGGTCACGTGCAGGCCGTTCACGAACGCGTGCCGGGCCGCCTGGTGCAGGGCCCGGCCGGCCCGGCCGCCGAGCCCGTCGGCGACCTGATAGGCCTCGCCGAGCGAGTTCGCCGCCGCCTTCGCAGCCGCCTCGGGGACCCCGGGCAGCCCGCTCAGACCGGGCGCGTACGCCGCGTTCATCACGCTGCCGAGCAGGGCGATGCCCATGCCCGCGCCGAGCTGGTACGAGGTCTCGCCGATCGCCGCCGCCCCGCCGGCGCTCTCCGCCGGCGCCTCGCTGAGCATCGACTCGTACGCCGAGAAGAGCGTGGTCTGCAGGCCGAAGCCCAGCAGCACGAAACCGGCGGTGAGCAGCAGCGGCCGGTCGTGCTGGCCCATGAGGACCAGCAGCAGCACCGCGGCGGCGGTCAGCACGAAGCCCCAGCCGACCATCCGGCGCGGTCCGAGCCTGCGCAGGGTGTACGAGCCGGTGGCGCCCGCGGCCATGGCGGCGAAGGTCAGCGGCAGCAGCCGGAGGCCGGTCTCCAGGGGACTGAGCCCCAGGATCAGCTGGAGGTACTGGACGGCGATCAGCTCCAGGCCGACCAGTGCCAGCATGCCGAGCACGATGCAGCCGACGGAGGTGGTGAAGGCCGCCCGGGAGAACAGCCGCATGTCGATCAGCGGGTGGGCGCGGCGCTTCTGCCGCCGTACGAAGAGGACGAGCAGGGCGGCCCCGAACAGCAGCGGACCCGCGGTGCCCGCGGCCAGCGGGGGGTCGCCGGCGCCGAGCCGCTTGACGCCGAGGACGGCGCCGAGCACACCGGCGGCGGCCATGAGCGCCCCGAGCACGTCCCAGGGGCCGTCGGCGTTGCCCTTGGACTCCGGCAGCAGCCAGCGGCCCAGCGGCAGGATCAGGGCCATCAGCGGGATGTTGATCAGGAAGACCGAGCCCCACCAGTAGTTCTCGACCAGGAAGCCGCCGAGCACCGGGCCGGTGGCGGCGCCCACGGCGGCCACCGCCGTCCAGATGCCGATGGCGGTCGCCCGCTCGCGCCGGTCGGGGAAGACCGCGCGGAGGATCGAGAGCGTGGCGGGCATGATCATCGCGCCGCCGACCCCGAGCAGAGCGCGGGCGCCGATCAGCACCTCGGGGACGGTGGCGAGCGCGGCGACCGCGGAGGCGGTGCCGAACAGCGCGTACCCGAGGAGCAGCACCCGTCTGCGGCCGACCCGGTCGCCGAGCGTGCCGAAGAGGATCAGCAGCGAGGCGCAGACCAGTGGATAGGCGTCGACGATCCACAGCAGCGCGGTGGAGCTCGGGCGCAGGTCCTCGGTGACGGAGGGGACGGCGACGTGCAGCACGGTCGCGTCGAGCGCGACGAGGAGCAGACTCACGCAGAGGACGACGAGGACGACCCAGCGGTTGGCACCGCCGGCAGCGGTTCGGAGTCGCGCTCCGGCCGTGTTCGTCCGCGTCATGTACGTACCTCCCAGTGAAGCCCTCGCGCTCGGCGGGCACCTGCCGGGGAGCGGCCCCGGGGCGGCCCGGCATCGACGGGCGAGTGAGCCGTCAGCGTACGCGAGTTCAAGGCCCGAGCGCGTGGTGCAGCTCTCACCCCGGCGGGCCGCGGAGTGTGGCGTACGCCACTCGGTCCGCTCCGCGCGTCGCGTGGAATTCGGCGCGGAAGAGGCCTCGTCCAATTGCCGGGGCTTTCCCCGGCGCCTCAAACAGACTTCCGGAAACGCCCTCCCGGCAATAGGGCAGAAGGTCATCCGATTTTCCGACGGGCGACGGGAACAAACGCCCGGCTGAGAGCAACTCCACATCACATCGTCATCACGAAGGGACCGGAACGACCAAGGTCGCTACTCACTCCCTGTAACGTCGATTGGGTGCGTACCGACATCTTTGCCCGGCTGGACCGGGAGCCGGAACCGCCGAAGATAGAGGTCCCGCGGATGACCCGCACGCGTCTCGCCCTCTTCGGCGGGACGTCGGCGTTCTATCTGGCCATCGTCGTCGCCGTACTGCTGTCGACCTGGCTGGTGACCCTCGACTGGAAGATCATGCTCTTCCGGCCCTATCAGCAGTGGCCGGAGCTGCACGCCTTCCTCGACTACTACGTCGTCCTCGGCCAGCGCGGCCCCACGGCCGTCATGGTGGCGGCCTGGCTGGGCTGGCGCTCCTGGCGTCAGCACACCCTGCGACCGCTGCTCTGCCTCGGCGCCGCGCTGCTCCTCCTCAACGCGACCGTCGGCGCGGTCAAGCTCGGACTGGGCCGGCTCGGCCCCCACTACGCGACGCAGGTCGGCTCCGCCGAGCTCTTCGCCGGCGGCGATATATTTCCGTCGGGCCACACCGCCAACGCGGTCGTGACCTGGGGCATCCTGGCCTATCTGGCGACCACGCCGAGGGCCAGGCGCTATCTGTCGGCCCTCTCGGCCGTGGTCGCCCTCGGTGTCGGCCTCACCACCGTCTACCTCGGCACCCACTGGCTCAGCGACGTCCTGCTCGGCTGGGCCGCGGGCCTGGTCATCCTGCTCGCGCTGCCCTGGTGCGAGCCCGTGATCGCGGTGGCCGAGGCGTGGATCCTGGGGCTGCGGGACCGGCTGCGCGAGCAGCTGCGGGCCCGCCGCCGGCTGGTCCCCTCGCTGCCCGTCGCGACCGGGGGCCCGGTGCCCGGGCTGTTCCCGCAGCGTCCGGCCGGGGCCGAGGAGCCGGTCCGGGAGAAGATCGGCGCCGGCACCGGGCGGGCCGTCGCGGGCCGCGCGGGCGGCCTTCCCACCCCGCCGCTCGCCCCGCCCCGTACCCACCACACGGTGCGCTCGGAGCGCAGCCCGGTCAGCCCGGCCGGCAGCCGCCGCCCGCCGCACTCGCGGCCGGCCACCGGCGGCTGAGCCCGCCGGACGGCACGACAAGGGGCCCGAGCCGATCCCGGCCGGGCCCCTTCGCCGTATCCGCGCGGCCTCCCTCAGCCGAGCCAGGCGCGGGTGACGACGCCGTCCTCGACCTCGAAGTTGATGCGCCCGGCCAGGTACTCCATCGTCACGATCGAGCCGGGCGGCAGGGACCTGACGACGCGCCAGCCCCGCTTCCTGGCGATGCGTTCGGCGTCATCCGCGTCGAGCCCCACATACGTTTCGGGTGCGTGTTCGGGTGTCATACAGCTCACGTTAGTCCCTTGTCGGTCACGCTTGTGTCACAGGTTCTCGACATGCGTTTGACCGGGCCGGGTCCGTTCGAACGGACGGTTTCCGGCCGCTTCTCCGATAATTCTCGGCCCCTCCCCGGAATTCGAGTGGGGGCTCCGTTCCGCCGGGAATTCCCGGGCATCCACCACCATGACCGGCTTTCACGTTTTCCGCGCACCGCACGCACACCGTCCGCCGACCGGACGACCCGTCGGTCGGCCTCCCCCGCTTCCCGTACGGCCCGGCGCATCATCCAGGGATGGGTACCGAGACCGCGGCCGCGACCGTCGAATCCGCACGGCAACGGCATGGACGGGTCCTGATCGACTGGATCACCACGACCGACCACAAGAAGATCGGCCACCTCTATCTGGTGACCTCGTTCGTCTTCTTCCTGATCGCCGGGGCCCTCGCCATGGTCATGCGGGCCGAGCTGGCCCGCCCCGGACTCCAGCTGGTGACCAACCTGGAGTTCAACCAGGCCTTCACCCTGCACGGCACGATCATGCTGCTGCTGTTCGCGACCCCGACCTTCGCGGGCTTCGCCAACGAGCTGGTGCCGCTGCAGATCGGTGCCCCCGACGTCGCCTTCCCGCGGCTCAACATGCTCTCGTACTGGCTGTTCCTCTTCGGCGGCCTGATGGTGCTCGGCTCCGCGCTCACCCCCGGCGGCCCCGCCGCCTTCGGCTGGACCGCCTACGCCCCGCTGAACAGCCTGCTGCGCGCGCCGGGCGTCGGCGTCGACCTGTGGATCATGGGCCTCGCGCTCTCCGGCTTCGGCACGATCCTCACCTCGGTGAACTTCCTGGCCACCATCATCGGCATGCGGGCGCCCGGCATGACGATGTTCCGGATGCCGATCTTCACCTGGAACATCCTCTTCACCACGGTCCTGGTGCTCATGGCCTTCCCCGTCCTCGCCGCGGCCCTGCTCGTCCTGGAGTCCGACCGGCGGCTCGGCTCGGTGGCCTTCCAGCCGCAGAACGGCGGCGCGCTCCTGTGGCAGCACCTGTTCTGGTTCTTCGGGCACCCCGAGGTCTACATCATCGCCCTGCCGTTCTTCGGCATCGTCAGCGAGATCATCCCGGTCTTCTCCCGCAAGCCGCTCTTCGGCTACGTGACCCTGATCGCCGCCACCATGACCATCACCGGTCTTTCGGTGGTCGTGTGGGCGCACCACATGTTCGCGACCGGTGCGGTGCTGCTGCCCTTCTTCTCGATGCTCTCCTTCCTGATCGCGGTGCCCACCGGGGTGAAGTTCTTCAACTGGACCGGCACGATGCTGGGCGGCTCGCTCTCCTTCGAGACCCCGATGCTGTGGGCGACCGGCTTCCTGGTGTCGTTCCTGTTCGGCGGGCTCACCGGGGTGATCCTCGCCTCGCCGCCGATGGACTTCCACGTGACCGACTCGTACTTCGTGGTCGCCCACTTCCACTACACGGTCTTCGGCACCGTCGTCTTCGCGACCTTCGCCGGCTTCTACTTCTGGTGGCCCAAGTTCACCGGCCGGATGCTCGACGAGCGGCTCGGGAAGGCGCACTTCTGGACGCTCTTCGTCGGCTTCCACACGACCTTCCTCGTCCAGCACTGGCTCGGTGCCGAGGGCATGCCACGGCGGTACGCCGACTACCTCGCCGCCGACGGCTTCACCGCCCTCAACACGGTCTCGACGATCGGCGCCTTCCTGCTCGGCGCCTCCACGCTGCCGTTCCTCTACAACGTGTGGCACACCTGGCGGTACGCGGAGAAGGTCGACGTCGACGACCCGTGGGGCTACGGCCGCTCGCTGGAGTGGGCCACCTCCTGTCCGCCGCCCCGGCACAACTTCCTCGCCGTCCCCCGGATCCGCTCCGAGTCCCCCGCCTTCGACCTGCACCACCCGGAGTTCGCGGACTACGAGCGGATGCGGCTCACCGGCCCCGAGGAGGAGCGGCGCCCGGCCGGCCGGGAGTAGCCGGGGGCGGTCGGCGGGGCGGGCGCGGGGTCAGACGAGACGGCGCAGACGGCGGACCAGCACGCCCGCCTTGGCCTTCGCCGTGTAGCCGGCGTCGAGGGCCGTGCCGACGGCCCGGTGCACCAGCGCGCGGCCGCGGCCGTGGCTCCGCGGCCGGGACCGACCGGCGGCGCCGGCGGCGAGCTCGTTCCAGATCTCCTCGTGGCGGGCGGCGATCCGGGACGGGTCGAAGCGCTCGGAGGCCACCAGGGCCGCCTTGGCCGCCCGGGCGCGGCCCTCGTCGTCGTTGATGAGGGCGAGCAGGGCGGCGCTCACCGCGGCCGTGTCGTCGACCGGGACGAGCCGGCCGTCGACACCGTCCTCGATGATCTCGCCGGGGCCGTGCGGGCAGTCGGTGGAGACGACCGGGAGGCCGCAGCGCATCGCCTCGACGATGGTCATGCCGAAGGACTCGCGCCGGGAGGTGACGGCGGCGAGCGAGCCCTTGGCCCACTCCGGCTCCATCGGGTGGGCGGTGCCCATGAGGAAGACGTGCTCGCGGAGGGAGCGCTGCTCGATCTGCCGGGCCAGCGCCTTCTTCAGGTTGTCGGAGGCGTCGCCGGTGCCGTAGATCCGCAGCTTCCAGTCGGGCCGGGCGGCGGCCACGTCCGCGAAGGCGTCGATCAGCAGGTCGTACCGCTTGACCGGGGTGAGCCGGCCCGCCGCGACGACGACCTTGGCGGCGGGGTCGGCGGGCGGCACGCCCGGCGCCGGCACGCTGTTGGGCACCGCGTCGATCCGGACGCCCGGCAGGGCGAGCGCCCGGTAGGCGCGGGCGTCGGCCTCGGTGACGGTGGTGACGGCGTCCAGCAGCGCGTACTCGTGGGCGATGTCGCGCCGCAGCCGGTAGCTGTGCCCTTCGAGGATCAGGTGCTCCTGCCCGACGAGGACCGGTCCGCGCGGGGCCTGCCGGGCCAGCTGCACGTTGAGGCCGGGCCGGGTGGCGACCACCACGTCCGCCTCGACCGAGGCCAGATGGGCGCCGATCCGGGCGTCGGTGAGCGCGCTGTACTGCTTCCAGCGTCCGTCGCCGCGGGGGAAGACCCGGGCGGGGCGGTGGAAGTCGGGGTGCTCCCCGTCGAAACCCGGGCTGTTCTTCCGCAGGTCGACGAGGTGACGCAGGGTCACTCCCGCGGGGATCCCGAGGATCGGCTCGTCGCGGTGGCGGAACACGGAGACGATCTCCACCTCGTGACGTGCCGCCAGCTCGGCGGCGAGGGTGAACGTCGTCCGGATGGTGCCACCGATGTGGTACCCGTTGTGCAGCAGGAAAGAGATGCGCATGGCGCTACCGGTTCCCCCCGGTCAGGTGCTTGGTCGGGGCGACTGTACTGCCCCGGCGCCGGGCTCGCTCACGGACGGTAGGGCAGCTGGGGAACGGTGGCGCACGCGCGGTCCATGTCCCCTTGGGAGACCCAGCCGCGGCCGTCCTGCCAACGGGCCACCGACAGACAGGTGAAGCGGGTCTTCGGCGGCTGCGCGAGACGCTCGAAGCGTACGGGCAGCAGCAGCCCGCCCGCGGTGTACGGCTCCGGCCGGCCGACGAACTCCTCGACGCAGCCGCGGGTCGGCCGCGCACCGCAGGACCTCACCGCGTCCGTGAACCACCGGGCCGCCGCCCAGCCCTCCAGCTGCCACTGGGAGAGCGGCCGGTCCCCCATCGCCGCCCGGAACTCGCGCACGGCGGGCCGGGCGGCGTCGTCGTAGTTGCGGCTGGAGCCGGTCACATAGAGCGCGGCCCGGCAGCCCGGCGCGTCCGCGTAGTCGCGCGGAACGGCCGAGGACCAGTTCTGCACGTTGGTCACCTTGGCCGCGACCCGGACGCCGAGCGCCTCCATCGCCGCGCACAGCCGGGCGTTGCCGTGGGTGTCCATGGCGTCGAAGACGACATCGGCCCGCTGGGCCCGCAGATCGGCGGCCACCGCACGGAAGTTGGGGAGGGCGAAGTCGACCTGCTCGTCGACGACCCGGTAGCCCTCGGCCCGCAGCCCCGCGGAGACCAGCCGGGCGTACGAGGCGGAGGCGGCCTGGTTGTAGGAGACGACGGCGGCGGTGCGGGCGCCCAGGTGCTCCCGGAACCAGCGGTAGACCTCGGTGCCCCCGTACAGGACGCCGTTCCAGCCTGGGGCGCGGCCGGTGCGCGGGGCTGAGCTGCCGTAGATCCCGTACAGGTGCGGGTAGGTGTCGTAGGCCGGGGTCAGCGGCTGCCCGCCGATGTCGGGGACGCCGGCCCGGGAGACCAGCGGGGCGCCCGCGTAGTCCAGGGCGGTGGTGGCGACCAGCGCGAAGACCTTCCGCTCGTCGATCAGCCTGTGGACGCACGCGTTGTTGCCGACGCCGCTGCCGCCGTCGTCGCAGGTGACGACCTCGACCTTGCGCCCGTCGATGCCGCCGCGGGCGTTGAGGGCGTCGAAGTAGGCGCGGGCCCCGTCGCGCGGGCCGGTGAAGGCGGCGCCGCCGACGGGGCTGGTGGCGCTGGTGATGATGCCGACGCGGAGCGGCTCACCGCCGGAGGGGAAAGTGACGGTGGGCCGCGTCTCGAAGGCGCGCTCCGGGAGCCGGCTGCCGCAGCCCGCGAGGAGCAGGAGGGCGAGGAGGGCGAACACGGCGACGGCGACCAGCGGCGCCGGGGCCGCCTCAGCAGCCGGAGACCTGCGCACCGCTGAGCTGGACCAGACCGCAGAGCGTCTGCACGGAGACCTTCCACACGTCGTTCTGCAGGACGGAGGTGCCCTTGGCGTCGGGCAGGGCCGGGTTGCCGCCGACGAGGAGGTCGTAGGTGACCTCGGCGCCGGTGGGCGAGGTGAACGCGACGGCCTTGACCGCGGCGGAGGCGTGGGCGGCGGTCTTGTCGGCGGCGAAGGCCCGGAGGACGGGCGCCATCTTCTCCCCGTTCTCCAGGAGCCTGATCCGCTCCGTGGTCGGGGTCTTCGGGTCGAAGAAGGCCGTCCAGTTCTCGGTGATCTCCGCCTTGGCGCGGACGGGATCCTGCGGCTGGTCCGTCTTCGCGGGTGCCGTGCTCGACGGGCCGACCTGCCCGGAGGTCGACCCCCCGTCGTCCGAGCAGCCCGCGAGGGCCGGGGCCAGCACCAGTACCGCGGCGGCCGCGATCGCGGCGGCACGTCGTCCGAGAACCATCTGGCTCACCACCGGATGTCCGTACAGGCCGGGCGGCCTGATGATTCCAGGGTGTGCCGGTTCAGGGCATAGTGCAAGAAACGGCAACAAGACATCCGCTACCTGACCAGCGGAGGGCGAAGGAGCTTCCCGTGCCGTCGACGTCCCGGATCCTGCTGTGGGGTGGTCTCGCGGCGGCCGCCGGGGGCGCGGTGCTGTGCGCGCTCGGCTGGTACGGGATCTCGGGCGAGCGCTTCGCCGAACGCCAGCTGCCGTATCTGGCGTCGTGCACGGTGCCGGGGGCGGCGCTGATCGTGGCCGGGACGGTCCTGCTGGCGACGGCCCTGCGCCACCCCACGCCGCCAGGCGCGGAGTCCCTCCCTCCGCCCTCCGACACCCCTCCCCCCTCCTCCACGGACCCCCCGCTCCGGGTCCCCGGCGGAACGCTCGCGCACCGGCCTGACTGCCCGCTGGTGGCGGCGCGGCCGGAAGCGGTGCCGGTGGGGGACGCCGACCTCGACCCGTGCCCGGTGTGCGAGCCGTGGCCTCGCTGACATACGACCTGGCGCTCGCCGGCCTGGCGGTCGGCAGCGCGGCGGCGCTCACCGGCATCGGACTGATCGTCACCTACCGGGCGACGGGCGTGCTCAACCTGGCGCACGGCGCGATCGCGATGGTCTGCGCGTATGTGCTGCGGCAGCTGGTGGTGGAGTGGGGCTGGCCGCTGCCGCCGGCCGCCCTGCTGACCCTTCTCCTGATCGCCCCGGCGATCGGCCTGGCCCTGGACCGGCTGGTGTTCCGCCCGCTCGCGCTCGCGGGCTCGAACCCGGCGCAGACGCTGGTGGCGTCCATCGGCGTCTTCGTGCTGCTCGTCGGCGCGGCGGCGCTGATCTGGGGCAGCGGCGCCCGGTCGGACGCGCCGGTGCTGCTCGGTGACGAGCCGTGGGCGCAGACGGCGGCGGTGGTGGCGTTGGCGTGCCTGGTGGGCGCGGTGACCCGGTGGACCCGCTTCGGCCGGGAACTGCGCGCGGTGGTCGACAACCGCCCGCTCGCGATGGTCGCCGGCATCGCGGCGGACCGGGTCTCGGCGGCGGGCTGGGCCTTCGGCTCCTTCACGGCGGGGCTCACCGGGGTGCTCCTCGCGCCGTACGTGCGACTCGACCCGTACGGGATGCCGCTGCTGGTGGTCGAGGTGATCGCGGTCGCGGTGGTGGCGCGGATGCGGAGCCTGCCGGTGGCGGTGCTGACGGCCCTCGCGCTGGGGGTCGCCCAGGCCCAGCTCACCCGGCTGCACCCGGAGGGCTGGGCGGGCCCGCTGGTGCAGGCGGTGGGGGCGAACCTGTTCGTGGTGGCGCTGCTGGTGGCGGCGCTGCTGCTGCCCGGGGTGGGCGGCGAGGACACCCTGCCGCCGACGACGACGGGGGGTCGCACGCCACCGGGCCTGTGGCTGACGGCGGCGGTCCTCCTGCTCCTCCCCCTGGGCTTCGGGGGCACGGACCTGACGACCGCGGTCCAGGTCCCGGCCCTGGCGCTGATCCTGCTCTCACTGGTGGTCGTCTCGGGAAGGGCCGGCCAGATCGCGCTGGGGCAGACGGCGTACGCGGGCCTGGGCGCCCTCTTCACGGGTCTGCTCGCGGGGGCCGGGCTGCCGGGACCGGCGGCGCTGGGGGCGGCGGTGCTGTGCGTGGCGCCGCTGGGCCTGGTGACGGGCTGGCCGGCGATCCGCCGCCACGGCCTCGCGCTGGCGCTGGCCAGCCTGGCGGTCGGCGTCGCCGTCAGCCGCTTCGTCTTCGCCCAGCCGTACGCCACGGCGGGCCTGGCGCTTCACCGCCCGGCCGGCTTCCTGGACGACCGCGCGTACTACGCCCTGGAACTGGTGCTCCTGGCCGCGGCCCTCGTCCTGGTCGCCGCCCTGCGCCGGGGGCGGGCGGGCCGCGCCCTGGCCGCCCTGCGCGACCACGAGCCGGGCGCGGAGGCGGCGGGCGTCCGCGTGGCGGGCCTCAAGCTCCTGGCGTTCGTCCTGGGCGCGGCCCTGGCGGCCCTGGGCGGCGGCCTCCTGAGCATGGGCGGGCGCGCCTTCGACCCGGACGCCTACGACCCGATCCGCGGCCTGATCTGGTTCGCCGCCCTCGTGGTCCTGGGCGCCGACAGCCTCCTCACCCCCCTCGTCGCCGCCGCCCTTCTGATCACCCTGGACACGGGCACCCACGCGGGCGTGGCGGCGGCCGCGATCGGCCTCCTGGCCACGCTGGTGGGCAGAGTGCCCCCACTGCTGCGGGCGTTGGGGTCGCGACGGGGGACGGAAGCGGAGGGGAGGGAAAACGCGGCGGGCGGGGCCGCCGGCGCCCAGCGGCCCGCAGCCGCCGACGGCTCGGCACCCCGCCCGGGAAGGCCCGCGCCTCTGTCCGCCCACAGAACGGGGGACGCGGGCGGGCGCCCCGGCCGGGCCGCGGGCCGGGCGCACCCCCACCGGCCCGCGGCCGTGGAAGCACCCGCGCCCCCCACGGGAAAACCGCCCCCGACCCTCCGCGCCCACCGGCTCACCCTCACCTACCCCGGCGGCCTCACCGCCCTCCACGCCGTCGATCTCGCCCTCCGCCCCGCCCAGGTCACCGCCCTCGTCGGCGCCAACGGAGCCGGCAAGAGCACCCTCTTCGACTGTCTCGCCGGGACCCTGCGGCCGACCTCGGGCCGCGTCACCCTCGGCGGGGTCGACATCACCTCGCGCCCCGCCCACGCCCGCGCCCGGCTCGGGATCGGCCGGACCTTCCAGCAGCCGGCCGTGTTCCCGTCGCTCACCGTCGAGGAGAACGTCCGCGTCGGCGCGGAGCAGGCCCGCACCGCCCGCGCGGGCGCGGTCGAGCAGGCCCTGCGCCTCGTCGGGCTGGCCGGGGCCGTGCGGCACCGGGCCGCGGCGGGGCTGCCGACCGGGACGCTGCGGCGGGTCGAGCTGGCCCGGGCCCTCGCGGGCGGCCCGCACACCCTGCTCCTGGACGAGCCGGCCGCGGGGCTCGACGCCGAGGAGACCGCGGCCCTCGCCCGGATCCTCGCCGCCCTCGCCGCCGACGGCCTCGCCGTGCTGGTCGTCGAGCACGACCCGGACCTCGTCGCCGGCATCGCCCGTACCGTCCACACCATGGAAGGCGGCCGGATCCTGTCATGAGCGTCGAGATCGCCCTGCGCGCCGCCCGGGTCCGCTACGGCCCCCTGGAGGCCCTGCACGGCCTCGACCTGCCGGTGCCCGCCGCCACCGTCACCGTGCTCCTGGGCCGCAACGGCGCCGGGCGCAGCTCCGCGCTGCGGGCCCTCGCCGGGATCGTGCCGCTGGCCGCGGGGCGGGTGGTGTGGCGGGGCGAGGACGTCACCCGGGTGCCGGCCCACGCACGCGCCCGCCGCGGCCTGTGCTTCGTACCGGATCTGCGGGCCGTGTACGCGGGCCTCACCGTGGCCGAGAACCTGGACCTGGCGGCCCCGGGCCGCCAGGACGAGGCGCTCGCCGCGTATCCGGAGCTGGCGCCGCTCCTCGGGCACCGCGCCGGCACCCTGTCGGGCGGCGAGCGCCGGATGCTCGCGCTGGTCCGGGCCGTCCTCGCGGACGCCCGCGTGGTCCTGGTCGACGAACCGTCGCTGGGCATGTCGACGGTCGTGGCCTCCCGTACGTACGCCCTGCTCGGCGCCCTCGCGCGGTCCGGCGGCGCGGCCGTCGTCCTGGCAGAGCAGCGGGTCCCGCAGGGACTGCCGCCGGGCTCCGTGGGGTACGAGCTGCGCCGCGGCTCCCTCGCGTCCGCCGGCGAGCTGCTCCAGGCCGGGTCCGGAGGGGCCGGAGCGGCCGGGGGGTCCGGGGAGTCCGGGGAGCGCGGGGAGTAGTGCCGTGCGGCCGCCCGACGTGCGGGGCCTTCCGGCAGGGGCGCGCCCTAGGGCAGCCGCAGCAGCGTGCCCACCATCAGCCGGTTCGGGTCCGCCCCGATCGCCGCCCGGTTCGCCGCGTACAGCGCCTCCCAGCCGCCCCGTACGCCGAAGCGCCGGGCGATCGTGCTGAGCGTGTCGCCGCGCTGGACGACGTGGGCGCGGCCGCTCAGCCCGTACCGCTTGGAGCAGACCGGCCAGGCGTCCCACCCCTGGGTGCGCAGCACGTCCTCGGCGACCGTGATCTGCTGCGCCCGGGTCGCGAGGTCGGCGCGGCGCGCGTACCGCAGGCCGCCGTACTCCTTCCACGTGGGCTGCCAGAACTGGAGCCCGCCATAGAAGCCGTTGCCCGTGTTCGCCGCCCACCGGCCGCCGCTCTCGCACTCGGCGACGCAGCCCCACGGCCACTGGTCCTTCACGCACGCCTGGACGGGCGAGGGGGCCGCGGCGGCGTCGGGAGCGGCCCCGGGGGCGAGCAGCGCGGCGGCCAGTGCGGCACCGGCCGCCGTCCAATATCGGATCTTCGACATCGGCGCAGGCTAGGCACGCGCCGCGGGAGCCCGGCCCGTGCCGCGCGGAACACCGTTCACATGCCACCCGGTCGGCCTCACCCAAGTTGCCGGGCGCCCACGCGTGACCCCGGCCGAGCCTTGCCCGTTGAACTCGGCATGAGACGACCGGGAACCGCCCGGCCGTCGCACGCATCAAGTCCAGGGAGCCCCCCGTGCCGCGCATGCTCGACGTCAGCGAGGACGTACGCGCCGAGATCGGCGACGAAGAAGCCGACCGGCTGCTCGCCGGCGACAACGCCCCGGGCAGCTACGACTGCACCTCCTGCCGCACGCCGGGCGATTCCGAGCAGGAGCCCACCAGCACGGTGCTGTTCGTCGGCGACGAGACCGCGGTCCTCGCCTTCGCCCACGCCAGCTGCATCCCGTCCCAGGTCGTCAAGGTCGAGGAAGCGCAGCTCCAGGGCGCCGTGGCCTCCATCGCGGCGGCGGACGCGGCCGACTCCCTGGCCGTGGCGCACCCGGAGCAGGCGGTGCTCGGCGTCACCAGCGGCCTGGTGCTGATCGAGGGCGAGCTGCACCCGGCGCTCGTGGTGGAGCCGACCGCCCCGGTCGCCCGTCCCGGTTCGGCCGGCCTGACCGACGAGTTCCTGCCGCTCCTGACCGAGCAGGGCTTCCAGCCGGTCTCGGACGTCAACCAGAAGCCAGCCCCGCTGCCCGGCTGGTCCGTCCTGGTCGCCATGGGCCAGCTGCACTCGGTCCTCCAGCCCGGCACGGGCGGCACCGGCCAGGTCGCCTGGTGGCAGGCGCACCAGCCGCTCCAGGTCACCGAGGGCTGGCGGGCCGCGGCCAACAAGTCGCACACGGTGCTGGTCTTCGCCGCCCCGGTCGGCTCCATCGGCCAGCAGCCGCGTGAGGACCTGCTCCGGGACGCCCTGGAGAAGGCCGCGGCCAACGGGCGCCTGGTGGCCGCGGCCATGCCGCTGGCCGGGACGTGAGGGAGGACAGGCCCGGCATAGGGCCGGCGCGCGTCCCGGGCGTTCCGACCGTTCCGCGCCCCCGGCCGGCCCCTCTTTCCGAGGGCCGCCCGCATCTCACGGACGGCGGGGTCGTTGGCACCTACGTGCACCCATACGACCCTTTCCGTCAGCAGTATCCGAGTCCGATCCCGTCCATGCGCCCGGCGCAGGACGCGTCGGCGGGTCCTTCGGCGACGCCGATCTACGACGCCCTGTACTCCGAGTACCGGCGGTCGTTCCGCACGCTGCCGGGTGACCGCAGCGGTGAGGAGGAGCTGAGCTTCCGCTCCTTCGGGGCGGGGACACACGGGCACGCGCACGGACACGGACACCGGCATACGGGCTGGTCGGCGTACGCGCTGCCGCCGGGATCCCGGACGAGCCCGTAGCGACGGGTACGACGACGGCGGAGGGCCGGGGCGATCACGCCCCGGCCCTCCGCCGTTCGCTTCCCGCGTCGCCTGCCCGCGTTACTTCTTCTTGCCGCGCTTCTCGCGCACCCGCACCGAGATGTGGATCGGGGTGCCCTCGAAGCCGAACTCCTCGCGCAGGCGGCGCTCGACGAAGCGGCGGTAGCCGTGCTCCAGGAAGCCGGAGGCGAAGAGCACGAAGCGCGGCGGCTTGGTGCCCGCCTGCGTGCCGAAGAGGATGCGGGGCTGCTTGCCGCCGCGGATCGGGTGCGGGTGGGCGGCGACGAGCTCACCGAGGAAGGCGTTCAGGCGGCCGGTGGGGACGCGGGTCTCCCAGCCGGCGAGCGCGGTCTCGATCGCCGGGACCAGCTTGTCCATGTGGCGGCCGGTCTTCGCGGAGACGTTGACGCGGGGCGCCCAGGCGACCTGCTGCATCTCGGTCTCGATCTCGCGCTCGAGGTAGTAGCGGCGCTCCTCGTCCAGCTCGTCCCACTTGTTGTACGCGATGACGAGCGCGCGACCGGACTCGACGGCCATGGTGATGATCCGCTGGTCCTGGACCGAGATGCTGTCGGTGGTGTCGATGAGGACGACCGCCACCTCGGCCTTCTCGACGGCGGCGGCGGTGCGCAGGGAGGCGTAGTAGTCCGCGCCCTCCTGGAGGTGCACCTTCTTGCGGATGCCGGCGGTGTCGACGAACTTCCAGGTCTTGCCGCCGAGCTCGATCAGCTCGTCGACCGGGTCGCGGGTGGTGCCGGCGAGCTCGTTGACGACGACGCGGTCCTCCCCGGCGACCTTGTTGAGCAGGGAGGACTTGCCGACGTTGGGGCGGCCGATCAGGGCGATGCGGCGGGGGCCGCCGATGGCGTTGCCGAAGCGCTGCTCGGGCGCCTCGGGCAGGGCCTCCAGGACGGCGTCGAGCAGGTCGCCGGTGCCGCGGCCGTGCAGCGAGGAGACCGGGTAGGGCTCGCCGAGGCCGAGGGACCACAGGGCGGTGGCGTCGGCCTCGCCGGAGGGGCCGTCGACCTTGTTGGCGCACAGCACGACGGGCTTGCCGGCGCGGCGCAGCAGCTTGACGACGGCCTCGTCGGTGTCGGTGGCGCCGACGGTGGAGTCGACCACGAAGACACAGGCGTCGGCGGCCTCGATGGCGTACTCGGCCTGGGCGGCGACGGAGGCGTCGATGCCGAGGACGTCCTGCTCCCAGCCGCCGGTGTCGACGACCTTGAAGCGGCGGCCCGCCCACTCGGCCTCGTAGGTGACGCGGTCGCGGGTGACGCCCGGCTTGTCCTCGACGACGGCCTCGCGGCGGCCGATGATCCGGTTCACCAGGGTCGACTTGCCGACGTTGGGACGGCCGACGACGGCGAGGACGGGGAGCGGGCCGTGGCCGGCCTCCTCGATCGCGCCCTCGACGTCCTCGACGTCGAAGCCCTCTTCCGCGGCGAGCTCCATGAACTCCGCGTACTCGGCGTCGCCAAGTGCCCCGTGGTCGTGCTGGTCGTTCATGAAGTCCGTTCCTTGATCATTCGTGGTCGGTGGGTACCCGGGCCCCGGGTCCCACTACTGAGAGTGTCGCTCAGCGCCCGGTGAGGCGCCTGGCGTTTTTCAGGTGGTCGGTGAGGCGTTCCTGGATCCGGAAGGTCGCCTCGTCCAGTGCCTTGCGGGTGCGCCGGCCGCTTCCGTCGCCCGCCTCGAAGGCATCGCCGAAGACGACGTCCACCCGGCTGCGGAGCCTCGGCAGCGCCTTGACCAGCCGTCCGGGACGGTCCGTGCTGCCCAGCACGGCGACCGGGACGATCGGGGCGCCGCTGCGGACGGCGAAGTAGGCGAGGCCGGCGCGCAGCGAGGCGAAGTCGCCCTCGCCGCGGGTGCCCTCGGGGAAGATCCCGAGGACGCCGCCGTTCTCCAGGACGGCGAGCGCGTTGCCGATGGCGGCGCGGTCGGTGCTGTCCCGGTCGACCTTGAGCTGGCCGATGCCTTCGAGGAAGGTGCCCAGCGGCCCGACGAACGCTTCCTTCTTGATGAGGAAGTGCACGGGTCGCGGGGCGGTGCCCATGAGCATGGGGCCGTCGAGGTTGTGCGCGTGGTTGACGGCGAGGATGACGGGGCCGGAGGCCGGCACCCGCCAGGCGCCCAGCACGCGCGGCTTCCAGAGGCCGTACATCAGCCCGATGCCGATGCCCCGGCCGACGGCGGCCCCCTTCCCGGAGGGCTGGGTCACGCGGCGGCCCTCTTCTCCTCCACCAGGGTGACGACGCACTCGATGACCTGGTCGAGGGTGAGCTCGGTGGTGTCGACCTCGACGGCGTCGTCGGCCTTGGCGAGCGGGGAGGTCTTGCGGCTGGAGTCGGCCGCGTCCCGCTTGATCAGGGCCTGCTTGGTGGCGTGCACGTCGGCGCCCTTGACCTCGCCGGAGCGGCGGGCGGCGCGGGCCTCCGGGGAGGCGGTGAGGAAGATCTTGAGGTCGGCGTCGGGCAGCACGGTGGTGCCGATGTCGCGGCCCTCGACGACGATGCCGTTCTCGGCGCCCCTGGCGATGGACCGCTGGAGCTCCGTGATCAGGGCCCGCACCTCGGGGACGGCGCTGACGGCGCTGACCTTGGAGGTGACCTCCTCGGTGCGGATGGGCCCGGCCGCGTCGACGCCGTCGACGGTGATGGTGGGCCTGGCCGGGTCCGTGCCGGAGACGATGACGGGCTTGCCGGCGGCGTTGGCGACGGCGTCGGCGTCCTGGACGTCGACGCCGTTGCTGATCATCCACCAGGTGATGGCCCGGTACTGGGCGCCGGTGTCGAGGTAGCTGAGCCCCAGCTTGGCGGCCACCGCCTTCGAGGTGCTCGACTTGCCCGTGCCGGAGGGGCCGTCGATGGCGACGATCACGGTTTCCACGGTGGGGAACGCCTTCCTGGGTGAGCGGGAGCCCCCGGCGGACACGCGGGGACTCCCCCCAAGGTTACCGAGTCCCCCGCCCCCGTTCGGCCCAGTGGGCCCCGGACCCGGTCCGGGGCCCGGGGTGCCCGGACTCAGCTCGTGCGCAGGGCCCAGCCCCGCTCCTTGAGGGCGGCCTCCAGGAGCGGTGCCGCGGAGGGCTCGACCATCAGCTGGACCAGGCCCGCCTGCTGGCCGGTGGCGTGCTCGATGCGGACGTCCTCGACGTTGACGCCCGCGCGGCCGGCGTCGGCGAAGATCCGGGCCAGTTCGCCGGGCTGGTCGCTGATGAGGACGGCGACCGTCTCGTACGTGGTGGGGGCGGCGCCGTGCTTGCCGGGGACGCGGGCGCGGCCCGCGTTGCCGCGGCGCAGCACGTCCTCGACTCCGGAGGCGCCGGCCCGGCGCTTGGACTCGTCGCCGGACTCCAGGGAGCGTAGCGCCCGTACGGTCTCGTCCAGGTCGGCCGCGACGCCCGCGAGGACGTCGGCGACGGGTCCCGGGTTGGCGGAGAGGATCTCGACCCACATGCGCGGGTCGGAGGCGGCGATCCGGGTGACGTCGCGGATGCCCTGCCCGCACAGCCGTACCGCCGTCTCGTCGGCCGCCTCCAGGCGGGCCGCCACCATGGAGGACACCAGCTGGGGGGTGTGCGAGACGAGGGCGACCGCGCGGTCGTGGGCGTCGGCGTCCATGACGACGGGGACGGCTCGGCAGAGCGCGACGAGTTCGAGGGCGAGGTTGAGGACCTCGGTGTCGGTGTCCCGGGTCGGGGTCAGCACCCAGGGGCGGCCCTCGAAGAGGTCGGCGGTCGCGGCGAGGGGGCCGGAGCGCTCCTTGCCGGACATCGGGTGGGTGCCGATGTACGCGGTGAGGTCGAGGCCCAGCTCCTCCAGCTCCCGCTTGGGTCCGCCCTTGACGCTGGCCACGTCGATGTAGCCGCGGCCGAGCCCGGCGCGCATGGCCTCGGCGAGGGTGGCGGCGACGTGTGCGGGCGGTACGGCGACGACGACGAGGTCGACCGGTCCGGCCGGGGCCTCGTCGGTGCCGGCGCCGAGCGCGGCGGCGGTGCGGGCGCGGGCCGGGTCGTGGTCGCGCAGGTGGACGCCGATGCCGCGCCCGGCGAGGGCGAGCGCCGCCGAGGTGCCGATCAGGCCGGTTCCGATGACGAGCGCGGTTCTCACTGGGCGATGTCCTTGCGCAGGGCGGCCGCGGCGCCGAGGTACACGTGCGCGATGCGGGACTTGGGCAGATCCGACTCGACGTGCGCGAGGAGCCGTACGACCCTCGGCATCGCGCCCTCGATGTCGAGCTCCTGGGCGCAGATCAGGGGGACGTCCACGATCCCGATGCGGCGGGCCGCGGCGGCGGGGAAGTCGCTGTGCAGATCGGGCGTGGCCGTGAACCAGATGCTGATGAGGTCGTCGGCGGTCAGCCCGTTGCGTTCGAGCACGGCGGAGAGCAGCTCCTCGACCTGCTCGTGCATGTGTCCGGCCTCGTCCCGCTCCAGCTGGACGGCGCCTCGGACCGCTCGTACCGCCACCTCGTACTCCTTCTGCCTGCGTCGGTGCTCCGGCCAGCCTAGTCAGCCGGCCGGAGCACCGTTGCCGCGCCCGTCCTTCGAGACGGGTCAGAGGTTCTGCTGGCGGATCAGGTCCTCCAGGGAGGTCCCGGGCGCCGGCAGGGAGCCCTCGGGGGTCAGCTTGTCGACGGCCTGGGGCAGGCTCCGGGCGATCTGGTCGGCGGCCTCCTGCGGGCTCACGCCGGCTTCGGCGGCGACCTTCTGCAGGGTGTCGTCGGGCAGGGCCTCGGTGATCTGGGCGCCGCTGACCGGCTGGTTGTCGCCGGTGCCGACCCAGGACTGGGCCTGGTCGGCGAGGCCGGCCTTGGTGAGCCCTTCGAGGAGGCCGCCGAGCGGGTTGGATCCGTTGCCGCCCTGGGAGGTGAGCGCGCCGAGGAGGGCGCCGAGGATGTTTCCGGCCCCGCCGCCGGCGCCGCCCTGGCCGCCGCCGAGGAGACCGCCGAGAAGACTGCCGAGATCGTTTCCCGCCATGGTCCTGCCTTTCGTCCGAGGGGAGCTCGATGGGAGCCCGAGGGGAACTCGACGAGGATTGATGCCAAACATGGACAATCTCACGCAAACAGACGTGTTGCGCCACTCGGGGTAGCGGGCCGGCCGGCTCGGGCGCGGTAGAAAGGTCGGCATGCTGCTGCACGTCGTACCGCTGGACGAATGGTCCGCCGACCCCGGTCTCCCCTACGCCCCGCCCTCACTGGCCGCCGAGGGCTTCGTCCACTGCTCGCCGGACGAGACCGCCGCCCTCGCCATCGCCGACGGGCACTACCGGGGCGTGGCGGGACCGCTCCTGGTCCTGCTCATCGACGAGACCCGGCTCTCCGGCGAGGTCCGCTGGGAGGGCTCGCAGGACATGCTCTTCCCGCACGTGTACGGCCCGATCGAGCGGGCGGCGGTGACGGGAGTCCTGGAGGTGCGGCGGGACGAAGACGGCCGGGCGAGGGAGCTGACGCCCTGGACGTAGGCGTGTCGCCGCGCGGGGGCGGGGCGGGCGGCCAGGCTGGGCGCCATGACTGCCGACGCCCTGTCCCGCCGCGCGACGCTCCTCGCCGGTGCCGCCCTCGTCTCCGGCTGCGCGAGCGGCTCGGGCGGGTCCGAGTCCCCGCCGACCGGGGCCTCCTCGGCAGCGGTGCTCGCCCGCACCGCGGACATCCCGGTCGGCGGCGGCAGGGTCTTCGAGGACGAGAAGGTCGTGGTGACCCAGCCGGTCGCGGGGCGGTTCAAGGCCTTCTCCGCGATCTGCACGCACCAGGGCTGCACGGTGAACAAGGTCGCCGACGGCACGATCGACTGCCCCTGCCACGGCTCGAAGTACCGCATCACCGACGGCTCGGTGGCGGCCGGCCCCGCGCCCCGCCGGCTCCCGGACGAGCGGATTAATGTGTCGGACGGAACCATCACCCTGGCCTAGCCTGACGCGCATGACTCCCGACGAGCTGGTCCGCGACCACACCATCTACTCCTGCGTCATGGGGTCGCGCGCGTTCGGTCTGGCGACCGAGGACAGCGACACCGACCGCCGGGGCGTCTTCCTCGCCCCGACCCCGCTCTTCTGGCGCTTCGACAAGCCGCCGGCCCATGTGGAGGGCCCGGCCGAGGAGCAGTTCAGCTGGGAGCTGGAGCGCTTCTGCGAGCTCGCGCTGCGCAACAACCCCAACATCCTGGAGTGCCTGCACTCCCCCCTCGTCGAGCACGCCGACGCCCTCGGCCGTGAACTGCTCGCGCTGCGCGGGGCGTTCCTGTCCCGCCAGGCGCACACCACCTTCGTCCGCTACGCGGCGGGCCAGCGGCGCAAGCTGGAGGCGGACGTCCGGCAGTACGGCGCGCCGCGCTGGAAGCACGCCATGCACCTGCTGCGCCTGCTGACCAGCTGCCGCGATCTGCTGCGCAGCGGCGAGCTCCGCATCGACGTCGGCGAGGAGCGCGAACGGCTGCTCGCGGTGAAGCGGGGCGAGGCGTCCTGGCAGGAGGTCGAGTCATGGATGACCCGCCTCCAGGACGAGGCCGACGCGGCCCGTGACACGAGTCCGCTGCCCGCCGCCCCGGACCACGCCCGCGTGGAGGACTTCCTGGTCAGGGCACGTAAGTCGGCGCTCTAGACGCCGCTTCCCGGGGCGTCCCAGGACGCCCCGAAGGCCAGCAGCTCGTCCCGGTGCTCGATCGGCTCCACCCACTCCCGGGGCCAGGCGTCCGCCCCGAGGTGGGCGCCCGCGAAGGCACCGGTGAGACAGGCGATCGAGTCGGAGTCGCCCCGGGTGCAGGCGGCGCGGCGCAGCGCGGTGAGCGGCTCCTCGGGGAAGAGCAGGAAGCACAGCAGGCCGGTGGCGAGGGCCTCCTCGGCGATCCAGCCGTCGCCGGTGTACGCGCAGGGGTCGAGCTCCGGGTCGGCGGTGCGCTGGACGGCGTCGAGGCGTTCGAGGACGGCCAGGCACTCGTCCCAGCCGCGCTCGGTGAAGTGGCGCGGCGAGGGGTCCTGCGAGCGGGTCCACAGGTCGCCGAGCCAGCGCTCGTCGTACCGGGAGCGGTTCTCGTACGCGTACGAGCGGAGCCGCCCGACGAGCCCGGCCGGGTCCACGCCCTGGGCGAGCAGGTGGACGGCCCGGGCGGTCAGGTCGGAGGCGGCGAGGGCGGTGGGGTGCCCGTGGGTGAGGGCGGACTGGAGCTGGGCGGCGCCGGCCCGCTGCTCCTCACTCAGCCCGGGCACGAGTCCGATGGGCGCGACCCGCATGTTGGCGCCGCAGCCCTTGGAGTGGATCTGGCTCGCGTCCTGCCAGGCCCGGTCGGAGTCGAGCAGCATGCAGGCCTTCATGCAGGTGTTGCCGGGGGCCCGGTTGTTCTCGGGCGAGTGGTACCAGTCGACGAACTCGTCGCGGACGGGCCGGGCGAGCCGCAGCGGGGCGAGCGGGCCGCGGTCCATGGCGGTGCGCAGGCCCCGGGCGAGCGCGAGGGTCATCTGGGTGTCGTCGGTGACGAGGGCGCGCCCGCGCCGTACCGGCAGCTCCATCGTGCGCCAGGGCCCGGTCTTCGCCAGGATCGCGGGCACGTCGTTGAACTCCGTCGGGAAGCCCAGCGCGTCGCCGAGCGCCAGGCCGAGCATCGCCCCCGTCGCGGCCCGCTTCGTCGTTTCCCCGGTCATTCCGTCCGTCCTTCCGGTCGCAGCAGCGGCGGGTGGAGCGCGGTGGCCTCGCCCGCCCGGTAGAGAGCGGCCGGTTTCCCCCGTCCGCCGGTGCGGCGCGGCGGTGCCTCGACGGCCCGGACGAAGCCGGGGGTGGCGAGGACCTTGCGCCTGAAGTTGGGGCGGTCGAGCGGCACGCCCCAGACCGTCTCGTACACCTCACGCAGCTCGCCGAGGGTGAACTCGGGCGGGCAGAAGGCGGTGGCGAGACAGCTGTACTCGAGCTTGGCGCCGACGCGTTCGCGGGCGTCGGCGAGGATCCGGTCGTGGTCGAAGGCGAGGCCGCGGGCCGACTCGTACGGCAGCCAGCGGGCCTGGGCCGCGTCCCCGCCGCCGCGGGGCTCGGGCAGGTCGGGGACGAGCGCGGCGAACGCGACGGAGACCACCCGCATCCGGGGGTCCCGGTCCGGCTCGCTGTAGGTGCGCAGCTGTTCCAGATGGAGCCGGGCGGCGGTGGCGCCGGACAGGCCGGTCTCCTCGGCGAGTTCGCGGCGGGCGGCCTGCTCGGCGGACTCGTGGGGCAGCACGAAGCCCCCGGGCAGCGCCCAGGCTCCGGCGTAGGGCTCCTGGCCGCGTTCGACGAGGAGGACGTGCAGCCGGCCTTCGCGGACGGTGAGGACGGCGAGGTCGGCGGTGAGGGCGAAGGGCTCGAAGGCGCGCGGGTCATAGCCGTCGACGGCGGGGCGGGCCGCGGTCATCGGCGCTCCAGGGGGGTGGCGAGCAGGGCGTCCACGGCGGCGACGGCCGTGGCGAGCCGTTCCTCGTGCGGGCCGGTGAGGACGGCGGCGGGGCGGCCGGTGCGGGTGAGCTGGGTGAGCAGCCGGGCGGTGGTCCAGGGCCGCAGTCCGTCGTCGTCCGCGGGCGCCGCCACCCCGCGGTGGTCGGTGAGCAGCCACAGGTGGTGGCGGGCGCGGGCGGCTATCTCGCCGGTGTCGGCGCTGCGGGTGCCCAGGTGCCGTTCGTGGCGGATGGTCACGGTGAAGGCGTCGGTGTCGCAGAAGAGGACCGGGGAGCCGTCCCGCGCGGCCTCCTCCTCGCGCTCGGCCTGCCCCAGGGCGATGAGCGGGAAGTCCCCGGAGCGCAGCGGCGCCCCGTCGCGGGCGGCGCGGTACTCCGGCGCGTACTCGGGGACGTGGCGGGTGCGGGCCCAGACGCCGCCGCGGGCGCGGTAGTGGGCGACGAGGGCGTGGACCAGGGTGGTGGTGCCGGTGTGCCCGGCGCCGAGGACGACCACGCGCCGGGTGAGCGCGGCGCGTACGGGGGCCTCCAGGAGGTCCCAGTGGGCCGCGGGGTCGGCGAGCACGTCCGCTGCCGGGCGCTCGGGGGTGAAGACGGCGTCCACGGGCTCGGAGACGGCGGCGAGGGGGTCGTCGCCCGTGGTCCCGGTGACGAGCGCCTCGGGGTGGATCTCGCGCATCCAGGCGACGCGCTCGGCGAGCGGCAGCGGGTCGTCGGGGCAGCCGCGGACGAGGACGGTGAGCCGCTCGCAGCGCTCGTGGGCGGTGCGGACGAGCCGGTGGTGGGCGGCGTGCGGCGGGCAGAACGCGCCGAGGACCAGGCCGTGCCCGTAACGCTTCATGCGGTCGCCTCCCCACCCCGTACCTTTTAAAGTCACTCTGACTATAAAGCGGGGCGCGTTCGCACACAAGGACGAAAACGCACGGAGGCCCGTGACCGCCGGGCGGGCGGTCACGGGCCTCTCGTGGGACGGGGGCGGCGGTGGGTCCTACAGACCGACTTCCTTCATCAGCATGCCGACCTCGGTGTTGCTCAGGCGGCGCAGCCAGCCCGACTTCTGGTCGCCCAGGGTGATCGGGCCGAAGGCGGTGCGGACCAGCTTCTCGACCGGGAAGCCCGCCTCGGCGAGCATCCGGCGCACGATGTGCTTGCGGCCCTCGTGCAGCACGACCTCGACCAGGTAGTTCTTGCCGGTCTGCTCGACGACCCGGAAGTGGTCGGCGCGGGCGTAGCCGTCCTCCAGCTGGATGCCGTCCTTCAGCCGCTTGCCGACCTCGCGGGGCAGCGGGCCGGTGATGGCGGCCAGGTAGGTCTTCTTCACGCCGTACTTCGGGTGGGTGAGACGGTGGGCCAGCTCGCCGTGGTTGGTGAGCAGGATGATGCCCTCGGTCTCGGTGTCGAGCCGGCCGACGTGGAAGAGCCGCGTCTCACGGTTGGTGACGTAGTCGCCGAGGCACTGGCGCCCGTCCGGGTCCTCCATCGTGGAGACGACACCGGCCGGCTTGTTCAGCGCGAAGAACTGGTACGACTGGGTGGCGACGGTCAGGCCGTCGACCCGGATCTCGTCCTTCTCCGCGACCCGCAGACCCTGCTCGAGCACGATCTCGCCGTTGACCTCGACGCGGGCCTGCTCGATCAGCTCCTCGCAGGCGCGGCGCGAGCCGTAGCCGGCGCGGGCGAGCACCTTCTGCAGCCGCTCGCCCTCCTGCTCGGCACCCGGGAAGGTCTTGGGCGTCTTGATCTGGGGCTTGTTGGCGTAGCGCTCCCGGTTGCGCTCCTCGGCGCGGGCGTCGTACTCGCGCGAGCGCGCCGGGGCCGTGCGGCCGCCGCCGCGGTTCGGGGACTGCTTCGGGCCGCCCTTGGCGCCACCGCGGGCGGCGTCGCCGCGACCGCGCTTGGGGCCGTCGGAGGGACGGCCGGCGAGACCGTCGACGTCGTAGCTCCGCTCCTCGGGGCGCGGCCGGCGCGGACGGCCGGCGCTCTGGCCGCCCTGGCCGCCCCGGTCGTCGCGGCTGTTGCCCGCACCCCTGTAGTTACCGCGGCCGCCGCTCTTGGCACCACGGCTCCCGCCGTTGTTTCCGCTGTTCCTGCCGCTGCTGCTTCGCATCAATCGTCCGTAGTCTCGTCAGTCTCGTCTTCGTCTGGATCGAACGAGGGGACCCCCTCCAGGGAGTCCGGCTCGACCGCTTCCGCCTCGGGGAGGAAGGGCGCGAGTTCCGGGAGCTCGTCCAGGCCGCGCAGGCCCATCCGCTCCAGGAAGTGGTTCGTCGTCGTGTACAGGATCGCACCTGTTTCGGGTTCCGCGCCCGCCTCCTCCACCAGACCGCGCTGGAGCAGGGTGCGCATGACGCCGTCGCAGTTCACCCCGCGGACCGCGGAGACCCGGGAGCGGCTGACCGGCTGGCGGTACGCGACGACCGCCAGGGTCTCCAGGGCCGCCTGGGTGAGCCGGGCCTGCTGGCCGTCCAGGACGAAGGCCTCGACGGCCGGGGCGTACGCGGCGCGGGTGTAGAACCGCCAGCCGCCGGCGACCACCCGGAGCTCGAAGCCGCGGCCCTGGGCGGTGTACTCGTCGGCGAGCTCGCGCAGGGCCTCGCCGACCTCGCGGGGGGTGCGGTCGAGGACCTTGGCGAGGTGGGCCTCGGTGGCGGGCTCGTCGACGACCATGAGGACGGCTTCGAGCGCGGGCTTGAGATCACTCACCGGACGACCTCCTGATCTTCCTGATCTTCCTGATCGAACTCGTCGCCGACGGCCCCGGAGGCGTCCGTCTCCCCGCCGGTCCAGGAGACGGTGAGGTCCCCCAGGGCGGTCTCCTGCTCCAGGGCCACGGCCTTCTCCCGGTACAGCTCCAGGAGGGCGAGGAAGCGGGCGACGACGGTGAGCGTGTCGTCGGCGCCCTCGACGAGCTCCCGGAAGCTCAGGACACCGCGCTCGCGCAGCAGGGCGACGACGATCCCCGCCTGCTCGCGGACGCTGACGAGGGGCGCGTGGATGTGGTCCACGTACACCTGCGGCTTGGCCTTCGGCTGCATGGCCTTGACCGCGAGCCGGGCGAAGCCCTCGGCCCCGATGGAGATGACGACCTCGGGCAGCAGCTCGGCGTGGTGCGGCTCGAGCCCGACCGTACGGGGGTACCGCCGGCCCTCCCCCTCCCAGCGCTCGGCGAAGATCTCGGCGATCCGCTTGTACGCGCGGTACTGCAGCAGCCGCGCGAAGAGCAGGTCCCGCGCCTCCAGCAGCGCCAGGTCGGCCTCGTCCTCCACCTCGGCGGCCGGCAGCAGCCGCGCGGCCTTGAGGTCGAGCAGCGTGGCCGCGACGACGAGGAACTCGGTGGTCTGGTCGAGATCCCAGTCGGGCCCCATCGCCCGGATGTGGGCCATGAACTCGTCGGTGACCTTGGAGAGGGCGACCTCGGTGACGTCGAGCCGGTGCTTGGCGATGAGCTGCAACAGCAGATCGAAAGGCCCCTCGAAGTTCGCGAGCCGCACGGTGAACCGCCCGTCCGCGGGCGCGTCCCCGGAGGGCGCGTCCGCCGGGGGCGCCTCCGCGGGCACGGGGTCCGGCTCGGGCGCGGCCTCCCGCTCGGCCACGGGCCGAGACTCGGGCGCGGGCGCCGACCCAGGCTCGGGCTCGGGCGCGACGAGCCCAGGCACGGGCTCGGGCGCGGGCTCGCCGAGCGAGCCGGAAGCAGGCCGCGATAGATCGGCGGGGGCAGGCAGAGGCTCGGTCCGCGGCTCGTCCGCAGGCTCGGAGAAGGGCTCGGGCGCCGCCGTCGGGGCCGGGACGGGCCATTCGGGGTCGTACGGCTCCGCGAGGGGCTCAGGGACCTCCTCGGCACCCACGGCAGGCTCCACGGCCTCCTCAGCACCCGCGGACGGCCGTTCGGCGTCGTACGGCTCCGCGAGGGGCTCAGGCACCTCCCCGGCGCCCACGGCAGGCTCCACGGCCTCCTCGGCACCCGCGGACGGCCGTTCGGCGTCGTACGGCTCCGCGAGGGGCTCAGGCACCTCCCCGGCGCCCGCGGCAGGCCTCACGGCCTCCTCGGCACCCACGGCAGGCTCCACGGCCTCCTCGGCGCCCACCGCAGGCCCCCCGGCCTCCTCGGCGCCCGCGGCAGTCTCGCCGGTGCCCCCGGCGGGCTCCAGGCCCCCGGTGCCCGGTGGTGGGGCCGCGCCCGGGCCGCGGCCCAGGAGGCGGCGGCGGGGCGGGCGGGACGTTTCGTCAGGGGGGTGGGGCATCGGGGTCCTGGTGGAGCGGGGGTGCGGGAGCCCGCAGGCTACCGTCAGCGGCCGCGCAGGCGGCGGACGAGGATGCTCGCGTCGCCGCGGGACTCCAGGTCCGCCAGGACCACGGCGACCGCCTCGCGGACGATCCGGCCGCGGTCGACCGCGAGGCCGTGCTCGCCGCGCAGCACCAGGCGCGCGTGCTCCAGGTCCATCAGCTCCTCCGCGGAGACGTAGACCGTGATCTTCTCGTCGTGGCGCTCACGACCGCTCGGCCGCCGGTTGGCGGCGCGGGCCCGTCGGCGGGCCGCCTGGGTGGGGGCGGCGGCGCCCGGGGCCTTCGCCGGCGCGGGGGCCGGGGCCTCCGCCTCCGCCGCGCGGGCGCGCGGCTCGGCCGGCTCGGAGTCGGCGGGCGCGTGCTCCGCCGCGCCCTGCGCGGCGGCCGTGTCGCTCTCGCCGGCCGGTGCCGGGACGGCACGGCGCGGCGAGGACGCCTGCAGCGCCATCCCCCCGGTGGTACGGAACAGTTCGTCGGCGCCGGGCAGACTCACTCGGCGTGACACCGGGCGAGCACCTCCCTGGCCAGCTGACGGTAGGCGGCGGCGCCCACGGAGTTGGAGGCGTACGTGGTGATGGGCTCACCGGCGACCGTGGTCTCCGGGAAGCGGACCGTGCGCCCGATGACGGTGTGGTAGACGTGGTCGTCGAAGGCCTCGACCACCCGGGCCAGGACCTCCCGGCTGTGCACCGTCCGCGAGTCGTACATCGTGGCGAGGATGCCGTCGAGCTCCAGCTCGGGGTTGAGCCGCTCCTGGACCTTCTCGATGGTCTCGGTCAGCAGGGCCACACCGCGCAGCGCGAAGAACTCGCATTCCAGCGGCACGATGACCTTGTGAGCGGCCGTCAGGGCGTTCACGGTCAGCAGGCCGAGCGAGGGCTGACAGTCGATCACGATGTAGTCGTAGTCGTTCATCAGCGGCTTGAGCGCACGCTGCAGCGTGGACTCGCGCGCGACCTCGGAGACCAGCTGCACCTCGGCGGCGGAGAGGTCGATGTTGCTCGGGAGCAGGTCCATGTTGGGGACCGCGGTCTTGAGCAGCACCTCGTCCGCCGACATGCCCCGCTCCATGAGCAGGTTGTAGACGGTGAGGTCGAGCTCCATCGGGTTCACGCCGAGGCCGACCGACAGGGCACCCTGCGGGTCGAAGTCGACGAGCAGCACGCGCCGCCCGTACTCCGCGAGCGCGGCACCCAGGTTGATGGTCGACGTGGTCTTGCCGACGCCGCCCTTCTGGTTGCACATCGCGATGATCTTCGCGGGGCCGTGGTCGGTCAGCGGGCCGGGGATCGGGAAGTACGGCAGGGGCCGTCCGGTCGGGCCGATCCGCTCGCGGCGCTGCCGGGCGGCGTCGGGCGCGAGGGTGGCCGCGTACTCCGGGTCGGGCTCGTACTCGGCGTCAGGGTCGTAGAAGTGCCCCTCGGGCACCTCGTCATAGGCGGCGAAGTGGGTGGACTCTCGGCCCATCTCGTTGCCGGCCGTGGCGTTCACGTGTAGGCCGTCCGTCATCTTCATCGTATGGGCTGGCGTCATGGGCTGGTGCGTCGCGAAGGTCCGCACCGCGACGGAGCCGATCGGGGCTCCTGGCTCCGCACCCCCGGGAGTAAATGTCGACTCATTCACAAGTCGTCTTACCTCCTTGGATGTGACCAGGAACATTTATCGATAGGTCAGCGTGGCACCATGCCGACGGTTGGCGACTCTATGGCGTGTCACCGGTCCGCAGCAACACAATCCGCCGGACCCGGCCCGATGTGTCGGCAACCGAACACCCCTCTGTCAAGGGTGCGCAGGCATGGAACCGCACGTTTCAGGGGTGCGCGAAACGGTTAAAGAGTTACGTTCGAGGCGAGTTGACCAGCCGTCGGAACGTGGCCGGACACACATCGGGCCGGACCTTGCTCGACAAGGTCCGGCCCGGTGCGCGAGGTTGACGGAAGGGGTTGACCGACCGTTTCTCCTCTTGTGTGAAGCGTCGGGAGGGTCAGCCCAGGAGGGTGCTCAGCTCGACGTGCTCGAGACCGTGGGCCTCGGCGACCTCCTTGTAAACGACCTTGCCGTCATGGGTGTTGAGACCCTTGGCGAGCGCGGCGTCACGGCGCAGCGCCTCGACCCAGCCGTTGTTCGCCAGCGACACGATGTAGGGCAGCGTGGCGTTGGTGAGCGCGTAGGTGGAGGTGTTCGGGACGGCACCCGGCATGTTCGCCACGCAGTAGAAGACCGAGTTGTGGACCTGGAAGGTCGGCTCGGCGTGGGTGGTCGGGTGGGAGTCCTCGAAGCAGCCGCCCTGGTCGATGGCAATGTCGACAAGGACACTTCCGGGCTTCATCTTGGCGACGAGCTCGTTGGTGACCAGCTTCGGGGCCTTGGCGCCGGGGATGAGGACGGCACCGACGACGAGGTCGGCCTCGACGACGGCCTTCTCCAGCTCGAAGGCGTTGGAGACGATCGTCTTGACCTTCGTGCCGAAGATCTTGTCGGCCTCGCGGAGCTTGTTGATGTCGCGGTCGAGCAGGGTCACGTGGAAGCCCAGGCCGATGGCGATCTGCACGGCGTTCCAGCCGGAGACGCCGCCGCCGATGACCACGCACTCGCCGGCGTGGGTGCCGGGGACGCCGCCGGGGAGCACGCCGCGGCCGCCGGCCGAGCGCATCAGGTGGTAGGCGCCGACCTGCGGGGCCAGACGGCCCGCGACCTCGGACATCGGGGCGAGCAGCGGGAGCGCGCGGTTGGCGGTCTCGACCGTCTCGTACGCGATGGCGGTGGTGCCGGACTGCAGGAGGGCGTCCGTGCACTCCTTGGAGGCGGCGAGGTGCAGGTAGGTGAAGAGGGTCTGGTCCTTGCGGAGGCGGTGGTACTCCTCCGCGATGGGCTCCTTGACCTTGAGCAGCAGGTCGGCCGTGGCCCAGACCTCGTCGGCGGTGGGGAGGATCTCGGCGCCGGCGGCGACGTACTCCTCGTCCGTGATCGAGGAGCCGACACCGGCGTTCTGCTCGATGAAGACCTGGTGGCCGTTGCGGACGAGCTCGTGGACACCGGCGGGGGTGATGGCCACGCGGAACTCGTTGTTCTTGACCTCGCGGGGGATGCCGACCTTCATCGTCGATCACGGTCCTTGAATCAGGGGATGAAACGGGGGTGATGAATACATACCCGGATGCACCAAGGCGCACCGGGACAGACCGCGGTCGAACGCGGCGCACCCAGTCTAATGAAGGAGTTCCCCGTGTCTAGCCTTTCAAAGTATTAATCTTCAGCAGATGCACTGCGGATTTCGTAGGCGGAGGCCTCGGTTCCAAGCAGTCTTTCCGCCGCCGCGCGGTGCAGCCGGGCGGCAGCCGGGTCGCCGAGCCGGTCGAGCGTGTCCGCGAGCCTGAGCTGGAGCGCCGCCTGGAGCCGTACGTCCTGCGCACGCCGGGCCCACTCGATCGCCTCCTCGCAGCTGCGCAGGCACTCCTCGGGGCGCCCCGCGTATTCCTGGACCCGGGCCGCCTCGCTCAACGCCCGTGCGTGGCCCGGGAGATCGCCGAGCCTGCGGTAGCCGGCCGCGGCGGCCCGCCAGTTGCGCAGCGCCTCGCCGTAGCGGCCCGCGTAGGTGTGCACCGTGCCGAGCCGGCCGTAGAGCCGGGCCTGGTCGGCCCGCTCGTCGCGGGCGAGCCGCTGGGCGAGGGCACGCCCGTACCAGTCGCCGGCCCGCTGCCAGTCCCCCAGCTCCTGATACGCCCCACCTACGGATTCCATTGCGCGACCCACCGCGTACGGGTCATTTGCTTCCCTGCCGGCCTCCAAAGCCGACCGATATCGCAGCAAGGCGTCCTGAGTGCGTCCGGTCCTGGCATCCAGGTCGGCCAGGTTCAGCAGCGCCGCCGCCCGCTCCCGGTGCAGCCCGCGCCGCTCGGCGACGTCCAGGACGAGCCGGTGCAGCCCGTAGAGGTCGGGGGCGGCTGCCTCGGCTCCGCGGTGGGCGGCGAGCGCCCGGACCAGGGCGGCGATCAGCCGGCGGGCCAGGGTGTCGAACTCGCCGTCGGCCACGGCGAGCCGTGCCGCGGCGAGCAGCACGGGCCGCCGGCTGTCCAGCCAGGCCGCGGCGGTGGCGGCGTTCGGGAAGCGCACGGCCCGGGGCAGCCCGGCCAGCTTGCGGCGGGCAGGCGAGCCCTCGGGTTCGGTGACGGCGCGGCCGGACTGGAGGAGCCTGACGGTCCGCTCCAGCATCCGGGCCCGGGCGAGCTGCACCTCGGCGGGCCGGTCGCGCTCCTCCAGCTCCGCGCGCAGCAGCGGGACCAGGTGCGCGGGCACCTCGTACTGCCCGTCCCGGCCCGGGGTCTCCCGGACGAGTCCCGCCGCGGCGAAGTCGGCGAGGGTGGTGGCCGCCGCGGAGACCGAGCAGCCGGCGAGCGCGGAGGCGGTGTGGGCGTCGGCCCGGCCCAGCGGGGCGAGGCAGAGGTGTCGCAGTATCCGCGCGGCCGGCTGCGGCAGCGACTCGTGGACGAGGGTGAAGGCACGGGTGACCGGGTCGCCGCCGAGGGCGCGCAGCCGCTTGGCGAGGTCGGCGACGGAGGCCTTGGGCCGGGCGGCGAGCCAGCCGCCGGCCAGCACGAGCGCGCCGGGCAGTCCGCCGCACTCCTCGGCCAGGGTCTCGGCGGCCTGCGGGTCGACGGTGACACGGACGGAGCCGGTGAAGCCGGTGAGCAGTTCGATGGCCGACTTGGGGTCGAGGCCGCCGAGGGTGCAGGGGCGGACGTCCGGGATCCCGGTGAGCGGGCCGCGGGCGACGCCGACGACGAGGCAGTCGGGGTTGTCGGGAAGCAGCGGGTCGACCTGCTCGGCGTCGACCGCGTCGTCGAGGAGCAGCAGGGCCCTGCGGTCGGCGAAGGCCGCGCGGACCAGGGAGGCGAGCTCGTCCTCGGCGGCACCGGGCGGCTCGGCGACGCCGAGCGCGGCGAGCAGCTCTTGGGCGGCCCGGCCGGTGGGGACGGGGTCGCCGCCGGGTTCGGTGAGCCGGACCCGGAAGACCCCGCCGGGGTAGTCGGCGGCGAGTCCCGCGACCAGCTCCTCGGCGAGGGCGGTGCGTCCGGAGCCGGGCTTGCCGGCGATCAGCAGGACCCGGGCGCGGGGGGCCTTGCGGCCGGTGAGGGTGTCGAGGCCGGTGCGTTCGATGTCGGCGCGCAGGGCCTTCAGCTCCCGCTGGCGGCCGTAGAACGGCACGGCGCCGACCTCCTCCGGACTCCGTCCGGGGGCACCCCCAACCGCCTGATCCGTCACGGGCCACGCTCCCGTCCACCTGCGCACGAGCCGATCCCGCGGGGTTCCCGCACGGGCGCTACCGAGCGTAGTTCAGGGCTCGGTGCGGACCCGGCGGAGCACGGCGGGCGAATCCCCCGATCGGATCAGCAGATGATCAGTCCCCTATGCCTCGAAAGGTCGCGCCGGCCAGGCCGCCTCCGCCGGGCGCAGTGCGTCCGGGCCGTCGCCGTTCAGGGCGGCCGCCAGGGAGAGCACGCCCACCACCAGGCAGGTGTTGTGCAGCTCGCCGGCGAGCACGCCGCGGACGAGCTCCGCGAGCGGCACCCGGGCCAGCTCCATGTCGGCCTCCTCGTCGGCGACCTCGTAGCGCTCGCCCTCCGCCTCGGACAGACCGCGGGCGAGGAAGATCCGCACCGCCTCGTCGCTGCCGCCGGGGCTGGTGTAGGTGTCCGCGAGGACCCGCCAGTCCTCGGCCTTGACGTGCGCCTCCTCGTACAGCTCGCGCTGGGCGGCGTGCAGCGGGTTCTCGCCCGCCACGTCGAGCAGCCCGGCCGGGACCTCCCACAGCTTGTGGCGCACGGGGTGCCGGTACTGCTTGAGCAGCAGGACCCGGTCCTGCTCGTCGAGGGCGACGACGGCGACGGAGCCGGGGTGGACCTGGTAGTCGCGGCGGGCGACCGAGCCGCCCGGCATGACCACCTCGTCCGTGCGGACACTCGTCTTGGCTCCCTGGAAGGGGGTGGTGGTGGCGACGACCCGCCACTCCTCCGGGGTGTCCTGCACCTGCATCGTCGAGTCCTCCCACATACGTCAGCCGATACGAAAGCCGGGGCACGCGTCCCGGAAGGGGACGCGTACCCCGGCAACGTTAACGCCAGGCGGCTACTCGGCCGACTTGCCCGTCTTGCGCTCGACGGCGGCCTTCACCAGGCCCGCGAAGAGCGGGTGCGGGCGGGTCGGGCGGGACTTGAGCTCCGGGTGCGCCTGGGTGGCGACCAGGTAGGGGTGGACGTCCTTCGGGTACTCGACGAACTCGACGAGCTTGTTGTCCGGGGAGGTGCCGGAGAAGACCAGACCGGCCTTCTTCTCCAGCTCCGCGCGGTACGCGTTGTTCACCTCGTAGCGGTGGCGGTGGCGCTCCTCGACGTACGGCTCGTCGCCGTAGGTCTCGCGGACGACCGAGCCCTCGGCGAGCTTCGCCGGGTACAGGCCGAGGCGCATCGTTCCGCCCAGGTCGCCCGCGCCCTCGACGTACGCCAGCTGCTCCTCCATCGTCGAGACGACGGGGTGCGCGGTGGCCGGGTCGAACTCGGTGGAGTTGGCCTCGGGGATGTCGGCCAGGTTGCGCGCGGCCTCGATGACGATGCACTGCAGGCCGAGGCAGATGCCGAGCAGCGGCACCTTCTTCTCGCGGGCGTACTGGATCGCGCCGACCTTGCCGCTCACGCCGCGGTCGCCGAAGCCGCCGGGGATGAGGATGGCGTCGCAGTCGCCGAGCTGCTTCTCGGCACCGGCCTGGGTCTTGCAGTCGTCGGAGGTGACCCACTTGACCTTGACCCGGGCCTTATTGGCGAAACCGCCGGCCCGCATGGCCTCGGTGACCGAGAGGTAGGCGTCGGGCAGGTCGATGTACTTGCCGACGAGCGCGACGGTGACCTCGTGGTCGGGGTTGTGGACGCGGTCGAGGAGGTCCTCCCAGACGGTCCAGTCCACGTCGCGGAAGGGCAGGTCGAGCTTGCGGACGACATAGGCGTCCAGGCCCTCGGTGTGCAGCACCTTCGGGATGTCGTAGATCGACGGGGCGTCGATGGCGGCGACCACGGCGGCCTCGTCGACGTCGCACATCAGCGAGATCTTGCGCTTGATCGCGGTCGGGACCTCGCGGTCGGCGCGCAGCACGATCGCGTCGGGCTGGATGCCGATGTTGCGCAGGGCGGCGACCGAGTGCTGGGTCGGCTTGGTCTTCAGCTCGCCCGAGGGGCCGATGTAGGGCAGCAGCGAGATGTGCACGACGAAGACGTTGTCGCGGCCGACCTCGTGACGGACCTGGCGGACGGTCTCCAGGAACGGCAGCGACTCGATGTCGCCGACCGTGCCGCCGACCTCGGTGATCACGACGTCCACGTCGTCCGTCGCCATGCGGCGGATGCGGGACTTGATCTCGTTGGTGATGTGCGGGATGACCTGGACGGTGTCGCCCAGGTACTCGCCGCGCCGCTCCTTGGCGATGACCTGCGAGTAGACCTGGCCGGTGGTGACGTTGGCCGAGCCGTCGAGGTCGACGTCGAGGAAGCGCTCGTAGTGGCCGATGTCCAGGTCGGTCTCGGCGCCGTCGTTGGTGACGAACACCTCACCGTGCTGGAACGGGTTCATCGTGCCCGGGTCGACGTTCAGGTACGGGTCGAGCTTCTGCATCGTGACCCGCAGGCCGCGGGCCTTGAGGAGCGCACCCAGGCTGGAGGCGGTGAGGCCCTTGCCGAGCGAGGAGGCGACACCCCCGGTGACGAAGATGTGCTTGGTCGTCGTGGTGTTGGGCGGCATCGCCAAGAGGGGGCTCCCGTGGTCGCGTTCTGGAGGTGCGTACCGGCGTCCCCTCCGGAAGAATCGGGGGGTGCCGTCGCTGCGGTTGCGGGGTCCTCGGCTGTCGCCGTTTCCCACCGGTCCACGGGGTACCAGGGTATCAGCGACATCGGGAGACCGCTTCCGGCCACACGGGGCAGTCGGGTGCACACGTACCGCGACACGCCGTGGTCGGGGCGGCCGGAGCCCGGAGCCGCGGTGGGGCACGGCCGGGGTCCTGGCCTGGATCCTGGCCGAGGTCAAGACCCGTTCACCCGAACGGAGCAATGACGTTCAAGATCGGCGCCACCGGTCACTAGGGTGCGTCGTATCCTGCTCGGACACGCGCTGCCGAGCCGGACCGGCACGGCACCACCCCCGCCCTCCCCCGGACCCTGAGCTCGTCAACGATCCCTTGACCGCTGACCTGTAGTAAGCGCCCCGCGGGGCGGACGTGGCCGTTGGACTGGAGTGAAGCACGTGGCCGGGCGCATCGAGGATTACGCACTCATCGGAGACATGCAGACCGCGGCGCTGGTCTGCCGGGACGGCAGTGTCGACTGGCTCTGTCTGCCCCGCTTCGACTCGCACGCCGTCTTCGCGGGACTGCTCGGCACCGAGGAGCACGGCTTCTGGCGGGTCGGCCCGGCCGGCCCCGAGGGGGCCCCGGCCCTCCCGGCCGACCGTCGCCGCTACGTCGGCGACTCGCTCATCCTGGAGTCCGAGTGGGACACCCCGCGCGGCACGGTCCGGGTGACCGACTTCATGCCCCCGCGCGACGGGGCCCCGCAGCTGATCCGGATCGTCGAGGGCGTCAGCGGCCGGGTGCCGATGCGCTCCTCGCTGCGGATGCGGTTCAGCTACGGCCGCGTGGTGCCCTGGGTGCACAAGGTGGGCGAGCGCACGGTGGCCGTCGCGGGCCCCGACTCGGTCTGGTTCGACACCGACGTCGAGACCCACGGCAAGGACCTCACCACCTACTCCGAGTTCACCGTCACCCCCGGCGACCGGATCACCTTCACCCTCTCCTGGCAGCCCTCCCACAAGGAGCCGCCGGCGCTGCCGGACCCCGAGGGCTCGCTGGAGGCGACCGAGGAGTTCTGGCGCGAGTGGGTCGCGCACTGCACGTACCACGGCCCCTACCGGGAGGCCGTGGTCCGCTCCCTGATCACCCTGAAGGCGCTGACGTACGCGCCGACCGGCGGGATCGTGGCCGCACCGACCACCTCCCTGCCGGAGGAGATCGGCGGCGTGCGCAACTGGGACTACCGCTACACCTGGCTGCGGGACGCGGCGATCACCCTCTCCTCGATGCTGCGCACCGGCTACCGCGAGGAGGCCCGCGCCTGGCGGGACTGGCTGCTGCGCGCGGTCGCCGGCGACCCCGAGAACCTGCAGATCATGTACGGCATCGCGGGCGAGCGCGAACTCGGCGAGGCGGAGCTCGACTGGCTGCCCGGCTACGAGAACTCCGGCCCGGTCCGGGTCGGCAACGGGGCCGCCAACCAGCTGCAGCTCGACGTCTACGGCGAGGTCACCGAGGCCCTGCACCTGGCGCACATGACGGGCCTGTCCCGCAACGACTACGCCTCGCTCCTCCAGATCAAGCTGATCAACTACCTGGAGAAGAACTGGGACCAGCCCGACGAGGGCATCTGGGAGGTGCGCGGCCCGCGCCGCCACTTCACCCACTCCAAGGTGATGGCCTGGGTGGCCGTCGACCGCACCATCAAGCTGATCGAGTCCGGCGACGCCGACGGCCCCCTGGAGCGCTGGCGCGAGCTGCGCGACGACATCCACCGGGACGTCTGCGAGAAGGGCTACGACAAGGAGCGCAACACCTTCACCCAGTCCTACGGCTCCAAGGAGCTCGACGCCTCGCTGCTGCTCATCCCCCAGATGGGCTTCCTGCCGCCCGACGACAAGCGGGTGATCGGCACGATCGAGGCGATCCAGCGGGAGCTGTCCACGGAGGACGGCTTCGTGCTGCGCTACCCGACGGCCGGCGAGGAGGCGGGCGTGGACGGCCTGGAGGGCGACGAGGGCGCGTTCCTCGCCTGCTCGTTCTGGCTCGCCGACGACCTGGCGATGATCGGCCGGGTCGACGAGGCCCGCAAGCTCTTCGAACGGCTGCTCTCGCTCCGCAACGACCTGGGCCTGCTCGCCGAGGAGTGGGACCCCCGGCTCCAGCGTCAGGTGGGCAACTTCCCGCAGGCCTTCAGCCACGTTCCGCTGATCGACACGGCACTGCGGCTGACGGCGTCCGGGGCGTACGGGGGCTAGGCCCGGTCCGGAACCTGAGGGGCGGGGGACGGGGCCCGGACCTACGATGAAGGTGTCCTGTCCCCCCGTACGAAAGGGGGGCATCCCATGGCTCCCCACACCACCGTCACGGACAGCGCCCTCGCCGGTCTGCGCGAGGACCTCGCGGGCGAGGTGTTCACGCCCGGCGATCCCGGCTACGACGAGGCCAGGGTCGTCTTCAACGCGATGATCGACCGGAGTCCCGCCGTCATCGCCCAGTGCGCGACCCCGGAGGACGTCTCCAACGCGGTGCTGTTCGGCCGCGAGACGGGGCTGCCGATAGCGGTGCGCGGCGGCGGGCACAGCGTCGCGGGCTCGGCCCTCAACGACGGCGGGCTCGTGGTGGACCTGCGGCGGATGCACCAGGTGGTGGCCGACCCCGAGCACATGACGGCACGGATCGAGGGCGGGGCCACGATGAGCCACCTCGACCGCGCCTGCCAGCCCTTCCACGTGGCGGTGACCGGCGGGCGGGCGTCCACGACCGGGGTCGGCGGTTTCACGCTGGGCGGCGGATCGGGCTGGCTGGAGCGCAAGTTCGGGCTGGCCTGCGACAGCCTGCTCGCCGCGGAGCTCATCACGGCCGAGGGCAAGCACGTGCACACGGACGCCGAGGAGAACCCGGAGCTGTTCTGGGCGCTGCACGGCGGCGGCGGCAACTTCGGCGTGGTCACCTCGATGACGCTGCGGGTGCACCCGCTGCCCGAGTTCGGCTTCGCGATGCTGCTCTTCCCGAGCGAGGCCGGGCCCGACGTGATCCGGGCCTACCGGGACCTGATGGCCGACGCGCCGGACGAGGCGGGCGGCGGCGGGATCTACCTCAACGCGCCTCCCGAGCCGTTCATCCCGGAGGAGCTCCAGGGCACCCTGCTGAGCGGGGCCCTCGTGACGTACGCCGGGCCGGCCGCCGAGGCGCGGGAGCTCGCGGCGCCGCTGTACGCGCTGAAGCCGTCGGTGGAACTGCTCATGGACATCCCGTACGCCGACTTCCAGTGCATGCTCGACGACCCGCCGGGGATGCGGAACTACTGGTCGGCCGAGTATCTGACCGGCTTCCCCGACGAGGCCGTCGACGCCTTCTGCGCCCGCGCCGACGACATGATCGTGCCCTCGGGCATGCAGCACGTGCTGTTCCCGATGGGCGGGCGGCTGGCCGCGGGACCGGAGGAGTACCCGATCCCGTGGCGTACCGCGCGCTGGGCGCTTCACCCCTTCGCGGTCTGGGAGGACCCGTCCGACGACGCGCGGGCCGTCCAGTGGGTGAGGGACGTACGGGCCGACGCGCAGCCGTGGTCGACGGGGGCCGTCTACCTCAACTTCACCGGCGACGAGGGGCGGCAGCGGGTGACGGCGGGCTTCGGCGCCGACAACTACCGGCGCCTGGCCCGGGTCAAGGCCGAGTACGACCCCGACAACACCTTCCGCTTCAACCACAACATCGCGCCGGCCGCTCAGCCGGTCACCTGAGGGCGGCGATCACCTCCCGGGCGGCCCGCTCGCCCTCGGTGGCGCCACCCTCCATGAAGCCCTGGAAGTCGTACGAACAGTGCTCGCCGCCGATGTGGACGCGGCCCTGCGCGGTGCCCTCGTAGCCGGCGTAGCGGTGCAGGTAGCCGACCGGCCAACAGGAGTACGCGCCGAGGGAGTACGGGTTCTTGTGCCAGGCGGAGAGCTGGGCGCGGCCCGTGTACGCCTTGGAGGTGCCGGGGAAGAAGGCGTCGATGCCCGCGAGGTAGCGGGTGACCAGGCCGCGTACGTACGGGTCGGACTCGGTGGAGAACGGCCCGGCCGGGTTCAGGGACTTGGCGAGGGTGCCGCCGCCGTACTGGAGGAGGATGCCGCCGGTGCCGCCCTGGACCTTGGTGGTGTCCCAGGTCTGCTGCACCTCGCCGTCGGTGAAGCAGTCGCCCGCCGAGACACCGGGCCAGGGGCCGGTGCCGCGCCAGGGGCGGGTGCCGAACTGCATGTTGAGCTTGGTGCAGTAGCCCATCCGGGCGTCCCGCAGCAGGTCGGTCATGAGCGGGTCGAAGGCGGCCCGGCTGAGGTCGAGGCGCTGGAGGATCGGCAGCGGGACGCACAGGATGGTGTGGTCGGCGGTGACGGTCCGGGTGGCGCCCGCCTCGGTGAAGGTGAGCGTCTGGGTGCCGTCGGCGTTGGCGCGCACGGCGTCGAGGGACCAGCCCATGCGCAGGGTGCCCGGCTTGAGGGCCCCGGCGATGGCGTTCGGGAGCCGGTCGTTGCCGCCGACGACGTGGTAGCGCTCGTTGGACAGGCCCCACACGTTGAAGTTGCCCGGGTTGGTCTGGTAGCCCATGAGCAGGACCAGGGCGAGCGAGGACTGCTCGGTGGTGTCGGCGCCGTACTCGACGTTGTAGGCGACGTCGAGGAAGCGCCCGAGCGGCGAGGAGTGGCCGCCGGGGACGCGGCGCTCGATCCACTCGTACAGCGACATGTTGTCGAGGGCGGTGCCGGTGGGGGTGGTCTGGTTCCAGCGCACCTCGCCCGCGTCGAGCAGATCGCGGTGGAGCGCCTGGTAGACGGCGTTGAAGTCCTCGTCGGCCTGGGCGCGCGGGTAGTACCCGCCGTTGAACCAGAGGACCTCCTCGGCCCCGTTGGGTCCGTCGCCGAGGAAGTCCTCGGTGGCGAGGCCGAAGCGGCGGCAGAGCTCCAGGATCTTCTTGTGGCTGGTGTCGATGAGCTCGCCGCCGATCTCGGAGGTCTGCCCGTACGCCCAGTGCTCGCGCTGGGTCCACATCCGGCCGCCGACCCGGGCGGGGTTGGCCTCGTAGAGGACGGAGCTGAGGCCGGCGTCCTGGAGGGTGAGGGCGGCGGTGAGCCCGGCGATGCCGGCGCCGACGACGGCCACGCGGGCGGCGCTGTCCTTGACCGGCGGGTCGGGAGTGGCGGCCGCCGCGGGGAGGGCCGTCCCCGCGGAGACGGCGGAGGCGGCGAGGCCGGCCGCCGCCGCGTACTTCAGGAGGGTGCGCCGGCCGGGCCCGTCGGTTCTCAGGCCGCGCAGCTCGTCGACGGGGATGTCCAGCCGCCGGGCGTCGGCGTGCTCGGCGGCCAGTTGCTTCAGGAGGTGCATCGGGTTGGTGCGTGCCATGGGGCGCTCCTGGGGGAGATCGTCTGGGGAGTGATCAGCTCTGCGGTACGGCGGCGGGGGCGGGCTCGGTGCTGTCGTCGGTGCGCTCGGCGGCGTCCTCCAGGACGATCCGGCCGATGATCTCGTAGCGCTCGGGGCGCCGGGCCTTGAGGTAGAGGCCGAGGCCGAGGCCGCCGAAGAAGACGACGCCGACGATCCAGGGGATGGCCTTGAAGAAGAGGGAGTCGGCGGCGAGCCCGGCCGCGGTCTCCATGTTCATGATCAGCAGCACGACGACGGCCGTCATGCCGATGCCGCCGAGGAGCGGGGCGACCAGGGTCTTGAACCAGTGCCGGTCCTCGGGGTGGTTCTTGCGGAAGTAGCCGATGACGGCGAAGGAGCAGAGGGTCTGCACGATGAGGATCGCCATCGTGCCGAGGATCGCCAGCAGCGTGTAGAGGTGGATGTAGGGGTCCTGGTCGGTGAGCCAGAAGGCACCGACGAGGACGACGGCGATGACGCTCTGCACGAAGGAGGCGAGGTACGGCGAGCCGTGCCGGGGGTGGGTGCGGCCGAGCGCCGGGTGCAGGAAGCCCTCGCGGCCGATGGCGTAGAGGTAGCGCGAGGCGCACTGGTGGAAGGCCATGCCGCAGGCGAAGGAGCCGGTGAGCAGCAGCCACTGGAAGGCGTCGACGGCCCAGGCGCCGATGAAGGACTCGGCGGGCGCGAAGAACAGGTCGAGCGGGCTGGAGGAGGCGGACAGCTTGACCGAGCCGCTCAGGCCGTTGCCGGCGATGGTCATCCAGGAGACGTAGATGTAGAAGAGTCCGACGCCGACGACCGAGATCAGCGTCGCCTTCGGGATCACCCGCTTGGGGTCGCGGGACTCCTCCCCGTACATCGCGGTCGACTCGAAGCCCACCCAGGACCAGAAGGCGAAGAAGAGGCCGAGCCCGGCGGAGGCGCCGGTGAAGGCGTTCTTGGGGTTGATCGGTTCGACCGGGATGCCGTCGGGGCCGCCGCCGGCGATCAGCACCGCGGTGGCGACCGCGAACAGCACCGCGATCTCGGCCACCAGCATCACGCCGAGCGCCTTGGCGGTGAGGTTGATGTCGAAGTACGACAGGACGGCCGTGACCGCGAGCATCACCGCCGCGTAGCCGATCCACGGCAGGTCCACGCCGAGCTGGTCGGCCACGGTCGTCTTGGCGAAGTAGGCGAAGACGCCGACGATCGAGGCCTCGAAGACGATGTACGCGAGGACGGCGAGCATGCCGGAGGCCATGCCGGCGATGCGGCCGAGGCCGTGCGAGATATAGCCGTAGAAGGCACCGGCCGCGGTGATCCGTTTCGCCATGGCGACGTAGCCGACCGAGAAGACGGTCAGGACGACCGTCGCGAAGAGATAGCCGGCCGGGGCGCCGACGCCGTTGCCGAAGCCGACGGCGATGGGGAGGTTGCCGGTCATCGCGGTGATCGGGGCGGCGGTGGCGACGGCCATGAAGACGACGCCGACCAGCCCGACCGAGTCCGCCTTGAGTCTGTCGACCCGCCGGGCCTCTGGGGTGGGGTTCTCTGCCATGGCGCGAGAGCATCCTCCCGCGTGACGTAGGCCACAATCGACATCCGGTCGCACAAATCCCGCCACCGGGCGACGAGTTGTCGCCCTGGTGTACGAACTGTCCGGTCAGGTAACGCCCCGGTGATGTCCCCGGAACCCCGACGCGGGTAGCGTCCGGGCCCATGGACAATCAGGGCGGGATCACCGTGCAGCGGGCCCTCGAACTGCCGGGGCTGCGCAGCGGGCTCCCGGAGGTCGTCGCGGGCGCCGACCGGCTGCACCGCACCGTGCGCTGGGTGCACGCCGGCGAGGTGCCGAACATCGCCTCGCTGCTGAAGGGCGGCGAACTGCTGCTCACCACGGGCCTCGGGCTCGGCACCCGGCCGGCCGAGCAGCGGGCCTTCGTCCGGCGGCTCGCCGAGCGGGGCATCGCGGCGCTCGTGGTGGAGCTCGGCCCGCGCTTCGCCCGCCTGCCGGCGACCATCGTCGAGACGGCCCGAGCGGCCGGTCTGCCCCTCGTCCAGCTCCATCGCGAGGTCCCCTTCGTCGCCGTGACGGAGGAGATCCACACCGAGATCGTCAACGGGCACTACGCGCTCCAGCGCCAGGCGGAGGAGGTCCACCGGCAGTGCACCGAGGCGCTGCTCGGCGGCGGCGGGGTGCCGCAGGTGCTGCGGATCCTGGCCGACTTCTCCCTCAACCCGGTCTTCCTGGAGACCGCCGACGGACAGCTCCTGTACGCGGCGGGCACCGAGTCCGAACCCGCCGACCCGCTCCAGGTCTGGGACGGGCTGCGCGGGCAGCGCGCCGCCCGCGAGTCCGGACCGCCGGTGGGATCGGTCCTGGTGGACGTGCCGGGCGGCGGCCCCGGCACCGGCAGCATCCGGGCGCGCCTCGTCCTGCTGGCCGTCTCCTCGCCCCTCTCCCCCGTGCACCGGATGGCCGCCGAGCGGGCCGCCGGGCTGCTCGCGGTCGTCCTGATGCAGGCCCGCCAGGAGGAGGAGCTGGCCGCCCGGGGCCGCGGCGACTTCCTGACGGACCTCGCCGAGGGCCGCATCTCGGCGGAGGACGCGCCGGCGCAGGCCCGGGTCCTGGGCTTCAAGCCCGGCGAGGGCCCGCTGCTGCCGGTCGTGATGCGACTGGCCGCCGAACTGTCCCCGTCGGGCAACTGGGCGCTGCTGGCCCGGGCCGTCCTGGAGGAACTCTCCTCCGTCGGCGTCCCCGTCCTCCTGGGCGTGCGCCCGGTCGAGGGCCGTGTCCCCCTCCTCCTCGGCCTGCGCTCGGAGTCGGAGCGGACCGCGGTCGCCGACCGCGTCGCGGCGGCGCTGCGGGCGGGCGTGGAACGGGCCGGTCTGGAGCGCTCGGGGGCTCACCAACCCGTCGTCGTGGTCGGCGTCGCGGGCAGCTGGGCGGCGGCCTCGGCGGGGCTGCGGCACGCGGCCGAGACGGCGACGGCGGCGCAGGGCCTCTCGGACCTCCCCTGGCACGACGCCCGCCGCCTCGACACGGACCTGCTGTTGTGGCGGCTCCGGGACCACCCGGACCTGGCGGCCTTCGTGGACCGCGCGATCGGCCCCCTGCGCGACCACGACCGCACCTCCCGGCCGCCGCTGCTGCCGACCCTGGAGACGTACCTGGCCCACGCGGGCCGCAAGGCGGAGACGGCCCGCGAACTCCACCTCAACCGGCAGACCCTGTACAACCGACTGGCCCGCATCTCCGAACTCCTGGGCACGGACCTGGACGACCCCCAAACGGTCCTGGCCCTCTCCCTGGCCCTCCGAGCCCGCCGCCACACGCCGTAACCGCCCCTCCGCCCACCTGCGCCCCGCCCCGCCGTTGTGGGCATTCGTTCCGCTGGGCCGGCGCCCACCCTCCCGGCCGCGCCTGCGCCCGTTGGGGGCCTGCGGCCCCCCGTTGTGGGCATTCGTTCCGCTGGGGCGGAACGGGTGGGCACAACGGACGGCGCCCCTTGCCGGGCCTAGGCTTCCGCGCCCTGACCCGCACCCCTAGTGCGGCGCGGTCGTGGTGCGGGCCAAGGCACGAGGAGCGGAGGCGCCGCTAAGCGCGCCGTCCCGTGTGCCCACCCGTCCCGCCCTGCGGGACGATTGCCCACACTCCGCGGAGCGGGGCGGAGGCGGCCCGCACGGGGGTGCGCGGGGCGCGGGAGCGGCGGGGTCAGTGGCCCGTGAGTTCGTCGTAGATGGTCAGGACGTGCGCGATCGTCTCGTCCTCCGTAGGCCACGTCCCCGCCTGCACCCGCCCCGCCGCCGCCAGATCCATCCGCCGGTCGACATCGTCGAGCAGCCCCCGGACAGCGCCGGCAAGCCCCTCCGCGTCCCCGTACGCCACCAGCTCCGCCGCGTCGCCGACGAGCTCCGGCACCCCGCCGACGGCCGTCGCGACGAGCGGCACTCCCAGGCGCAGGGCCTCCTGGGCGAGCAGGGAGCGGGCCTCCCAGCGCGACGGCAGGACGGCGACGTCCGCCGCGGCCAGGAGCTCCGCCACGTCCTCCCGGCGCCCGATGAGCCGCACCGCGAGCCGCTCCGCCTGGATCCGCCGCTGCAGCGCCGCCCGCTCCGGCCCCTCCCCCGCGATCACCAGGAGCGGCTGGGGATCCAGGTCCCGCCACACCCGCGCCGCGTCGAGCAGCATCCCGTACCCGCGCCCCGGTTCGAGCGCACCCACCGCCATGAGCAACGGCCGGTCCACCGCGCCGAGTTCGGCGCGGGCCTTGCCGTCGTGCAGGCAGACCGGCGCACGCGAGGCCGGTACGGTCACCGGCGCGAGCCGGGCGTCCCGAGCGCCCCTGCGCCGCGCCCGGTCGACCAGCTCCGACGAGGTGCCGAGCACGACGGACGCCGCCCGCGCGGTCCTGCGCTCCAGGAGGCGCACGACCCCGGCGCGGGCGCCGACGAGCCGGCTGCGGGTGTGCCAGGTCGTCACCAGCGGCGTCCGGGGCCCGCCCGACAGGGCGAGCGCGGCCCGCACGGAGGCGTCGAGCCCGTGCGCGTGCACGACGTCGGCGCCGATGCACAGGTTGCGCAGCGCGCCGACCGTCGCCGGCCCGCCCCGCCGCGGCGCCGGCACGAAGTGCGCGCCGGCGCCCATGAAGTCGTAGGCGTGGTCGAGTTCGGGCGGAGCGCACACGGTCACCCGCACGCCCCTCGCCACGAGCCCCGCGGCAAGCGATCTGACGTGCGCACCGCCACCCGCGCTTCCGTCGCCCAGCACTTGGACCGTACGGAGCTGTGTCACGCGCCCAAGGATGCCAGTCCGTACGCACGTTCCGGCACCGAAGTGGCGTCGTTACCGTGTCGGGTGCCTCAACTTACCGACGGGGATCACTCACACGGGTGAAGAGCGCAGCTCCCCGTACACCGCCGCGGCGACCACTCCCGCCGCGTGGACGGCGAGCCCGAACCGCCCGTTCCCGGCGGCGATCGCGGTGCCGACGGCCGCGCCGAGCGCGTGCGCACCGGTGTCGCCCAGCATGGTCTCCTCGGCGAGGTCGGCGCCGAGGACGGCCGCCACCGCCCCCATGGGCGCGGCGGCCTGCGGCCCCCGCAGCAGACCCGGCGCGCCCAGCGCGAGGACGGCGAGCCCGGCCCGCCCCGGCCGCACGTCGACCAGGTTCACCAGATGGGCGCTCCCCGCGATGACGGTCGCGGCCAGCAGCCGGTCGAGCGGGCGCTCCTTGAGCAGCGCCCCGGCCACGAGACCCGCGGCGCCGATCCCGAACAGCTTGACGGCCCCGCTGGTCACCTCGCCGTCCCGCAGCGCCGCCAGATGCGCCCGGAAGCCGCGCCGGTGGTCCCCCCGGACGTCGTCGTACGCCCCGCACGCGCCGGCGGCGAGCACGGCCAACGCGCCCGCCCCGCTCCCGGCGCCCGCGGCGGCGCCGAGCACCGTCGCGGGACCCGCGTACAGGGAGACGCTCCGCCCGGCGTGGTTCGTCCGCTCCCAGCGCGGGTCGCGGCGCCGCCGCAGCCCCTCGTACACGCCCCGGGACACCCCGGCGGCCACGGCGAAGCCCCCCAGCCGCCCCATCAGGCGTCGGCCCGCGCCGTCGCGAGGAGCTCCTCGGCGTGTGCCCTCGCGGTCTCGGAGTCCTCCTGGCCCGCGAGCATCCGGGAGAGTTCGCGCACCCGGTCCTCGCCCTCCAGGACGGTGACGCCGGAGCGGGTGACCGAACCGTCGTTGGTCTTCTCCACCAGCAGCTGGCGGTCCGCGAAGGCCGCCACCTGGGGCAGGTGGGTGACGACCACGACCTGCGCGGTCTTCGCCAGCTTGGCCAGCCGCCGGCCGATCTCGACGGCCGCCTTGCCACCGACGCCCGCGTCGACCTCGTCGAAGAGATAGGTCGGCACCGGGTCCGTACCCGCGAAGACGACCTCGACCGCGAGCATCACCCGGGACAGCTCACCGCCGGACGCGCCCTTGGCGATCGGGCGCGGCGGGGCGCCGGGGTGCGGGGCGAGCAGCAGCTCGACCTCGTCGGCACCGGACGGGGTGTAGGCGACCCGGCGGCCGCCGACCTCGACGCCGTCGGGGTCCTCGGTCTGCCGGATGGCGAAGGACACCCGGGCGTGCGGCATGGCCAGCGAGGCCAGTTCGGCGGTGACGGCGTCGGCGAAGCGGTCGGCGGCCTCCGTACGGGCGTCGGTGAGCCGCTGGGCGAGCACCGACAGCTCGTCGCGCAGCCGGTCCCGCTCCTCGGTCAGCTCGCCGACGCGGTCGTCGTCGCCGTCGAGCTCGGCGAGCCGGGCGGTGCTCTGCTCGGCCCAGGCGAGCACGGCCGCGATGTCGGCGCCGTACTTGCGGGTCAGCTGCGTGAGCGCGGCCCGCCGCTCCTCCACGGCGGCCAGCCGCAGCGGGTCGGCGTCCAGGTCGTCGGCGTATCCGGCGAGTTCCCCGGCCACGTCCGACAGCAGGATGGAGATCTCGCCCATCCGGTCGGCGAGCGCGGCGAGCGCCGGGTCGTGCGCCCGTACGGCCTCCAGGGCCCGGCCCGCGCCCGCGACGAGCGTCGTCGCGTCGACGGCCTCCGGGTCCTCGGGCTGGCCCGCGAGCGCGGCGTGCGCGAGGGCGGCGGCGGAGGCCAGGGACTCGGCGTGGCCGAGCCGCTCCGCCTCCGCGGCCAGCTCGACGTCCTCGCCCGGTCGCGGCTCGACGGCCTCGATCTCGCCCAGTCCGAAGCGCAGCAGATCGGCCTCCTGGGCCCGCTCCCGGGCCCGGGTGGTGATCTCCTCCAGCTCGGCGGTGACGGCCCGCAGCCGCTTGTACGCCTCGCCGTACGCCGCGAGCGGCACGGCCACGCTGTCGCCCGCGTACCGGTCGAGGGCCCCGCGCTGCCGGGCCGGCTTCAGCAGGCCCTGCTGGTCGGTCTGCCCGTGCACGGCGACGAGCTCGTCGGCGAGCTCGGCGAGCAGCCCGACGGGCACCGACCGCCCGCCCAGGTGCGCCCGGGAGCGCCCCTCGGCCGAGACGGTGCGGCTGACCAGCAGCGCGCCCTCGTCGAGCTCGGCGCCCGCCTCCTCGGCCCGCGCCGCGACCGGCGCGCCCGGGGGCAGCGCGATGCGCCCCTCGACGACGGCGGAGCCCGCCCCGATCCGCACCAGGGCCGGGTCGGCCCGCCCGCCGAGCAGCAGCCCGAGGCTGGTCACGACCATGGTCTTGCCCGCACCGGTCTCACCGGTCACCGCGGTGAAACCGGGCGACAGCTCGACGACCGCGTCGTCGATGACTCCGAGCGACCGTATACGCATCTCCTCCAGCACGCCCCAGACCATACGAGGTTTTCCCCGCCCGGTGCCACGTCGCCCCGCTCCGACGGCGAATCGGCAGGTCGGCGACGCTGCCACGTGCCCTTCCCGGCACCGGCTCGTTGACCCGTGCGGTTCCCGGAGCCGTCGGCGGCCGTCCTCGGTGAGACGCGTCCGGGGACGCTCCCGTCGTGCCCGTGCCCGTGTCCGTGCCCGCGCCGGACGGGACGCGGATGCGTTGCTCCCCCGCCCGTGCGGGGGCCGGCCCTCGCGGTGCCACGCCCGGTCGGCCCGGCACCGCTCGGCGGGCGGACCTAGTGCGGCGCCCCGCGCCACCCCGACACCGGCAGCGCGAACTTCGCCACCAGCCGGTCGGTGAAGGAGGCGTGGTGGAGGCGGGCGAGCCGGACCGGGACGGCGCCGCGGCGGACCTCGACGCGGGCGCCCGCCGGGAGTTCGACGGTGCGGCGGCCGTCGCACCACAGGACCCCGTGCGGGGTGTGCGGCTCGACCTCGACGGCGAGCACCGAGTCGGGGGTGGTGACCAGCGGCTTGGCGAACAGGGCGTGCGCCCCGATCGGCACCATCAGCAGGGCCTCGACCTCGGGCCAGATCACCGGGCCGCCGGCGGAGAACGCGTACGCCGTCGAGCCGGTCGGCGTCGCGCAGATCACACCGTCGCAGCCGAAGCCGGTGACCGGCCGCCCGTCGATGGCGAGGACGACCTCCAGCATCCGCTCGGGCGACACCTTCTGCACGGCCGCCTCGTTGAGCGCCCAGTCGCGGTGCAGGACGTCGCCGTTCTGGTAGACGGTGACGTCGAGGGTCATCCGCTCCTCGACCTCGTACGCCTTCGTCACGACCCGGTCGACGACCTTGTCGAGGTCGTCGCGCTCGGCCTCGGCGAGGAAGCCGACCCGGCCCAGGTTGACGCCGAGCATCGGCACCCCGGAGGCGCGGGAGAACTCCGCGCCGCGCAGCAGGGTGCCGTCGCCGCCCAGGACGACGAGCAGCTCACAGCCCTCGAGCGCGTCGGAGCAGGCCTCCGGCACCTTCTCGACGGACGGCGGCAGCGGCAGGTCGGCCGCCTCCGCCTCCAGGACGCGCACCCCGATGCCGCTGCGCAGCAGCCCGAGGACGACGAGTTCGGCGCTGCGCACGGCGGCCGGCCGGCCGGTGTGCGCGAGCAGGAAGACGGTACGGGTGCTGTCGGTCGAGGTACTCGAACCAGTGCTCAACGAGGTCCTTCCGCCACGGCGCGGTCGACTTCCGCGGGATCAAGCGCGGGCGCTCCGGCCCGCAGCCACAGAAAGTACTCGACATTCCCGGAGGGCCCGGGCAGCGGGCTCGCCGTGACGCCGAGGACGCCGAGCCCGAGCTCGGCCGCCTGCCGGGCCACGTTCTTGACCGCGTCGGCGCGCAGTTCGGGGCTGCGGACGACTCCGCCGGTGCCGAGCCGCTCCTTGCCGACCTCGAACTGCGGCTTGACCATGAGGACCAGGTCGGCGTCGGGCGCGGTGCAGGCGGCGAGGGCGGGCAGCACCAGGCCGAGCGGGATGAAGGAGAGGTCGCCGACGACGAGGTCGACGGGGATGCCGTCGATGGCGTCGACGGTCAGTTCGCGCACGTTGGTGCGGTCCTTGACGGTGACGCGCTCGTCGCACTGCAGCGACCAGGCGAGCTGCCCGTAGCCGACGTCGACGGCGACGACGTGGGCGGCGCCGGCGCGCAGCAGCACGTCGGTGAAGCCGCCGGTGGAGGCGCCCGCGTCGAGCGCGCGCCGGCCCTCGACCCGCAGGCCCTGCGGCACGAAGGCGGCGAAGGCGCCGGCCAGCTTGTGGCCGCCGCGCGAGACGTAGTCGGGGTCGGTGTCGTCCTGGGCGACGACGATGGCCGCGGCGGTCTCCACCTGGGTGGCGGGCTTGGTGGCGACGGTCTTGCCGACGGTCACCCGGCCCGCGGCGATCAGCTGGCTGGCGTGCTCGCGCGAGCGCGCCAGCTTGCGCCGTACCAGCTCGGCGTCGAGACGGCGGCGGACCACTCCTGCCACGTTCGGTTCAGCTCCTGTTGTCGTACGGACGAGGGGCGGGACGCTCGTCGAGCGAGCTCAGCTCGGCGCGCAGCCCACGGTGTACATCCTCGTACACGTCGAGGTGTCCGTCGGCCGTGAGGTGGTCCGCGTCGCCGAGGCGGTCGAGCAGCGCGTCGACGGAGGGCCGCCCGGTGGGGGTGCGTACGACGCCGAGGGGCGCGGGTCCGGCGGCCTCGGTGTCCACGGCGGGGGCGTCCCCGGCGTCCTCTCCGGGGCCCGGGGGCAGGTGCGGGAGGTCCTCGTCGGGGTCCTGCGGGTGGCTCATGCCCCGACGCTACCGCGAAGCCCTGGGGTACCGTCGACCGCGATGGCGACGATCACCGAGTGCCGCAGCGCACTGAGCAGACTTTCGGACAACCTCGCGCGGGCGGACGGCGACGTGCGGGGCGCGGCCGCGTTCGACCGCACCCTCAGCTGTCACCTCACCGACCTCGACACGACCTTCACGGGCCGTCTCGTGGACGGCCGGATCGAGGTCCAGGACACCGTCGCGGGCCCGCCGCCGGGGAAGGCCCAGATCCGGCTGCGGATGACCGGGGACGACCTGGTGGCGATGGTGGACGGCGAGCTGAACTTCGCGAAGGCCTGGGCCTCCGGCCGGGTGGGCCTCGAGGCGGGCTTCCGCGATCTGCTCAGGCTGCGGTCACTGCTGTAGCGCGGGCTCCGGGCGGGTGCGGGCGCGGGCCTTGCGCCCGGCCGGCACGACCAGCGGCGTGCCCGTCTCCGGGTCCTCGATGACCTGGCAGCGCAGCCCGAAGACCCGCTCGACGAGCTCGGCGGTGACGACCTCGGACGGCGGCCCCTCGGCGACGACCTCGCCGTCGCGGCAGGCGATGAGGTGGGTGGCGTAGCGGGCCGCGTGGTTGAGGTCGTGCAGGACGGCGACGAGGGTGCGGCCCTGGTTCTCGTGGAGTTCGGCGCACAGGTCGAGGACGTCGATCTGGTGCTGGATGTCGAGGAAGGTGGTCGGCTCGTCGAGCAGCAGCAGCGGGGTCTGCTGGGCGAGGGCCATGGCGATCCAGACCCGCTGCCGCTGGCCGCCGGAGAGCTCGTCGACGAACCGCTCGGCGAGCTCGGCGACCCCGGTCGCGGCCATCGACTCCTGCACGATCCGCTCGTCCTCGGGGGACCACTGGCGCAGCAGCCCCTGGTGGGGGTAGCGGCCGCGGGCGACGAGGTCGGCCACGGTGATGCCGTCGGGGGCGATGGAGGACTGCGGCAGCAGACCGAGGGTCTTGGCGACCTTCTTGGCCGGCAGGGAGTGGATCGCCTGCCCGTCGAGCAGGACCCGCCCCTGGCTGGGCCTGAGCATCCGGGACAGGGCGCGCAGCAGGGTGGACTTGCCGCAGGCGTTGGGGCCGACGATGACCGTGAAGGAGTTGTCGGGGATCGCGACGCTGAGGTCGCGGGCGATGACCCGCTGGTCGTAGGCGAGCGTGACCGACTCGGCCATGAGCCGCTGCGCCTGCTGCTGCCCGTTCATACCCTTGCTCCTGGTGGTGTTCTGGATGGTCATATCCGGCCCGCCTTGCGCTCGCTGACGAGCAGCCACAGCAGGTAGCAGCCGCCGAGGACGCCGGTGACGACGCCGACCGGCAGCTGGCGCTCGCCGAACGCGTTGGTGGCGGTCCAGTCGGCGACGAGCAGCAGGGTGGTGCCCATCAGCGCGGAGGCGGCGAGGTTGGGCCCGGGCGAGCGGGTGAGCCGGCGGGCCAGCTGGGGCGCGGTGAGGGAGACGAAGACGATCGGCCCCGCGGCGGCGGTGGCGACCGCGACGAGCAGTACTGCCGAGCCCATGAGCACGATCCGGGTCCGCTCGACCTTCACCCCGAGGGCGTAGGCGGCGTCGTCGCCCATCTCCAGCATGCGCAGCGCCCGCCCGTGGCCGAGCACGACCGGCAGCAGCACGCAGCTGACGGCGAGCAGGGGCCAGAACTGGGCCCAGTCGCGGCCGTCGAGCGATCCGGTCATCCAGACGGTGGCCCGGGCTGCGTCGACGAACTGCGCCTTGGTGATGAGGTAGTTGATGACGGCGGTGAGCATGGCGGCGGCGCCGATGCCGATGAGCACGAGCCGGTAGCCGCTCACCCCGCGCTTCCAGGCGAGCAGGTAGATCACGACGCCGGTGACGAGGCCGCCGACGACCGCGCCGCCGGCCGCCGCGGCGGCGCCGCCATGGAAGAGCACCATGACGGTGAGCGCGCCGACGGTGGAGCCCTGGCCGAAGCCGATGACGTCGGGGCTGCCCAGCGGGTTGCGGGAGACCGACTGGAAGACCGCGCCGCCGATGCCGAGCGCGGCGCCCACGAAGACGGCCACCAGGACCCGCGGCAGCCGCAGGTCCATGACGGCGAACTCCTGCACGGGCGTGCCGTGGCCGAGCAGGGTGGCGACGACGTCGCCGGGCGCGATGGGGAAGTCGCCGCTGCCGATGAGCACGACCGCGGCCGCCGCCGCCAGGACGAGCAGGCCGAGGACGGAGACGAGCGCGCGCGGCTCGTAGCGTACGGAGAGCCCGCCGGCGGTCCGCAGGGTCTTGGTGCTCACAGCGTGGCCATCCTCTTGCGGCGGACGAGTCGGATGAAGACGGGCCCGCCGACGAGCGCGGTGACGATGCCGACCTGGAGTTCGGAGGGCCGGGCGACGACCCGGCCGATGATGTCGGAGCCGAGCAGGAGCACGGGCGACAGGACCGCCGCGTACGGCAGGATCCAGCGCATGTCCGGGCCGGTGATGGACCGCACGATGTACGGCACCATCAGGCCGAGGAAGACGATCGGCCCGCAGGCGGCGGTGGCGGCCCCGCACATCAGCGTGACCGCGACCATGGCGACGAGCCGGGTGCGGTTGAGGTGCGCGCCGAGGGCGCGGGCGGTGTCGTCGCCCAGCTCCATGGCGTTCAGCGGCCGGGCGATGAGCAGCGCGAGCACGGCGCCGACCAGGATGAAGGGCGCGACCTGGGTGACGGTGTCCATGGTCGCGGAGGCCAGCGAGCCGACCGTCCAGAAGCGCAGCCGGTCCAGGGCCGCGGAGTTCAGCAGCTGTACGGCGTTGACGTAGCCGTACAGCGCGGCGGTGGCCGCGGTCCCGGCGAGCGCGAGGCGTACGGGGGTGGCGCTGCGGCTGCCGCCGAGGACGTAGACGAGGACGGAGACGAGTCCGGCGCCGACGAAGGCGAGCCACACGTAGGACCCGGTGTCGGTGATCCCGAGGAACGCGATCGCGGACACCACGGCGGCGGCCGCGCCGGCGTTGACGCCGAGCAGCCCGGGCTCGGCGAGCGGGTTGCGGGTGAGGCCCTGCATGACGGCGCCGGACAGGCCGAGGGCCAGCCCGACGAGCAGCCCGAGGAGGGTGCGGGGGACGCGGACGTCGTGGATGACGACGTCGTTGCGGATGCCGCTGTTCTGGAACAGACCGTGCCACACGTCGCCGAGCGGCACCGGCTTGGCGCCGATCATGACGCTCAGGACGCAGACCAGCAGCAGGACTCCGACGGCCGCGACCAGTCCGACGGCACGCAGGGAGTTGCTGCGCGTCGGTTTCCGGACGGGGCCGACCGGCTCCGCGCTCGTACGGGAGGGACTCTCGACCAACACGAGGTTAGGTTAGCCTACCCTGCCATGGGTGATCGATCCCCTGTCGGGCCCCCGGTACGAGCGGGGAACGCACCGCTCGCCCCCAGCCCGCCCGTCAGCGCAGCCCCAGCCGCCCCAGCGCCTTCCCCGCGTCCAGGCCGCACGCCCCCGTACCCGCCTCCGTCCAGGCCGCCGCACACAGCGCCCGCACCCCGTCCAGCGGGTCGAGCGCCTCCCCCGCCCCCTCCACCACGAGCGCGCCGCCGCTCACCGAGGCCGTCCAGCCCCCGCACCGGAACGCCCCCTCGGCGGCCTCGGCCACCTCGGGCTGGGGCACGAGCAGCCCCCGCAGATCCGCCGACACAAAGGTCGGACGGTGCTCCGGCACGGCCGCCAGGAGCCGCGCCACGTCCGTGACGCCCGTCAGCACGAGCAGCGAGTCCACGCCCCCGTTGGACGCCCCCTCGATGTCCGTGTCCAGCCGGTCCCCCACCACCAGCGGCCGCTCGGCCCCGGTCCGCAGCACCGTCTCCCGGTGCATCGGCGGCAACGGCTTGCCCGCGACCTTCGGCTCCCCGCCCGTCGCGATCCGCACCACCTCCACGGCCGCCCCGTTCCCCGGACCGATCCCCCGGGCGGTCGGCACCGTCAGGTCCGTGTTCGACGCGTACCAGGGCAGCCCCCGCGCCACCGCGTAGCTCGCCTCCGCGAGCCGCCCCCACGCCAGCTCCGGCCCCCCGTAGCCCTGCACCACCGCCGCCGGATCGTCGTCCGCCGACTCCACCGGCACCAGACCCCGCTCCCGCAGCGCCACCCGCAGCCCCTCGCCGCCGATCAGCAGCACCCGGGAGCCGGGCGGCAGCTCGTCCGCGATCAGCCGGGCCACCGCCTGCGCCGAGGTGATCACGTCCCCGGCCTCCGCCGGCACCCCGAGCTCGGTCAGGTGCTCCGCCACGACCTGCGGGGTCCGCAGCGCGTTGTTCGTGACGTACGCCAGGTGCATCCCGCCCGCCCGGGCCGCGCCCAGCGCCTCGACGGCGTACGGGATCGCGTCCCCGCCCGCGTAGACGACGCCGTCCAGGTCGAGCAGTGCCGTGTCGTACGCCTCGCTGAGCGCGACCGCGCTCCCGCTCGGCCGCGTCCTGCCCTGCCGGCCCTGGCCGATTCCCGTCATATCGCCTGCTCCTCACGTCGACCGGTGGAATTCCCACACTCCCCCGATCATCGCGCATCGCAGACGGCCACCTACGATGACGAGATGAACACTTCAGGTCACGCGGCCGATGACGTCCGCGCCCCAGGACTGCGCCTGGCCCCCTTCCGGGGCCTCCGGTACGTGCCCGCACGCGTGGGCAGTCTGGCAGCCGTGACCTCCCCGCCGTACGACGTCGTCGTACGACCTGACGGACTCCACCATCTCGAGTCCGCCGATCCCCACAACATCGTCCGGCTGATCCTGCCCCAGGCGATCACCGCCGGCACCCGCCACCGCAAGGCCGCCGTCACCCTCGACCGCTGGCTCGCCGACGGCATCCTCGCCCCGGACCCCGACCCCGCCCTCTACGTGTACGAGCAGCGCGGCGACGGCATCCTCCAGCGCGGCCTCATCGGCGCCCTGGAACTCTCCACCCCCGCCGAGGGCATCGTGCTGCCCCACGAGGACGTCATGCCGCACGTCGTCGAGGACCGCGCCGCCCTCATGCGCACCACCGCCGCCAACCTGGAGCCGCTGCTCCTGACCTACCGCGGCGACGGGGACGGCGCCGGCTCGGTCGTCGACCGCACCGTCGAGCGCGAGCCGCTGCTCTCCACCACCACCGAGGACGGCTTCCACCACCGGCTCTGGTCGGTCACCGACCCGGCCGACCTGGCCGCCGTCGCCGCCGAACTGGGCCGTCACCAGGCCCTGATCGCCGACGGACACCACCGCTGGGCCACCTATCTGCGCCTGCGCGAGGAGCACACCGCGCCGGGCCCCTGGAACTACGGCCTCGTCCTCCTCGTCGACACCGCCCGCTACCCGCTGCGGGTCCGCGCGATCCACCGCCTCCTCAACCGCCTCCCGGTCGCGGACGCCCTGGCCGCCCTCGGCGACGCCTTCCGCGTGACCCGCGTCGAGGGACCGCTGGCCGCGGCCCAGGAGGCCCTCGCGGCGGCGACGGCCGAGGGCAACGCCTTCCTCCTGGCCGGCGACGGCACCTTCCACCTCGTCGACCGCCCCGACCCGGAGCTCCTCGCCCGCACGATCCGCACCGACCGCCCCGAGGCCTGGCGCACGCTGGACGCGACGGTCCTGCACTCGACGCTCCTCGACCACGTCTGGCACATCCCGGACGCCCCCGAGGACATCGCCTACATCCACGACACCGAGGCCGCCGTCGAACAGGCCGAGCGCCGCGGCGGTACGGCGGTCCTGATGCACCCGGTGAAGGAGGAGGTCGTGCGCGACCTGGCCCGCCAGGGCGTCACGATGCCCCGCAAGTCGACCTCCTTCGGCCCCAAGCCGGCCACCGGCCTGGTCCTGCGGAGCCTGGCGATCGACTGACCCCGCCGACAAACGAGAAAGGGCGCATCCCCCGCGGGGGATGCGCCCTTTCCTCATGCACTCAGCGGTCAGGCCTTGTCGCCGTCACGCTCGTCGCCGTCCTCGGCACGCACGTCCTCCGAGGGAGCCTCGTCCGCGCCCTCGTCCTCGTCCTCGTCCTCGAACGCGTCGACGAACTCGACACCGTCGAGCTCGGCGAGCCGGTCCGAGGCGTCCGTGGAGCCGTCCTTGTCGGCCTCCAGCGCCTTGGCGAACCACTCGCGCGCCTCGGCCTCGCGGTCGGCGGCCAGCAGCGCGTCGGCGTACGCGTAGCGCAGGCGGGCGGTCCACGCGTGGTGGGCGTTGGACGCCAGCTCGGGGCTCTGCAGGGTCACGATGGCGGCGTCGAGCTGCCCCATGTCCCGGCGGGCTCCGGCGGCCACGAGCCGCATCTCGACCTGCCCGGCCTTGTCGAGCTTCTGCACCTCGGGCTCGCCGGCCATGGCGAGCGCACGCTCGGGACGGCCCAGACCGCGCTCGCAGTCCGCCATGACGGGCCACAGCTCGACGCTGCCGGTCATCCGCCGCGCGGCCCGGAACTCGGCCAGGGCCTCGGCGTACTTCTGCGTCGCGTACGCGGCGAAGCCGGCGGCCTCGCGGACGGCGGCGACACGGGAGGCGAGCCGCAGGGCGATGCGCGAGTACTCGTACGCCTTCTCCGGCTCCTCGTCGATCAGCTGGGCGACCATGACGAGGTTGCGGGCGACGTCCTCGGCGAGACCCTTGGGCAGGCTCATCAGCTCCTGCCGCACGTCCGGGTCGATCTCCTCACCGGTGACCTCCGGCGGGATCGGCAGACGCTTGATCGGCGCGCGGTCCGGACGGTCCCGGTCCCCGCCACGACGGTCCCGGTCGTCCCGGCGGCCGTAGCCACCACGGTCGTCCCGACGCGGCCCGCGCCCACGGTCGTCCCGTCGGTCGTCGCGCCCACGGAAGCCGCCGCCACCACGCCGGTCGTCCTCACGACGGGGCCCACGGGGCCGCTCGTCGCGGCGGTCGTCGCGGGAGTAGGAGGGGCGGTCGTCGCGGCGGTCGTCACGGGAGTAGGACGGACGCTCGTCGCGGCGGAACGAAGGCCGCTCGTCACGACGCTCGTCACGCCGGAAGGACGGACGCTCGTCACGACCCCGGTAGCCACCACCACGGTTGTCGTCACGACGGTTGTCGTCACGACGGTCATCGCGGCGGTCGTCACGTTGGTACGAGGGACGCTCGTCGCGGCCGCGGTAGCCGCCACCGCGGTTGTCGTCGCGGCGGTCGTCACGGGGGTAGGACGGACGCTCGTCGCGGCGGAACGAAGGCCGCTCGTCACGACGCTCGTCACGCCGGAAGGACGGACGCTCGTCACGACCCCGGTAGCCACCACCACGGTTGTC